>JBBRBM010000013.1:0-57244 GCA_038205745.1 Verrucomicrobiota bacterium | reverse complement strand
GGCTTCTTTGTTTTTTGGTCTTTCTCCCAGTCTTTTATATTTTTCTTACGGCTCGGTGCGTGGCACGTCCCGCCCTAATTTCTTGCTTTCGGTACGTCCCGCGCTCCGTTGTCATTTGCGTCCTACGGAAATGTGTTCCACCGCGACTCCGTGCAGCGGCTTCTCGAGAAAGCGGTTCGCATCCACGATGACCTTGCCGCACATCTGTGCGGTGAGTTCCTTCCAATTCGCTTCGCGAAATTCCGGCCACTCGGTGCAGACCACTGCGGCATCGGCGTTCGTTACGGCAGTCGCCAGATCTTTTGCGAGAATCAGTTTCGAAAGATCGTCGGGCAGGATTTTCACAGCGGGGTCAAATGCCTGCACGCGTGCGCCAGCGTTCAGCAGCGCCTGGCAAAGCTCCACGGCGGCACTGCGCCGAAGCGTGTCAGTGTTCGTCGTGTAAACCAGTCCGATGACCGCAATCGTCTTGCCCTTCAACTCACCAAGCCGCGCCTGCAATCGCCGCAACGCCCAACTGCGATGCTGATCGTTACTCTGCTTGATCGCAGGAATCAGTTGCAGCGATTCACCGAAATTCGCGCCGAGCTTCGTCAAGGTCACGACGTCGCGGGCGAGAGTGCCGCCAGCGAACGGACCGCCGGGGCCGAGATAAGCCTTCGGGCCTATGCGCGGCTCGCTCTTGAGACCGACAGAAACTTCCTTCGCATCCGCGCCCACGTGTTCACACACGCGCGCGATCTCGTTGATGAAGGTGATGCTCAGTGCGAGGAAGGAATTCAGCGCGTGCTTCACCATCTCGGCAGATTCGGTGCGCATGAAGATCGTCTGCGCGGCGAACGGTTTGAAGAGTTCTTCGAGCATCGCGCGCTTGGCGTCAGTTCGGATGCCGACAATGGCGCGCTCTGCTTTCTCAAAAGCGTCGATGGCTTTGCCGAGTCGCAGGTTCTCGGGCGATACGGCGAAGTGAAGCTGGGGAAATTCGCATTCAAGTTGGCGCGCCGAGCCGACCGGAAGCTGGGATGAAATCAGCACCAACGCACCGCTCGGTAAATGCGGCAGACATTTACGCACACGTTCCAACACGAAAGGCACATCCGACTCGTCGTTGTCGTTGACCGGCGTGTCGAAGCAGACCCAAAGCAAGTCGGTGTTCGCGCACGCGCTTTTCGGATCGGTCGTGAAGCGAAGCGAGTTCTTCGCGAGCCCCGAAGCGATCAGATCGTCAAGGCCCGGCTCCAGCAAAGGTGCTTTGCCCTTCTGTAAGTTCGCGATCACCGCCTCGTCGAAGTCGAGTCCGGTGACATTGAAGTGCTTCGCACAGCACGCGGCCGTCACGCAACCAAGATGCCAGAGGCCGACGACGGTGATGTTCATTTGCGCGTCTCGTAAACCCACTGGTTCGCCTGCAACCAGAGCAGCGTGCGCTCGATGCCCTGCTGAATCGTGAGCTGCGGCTTCCATCCGGTGGCACGAATCTTTTTCGTCTCCAGGAAAATGAACGGATTGTCGCCCACCCAGCCTTTGTTCCCGCCCGCGTAATCGAGGCGCGGCTTCAGCCCAAGCGCGGCGCAGATGTAGCCGATCGAATCCTTCACCTGCACGAAGTGATCGCAGCCGAGATTGTAAACTTCCACGTTGTGCTTCGCTTTCTTCGCCGTGCCGAGATTCATCACATGCAACATCGCGGACACACAGTCCTGCACGTAGAGATACGATTTGCGCTGCGTGCCATCGCCCAGCACGCGCAGTTGATCGGCGTGCTCAGTGAGTTGCTTGTAGAAGTCAAATACGTGTCCGTGCGTGTAGCGCTCACCGAGAATTGAAACGAATCGAAAGATGTAGCCTTCGAAGTGAAAGCCCTCGCAATAAGCAGCGATCATCCCCTCGCCTGCCACTTTCGATGCCGCGTAGAGAGAAGTCTGAATCGGAAACGCCGCGTCCTCAGGCGTCGGGATCACTTCCGCTTCGCCGTACACGGAACCGGTGGACGAAAACGCAATACGCTTCACGTCATTCGCCCTCATCGCCTCGAGCACGTTGAAAGTGGCGATCGTGTTCTGCTGAAGATCCTTGCTGGGGTGATCAAGCCCGAAGCGCACATCGGCATTCGCCGCGAGATGGAAGACGGTGTCGCAGCCCTTCATCGCGGCGGTGAGCGCGGTCAAATCGAGATTGTCGCCGCGCACGAGTTTGTAATTCGGATGGCTCAGGGCGGCATCAATGAACCTTTCCTGGCCCGTGGATAAATTGTCCCATCCCGCGACTTGTTTGCCTTGAGCCAGCAGCACATCTGCGAGTGTGCTTCCGATGAATCCGGCGGCGCCGGTGATGAAAATCTTTTCCACGATTCGATTGCCGCGTTGGCTACGAGCCATCGACAAGCGCGAAACAGATACTGTTGCCCTTGCCGGGCCGCTACACTTTTTTGCGCAGGACGAGCTTGTAAACGGCGTTAATGCGCTCAGTGGCCAGACGCTCAAAGGTGAAGTGCTTCGCGCGAGCCAGACCGGCGGGGATCATCTCGCGCCGCCACGATTCGTCTGTCAAAGCTTTCGCCAGCGCCTTCGCTGCGAGCGTTTGGTTCCGAAAATCAACGACGATCGCGTCGCCGGCGGTGACCTCTCGCATGATTGGAATGTCATTCACCACGCAAGGAGCTCCGCAAGCCATTGCTTCAATGACGCAACGGCCAAAAGTTTCCTCCCGGCTCGGAAGACAAAACACACGCCCGTTTCGGTAGAGCGGCGCGAGCCATTCGTCGGCGATCCATCCGAAGAACTTCACTTCGTTCCGAAGTCCGAGCTTCGCGACCTGTTCCTGTCTCGCTCTGAGTTCCCCCACCCAATCTGCACCCACGCAGACGAGCGGGTGGCGCCTTCGAATCTCGTCAGGCAATTTCGCGTAAGCGTCGATGAGCAGCGATGCCTGCTTGTAGGGATAAAAATTGGAAATCCAAAGGACATAACCCGGCTCAAGGCCGAACTGATTCTTCAATTTTTCAGATTCACCGGACACCTGGATGGGTGTGAATTGCTCGTGCTGGAGCCCTTCGTAGCTTTGCACCAGGCGGTCCGAGAACTCGGGACGCACGGCGAGGATCTGCGACTGCGCGAACTTCGAGTTGGTGATGATCAGGTCAGCTTTGGGCCAGCTAAATTGCGTGAGCCACTTCCGATAAAGTCCGCGTGCCAGTCCCACACGATTTTGCGAGTCGAGATGTTGCAGCGAGAAAATATGCATTACGACCGGCAACGGCTTACGCATCGGCACAAAGCCGATCGTCAGCAACACATCGGCGCCCGCAGCGTGCGCCGCAGCCGGAACTTTGAAATGATCCGCGAACAGGCGCTCCCTCAATCGGTCGTTGGCGGGAAACTGGCGATCCACTCGCACGCGTGGATCTTCGATCGTCCACTCCTGATTCGGCCCGGCAAACAGAAGCCATGACACTCTTGGGAAGAGTCGCAGGCTGTGCTTCACGAATTCGTGAAACAGTGTGGTAAGGCCCGTCCTCAATAACGGATTCTCACACAGCAACGACATGGCAACCTTCATGTGAACGTCGTTGCGGGGCGATGAAAGAGGGTCGGTCACTCGCGCTTACTGCTGCTCCATCACGGTGACCTTGCCCGACAATTTGTCCGCCACCTTCTTCACATCGGCGTCGACCATCAGCTTCACCAGGTCCACAAACTTGGTCTTCGGTTCCCAGCCAAGTTTCGCTTTCGCCTTGCTGTAATCGCCGATCAGCAAATCCACTTCCGCAGGCCGGCAGTAGCGTTCATCGAACTCGACGTAGTCCTGCCATTTCAATCCGACGTGGGCGAATGCGTGTTCCAAAAACTCGCGGATCGAGTGCGTCTCATTCGTCGCGATCACGTAGTCGTCGGGCTCGGGCTGCTGCAGCATGAGCCACATCGCGTCCACGTATTCCTTGGCAAAGCCCCAGTCGCGTTTCGAGTCGAGATTGCCGAGAAACAGTTTCTGTTGCAGTCCGTTTTTGATGTGCGCCACAGCACGCGTGATTTTGCGCGTCACGAAAGTTTCGCCGCGGCGAGGCGATTCGTGGTTGAAGAGAATTCCATTGCTCGCGTGCAGCCCGTAGCTCTCGCGGTAATTCACGGTGATCCAAAACGAATAAACCTTTGCCGCCCCGTACGGTGAGCGCGGGTAAAACGGTGTCGTTTCCTTCTGCGGAACTTCCTGCACCTTGCCGTACATCTCGCTCGATGATGCCTGGTAAAAACGGGGCTTGATTCCCACTTCGCGGATGGCTTCAAGCAAACGAACCGTGCCCGTGCCGGTAACATCAGCCGTGTACTCGGGAGCGTCGAAGCTCACGCGCACATGGCTTTGCGCGGCGAGATTGTAAATTTCTTCGGGCTGAATTTTTCCCAGCAAACGCGCGAGCGAACTGCCGTCCGACAAGTCGCCGTAATGCAGGAAGAGCCGTTTGCCGCTCGCATGCGGGTCCTGATAAATCGGTTCAAGCCGTCCCGTGTTGAAGGTGCTCGCCCGGCGAATGATGCCATGCACTTCGTAGCCTTTGTTGAGCAACAACTCCGCGAGGTACGAGCCGTCCTGGCCCGTGATGCCTGTGATTAATGCCTTTTTTCCCATAGCTGATTTGCGCGGGAGGAGAGTGCGTTGATTACAAATACAGCGCAATCCTTCAGTGCCGGACACTGTTGCCCCCGCGCGCAGGAGCGCGCGATTGCTCAACCCGCACGACTGCTCTACTGTCGCGCTCAATTCATGGCCGGATGTCCAAATCGTGTGAGTGTGTTTCGTGGCGCGCCGTCGTACGACGATGCCGCAGCGGTCGCCGTGCTCGTGCACCAATCTTTGGATGCGCTCGAACTGCCCAACGATTTCGTGCGACCTGGTGATCGCGTGGTGCTGAAGCCGAACTGGGTCAAGGAGCATGACGAGCGCAAGCCCGGACCCGGAAACTGGGAGCACGTCGTCACGCATCCCACGGTCATTGAGGCTGTGATTCGTTGGGTCGCTCCGCGAATGAACGGCGCCGGGTCGATTACCATTTGCGATGCGCCGCAAACGGATTCTTCATTCGCGAACCTGCGAAACTATTGTGGTCTCGACGCGATGGTTGCGCGGTGCAGTCGGGATTTTCCTGGAATAATCATTTCCATCCTCGACCTGCGCACCTCCGAATGGCGCACGGTGGATGGCGTCACCGTGGACGAAACAGCGTTGCCAGGAGATCCGCGCCGTGAAACCCACGTGAGGCTGGATGCCGCGAGTGAGTTCGTCGGATTCGACGGCCTGGGCAGACTTTACGGCGCTTCGTATGACATGGCGGAGACGAATTTCCGGCATTCCGAAATCCGCCATGAGTACGCTTTGTGCCGCACGCCGATGGAGGCGGATCTGTTCATCAATCTGCCCAAGCTCAAGACGCACAAAAAAGTCGGGATCACCTGCGCGCTGAAAAACCTTGTGGGCATCAACGCAAACAAGAATTGGCTCCCGCACCACACCGAAGGCACACCGGAACAGGGCGGCGACCAATTCGCCACATCGGGCGTGAAGGCGCGGCTCGAACACTCGTGGATGGGAACGGCCAAGCGGTGGTTGAAGAATCGACGCAAGTTGTCGCGGCTGTTTGTTCCCATTAAAAAGGCCGGACGACTTGTATTCGGTGACACGCAGAAAATCGTGCGCTCCGGCAACTGGCACGGCAACGACACCTGCTGGCGCATGGTGCTCGACTTGAACAAGTGCTTTCTATTCTTCAATGGCGAAGGCACGCGCATGGCCGGGTCAAAGCGTTATCTCACCGTCGTGGATGGTATTGTCGGCGGCGAAGGCAATGGTCCAATGGCTCCGGATCCTGTGCCTTGCGGCGTGATCCTGGCCGGCGATCATCCCGTTTCGGTGGATTGCGTCGCGGCGGAGCTGATGGGTTTTGATTGGCAGAAACTCCCGGTGTTGCGGCACGCCTTTCACATGCGCGACTTGAATTTTGTACCTTTCGAGCCGGGCGAAATGGATGTGGTTTCAAACAACCCGGCGTGGGCGGGGCGTCTCCCGGCGATCCGCGAAACTTTCCGATTTCGGCCCCACTTCGGCTGGGTCGGGGCCATCGAGAAAACGCAGCCTCGGAACCAGGAGGAACGTGCTTAAGCTCAGTTCACGGCTCGACACCGTTTATCGTGCGATGCCTCCATCGGTCCAGAACGTCGCGGCTTCGATTTATGCCGCGTGGTCCAGCCGGATCAAATACGGAGCGGGCTTCCAAAAATGGCAACGCTTCCTCGACGAATCCAAAGGCTGGACGCAGCAGCAAATGCGCGACTACCAGGCGGGCCAACTCCGGGAGCTTCTCCAATTTTCGTTCGAACACTGCCCGTACTATCGCCGCACCATGCAGCAACGCGGCGTTCAACCAAACAATGCCGATCCATTCGCCGAACTGGCAAAGCTTCCTGTCATCAGCCGCAAGGAAGTGAAGGAACATTTCAACGAAATCAAAACGTCGCTGGCCCAGGACAGGAAGCTCACACTCTCCACGAGCGGAACCAGCGGGGCTTCGCTGCACGTACCGATGACGCAAGAAACGTTCTGGCGCGAATACGCGTTCCGATGGCATTTCTATTCGGTGGCGGGAGCGAAGCGGGGAGATCGTTTCGCTTTTTTTCAAGGCCACATGGTCGTGCCTGTGGATCGACGCACGCCTCCTTTTCACATTCGCAATTACGCCGAGAACACCATGATGTTTTCGCTCTACCACATGAGCGAACCGGCGCTGCCGGATTACATCCACGCTTACAACGATTTCGCTCCTGAGTTCGTTTATGGTTATCCCTCGGGCATTTTCGTGCTGGCGGCTTTTGCGCTGAAACACCAGATGAAGCTCCACTCGCCCAAGGCGATTTTCTGCGCCTCGGAGATGCTGCACCCTTTTCAGAAAGAGACCATTGAACGCGCCTTCGGCGCAGAAATTTTCCAATGGTACGGACAAGTGGAAACGACCGCGAACCTGCAGGAATGTGCCCGGCATCGAATCCATGTGATGGAGGAATATGGTTTCTTGGAGTTACTCGATGAATCCGGCGCCGCCGCCCAGCATGGGGAGATCGCCACGGCGGTCGCCACCGGTTGGGGCAATCGCGCATTCCCCCTGCTGCGCTACGATACCGGCGACCGGATGGTGCTCTCGGAAGAGAAGTCATGCACTTGCGGACGGGCCGGTCGCATCATCGAACGCGTCGCCGGGCGCGATGATGATTTTCTCATCACGCCAGACGGGCGGTATGTCGGCAGGCTGGATTTCGTCTTCAAAGCCGTGGACACAGTTCGTGAAAGCCAGATCGTTCAGGAAGATTTGCAGAACGTGATCATTCGTGTCGCGCCGTTGCCAGGTTTCAGCGATGCCGATCGGCAAACCATCATCGACAAACTTCAGGAACGCGTCGGCTGCGGCATGAACGTGCGTGTCGAGATCGTGGATAAAATTCCGCGCGGACCCAGCGGGAAATTCCGCTACGTGCATTCGAAAGTGCGGCCGGAACTGATCAGCCAGTTGCCGTCATAAAAAGGCATCGGAAGGAACTCGCCGCCTGCTCGCCACGGGTCAACTGCGGTGGATCGTGAGCAAGCTTTGAGGTGGATGAGGCACGTATGGGGCTGAGGTGAATGGTGAAGAGCGAATAGTGAATAGTGGGAAGGCGCGGCAGCGGACCATTCACTCTTCACAATTCACCATTCACGAAAAACTCCGTTGTCACCCGCAACACCTTTGGCGCACATTCCCACGCCAATTCAAAACATGGCCGACAACCCGACAGCACCAGCGCAGCCCGCAGGCGATCAACCACCGCCGGCAAGCAAGGCGCGCACATTCTTTCGCCGCCTCGGAAGTTCCGTCGCTCTTTGGTCATTCGTGCTCGCCGCCCTGTTTGCGGGCAAACTCCACATCTCCGGCTTCGACGCGCGACTGCTCGCGGACATTTTGTTCCTCATCGTGATGCTCGCCATCGCGGCGCTTGGCTTGGACGAGTTCTACGAACTGGTGCAGAAGGCCGGTTACGCCTGCTTCCGCAGTTGGGGAATTGTGGGTGGTTTAATACTGATGGGCAGCACGTTCCTCTACATGCAAGGAGGCATGATTCCCTTCAAGGCGCCTTCGAAAGCGAATGATTTCGAGACGGGCATTCTGATCCTGTTCGTGCTCGGCCTCTGCTTCCGTCAATTCATGGCCAAACGCGGCGGCTCGGGATTGCTGCGCATTTCCACGACGCTCTTCGGCCTCATGTATGTGCCGTGGCTGCTGAACTTCGTTCAGAAGCTGCACTTCTTCCCGGACGTGTTCGGTCCGCACGGCGATCGCATCGACGTGGACGGCAACTTTTACGTGCTCTACTTCATCCTCGTGACAAAGTTCAGCGACCTTGGCGCATACGTAACGGGCTCGCTCATCGGCAAACACAAGATGATTCCACGCATCAGCCCGAACAAGACGTGGGAAGGATTCGGCGGAGCGATCGTGATCTCGGCTCTTGTGAGCGTCGGTTTTTATTACCTGGCGCAAAAACATCTCTACGGCATGACGCTTCTGCACGCGATCATCCTCGGCGTGCTCCTCAGCGCGACAGCCGTCGTCGGCGATCTCATCGAATCCATCTTCAAGCGCGAAGCCAAAGTGAAGGATTCTGGCTCCTGGTTCCCCGGCATCGGCGGAATTCTGGACTTGATGGACTCGCTCTTGTTCAATGCGCCGCTCATGTATCTGTATCTGCGCCATGTGCTCACGAGGTGAGCTGCAAATTTGCGATTGGCGATTTACGATTGACGCGCGCTCACCGTCAGCGGGCGCCAAAATCAGCACGAACATTTCACTGCCATGACACGTGAAGAAATGAAAGCGCGGACAAAGACCTACGCGAATCGCATCGGGGCACATTTTGTTTCCAGCGTATCTGGAGAATGTGGGATTCAATCAATGCCGCCGATGGCAAACCTCCCTCTCCCCTCAACGGGGAGAGGGAGAAGCGATCGCACGCTTGTGCCGGTCTTTCAGTCGTAAATCGCCATGTGCCCTTCGCAGTCAAACGTCCGTCGCCTCTGCGAAAACCGCACGCTCCACCCCTCGCGCGTAAATCGCCAATCGTAAATCCCAAAATGCGCAACATCGTCCTCCTTGGCTCCACCGGTTCCATCGGCACGAGCACTGTCAAAGTCGTCGAAGATTTGCCGGAGCGTTTTCGCCTGCTCGCTCTTGGTGCGGGGAACAACGTCGAACTCCTGCGCGAACAAGTTCGCAAGCACAAGCCGGCGGCAATTTCCATTTCCGATCCGAGGAAAGCGCAAGAGTTGGCAAAAGATTTTCCCGGCACACCGATTCACTCGGGCAACGACGGTTTGTTGAAACTCGCTACGCTTCCAGAAGCCGACATCGTCTTGATCGCCATCGTCGGCACGGCGGGACTCCAGCCAGCGCTCGCCGCGATCCGCGCAGGCAAAGACATCGCCGTCGCCTCCAAGGAAATCCTCGTCATGGCCGGCGAGATCGTGATGAGCGAGGCGCGCAAGCACGGCGTGAAAGTGCTCGCCGTGGACAGCGAACATTCCGCGATCTTCCAGTGCCTCGATGGCAAGCCACCGTCGTCCGTGCGCAAACTCTGGCTCACGGCGAGCGGTGGTCCGTTCCGCGATGCCACGCTCTGGCCGAAGGAAAAATTCTCCGAGATCACCGTCGAACTGGCGCTAAAACATCCGTCGTGGGTCATGGGCCGCAAGATCACGATCGACTCCGCGACGCTCTTCAACAAAGGCCTCGAGATGATCGAGGCGCGGTGGCTGTTCGACATCGAGATGCCGCGCGTCGGCGTGGTGGTGCATCCGCAGAGCGTCATTCACTCCATGGTGGAGTTTGTGGACGGCTCAATGATCGCTCAGCTCTCCACGCCGGACATGTGTCTGCCGATTCAATACGCGCTCACGTATCCCGAACGCGCTGCGAGCGATCGCGTGCAGACCAGCCTGGCGAAATACGGCTCGCTCACTTTTGAAGAACCGGACCCCGATCGCTTCCCCGCCCTCGTGCTCGCGCGCACCGCGGGCGAAGTCGGCGGCACGTTGCCGGCGGTGCTCAATGCCGCGAACGAAGTCGCCGTCGAGGCGTTCGTGAATCGCAAGCTGAGTTTCACCGGTATCTCCGAGCTCGTGCGGCGCACCATGGAAGCACACAAAGTCGTCGAGCATCCGAACCTGGATCAAATCCTCGAAGCAGACGCGTGGGCACGGCGTGATGCGTTGAACGGGCTGTAGCTTTTGCCCTGCAACCTGATCGGCAATTCCTCTACAACTTGCGGCGGTCAAATCCGTGAAACGATCTTGCCGCCGACGATTGTCGCCTCCGCCCTGCCCTTCAACTGCCAGCCACCGAAGGGTGAGTTCTTCGACTTGCTGGCGGATTTGGCGCGGTCGTAAATCCATTCCGCATCGGGATCAAACACCGTCACATCCGCATCCGCGCCAATGGCGAGCGTGCCTTTCTTCAGCTTCAGAAATTTCGCCGGGGCGACAGTGAACTTCGCGATGATGTCTGAGAGCGACAGCCGTTTCGTGTGATAGAGCTGCATCAGCGACAGCGGCAATTCTGTTTCGAAACCCGTGATCCCGAACGGCGCGTAATCGAACTCCACTTCCTTTTCGAAATCGCAATGCGGCGCGTGATCGCTGGAGAGGATCTCGATGGTGCCATCGCAAAGTCCTTCAATGATCGCCTCGCGATCGGCGGCGGAGCGGAGCGGCGGATTCATTTTGAAATTGGTGTCGTATTTCGGCCAAGAAGGTTTTGGCGCACCGTTCGAATAGCCGAAAACCTGCTTGCCGTCCTCGCGCCAGAATTCATCGCTGCCGGCGACTGCGGCGTCCGTCAGCGTGAAGTGATGCGGACAAGCCTCACCGGAAATCGGAATGCCGAGCTTCTTTGCCGCGCGCAGCAACTCTACTGATTTGGCGGAGCTCAAGTGCTGGCAATGAACCTTTGTGCCGGTCAACTCCGCGAGCAGGATGTTGCGCGCCACGATCATGTCCTCGCCGGATGCCGGCCAGCCGCGCAGGCCAAGCGCCGCACTCCAGTATCCCTCGTGCATCACCCCGTCAGTCACGAGCGCGTAATCCTGGCAATGATCCATCACCGGCAGGTCGAACATCTTCGCGTATTCCAGCGCGCGTCGCATGAGTTCGTTGTTTTGAACGCAATGACCGTCGTCCGTGATGGCCACGATGCCTGCGGCTTTGAGTGAACCGATGGGCGCGAGCTCTTCGCCGGCGATGCCTTTCGTGATGGCACCCGCCACGAACACATTGATCACGCCATCGCTTTCCGCCTTCTGCTGGACCAAGGCGACGGCCGCCGCGTTGTCGATGCTCGGCGATGTGTTCGGCATGCACACCACCGTCGTGAATCCGCCGCGCGCCGCGGCCCGCGTGCCGCTCGCAATGGTTTCCTTGGCGGACTGGCCTGGTTCACGCAGATGCGCGTGCAGATCGATGAGGCCGGGGCAAACGACTTTGCCGCTGGCATCGAAACGTTCTGCATCCGCCGCTTGCTTGCCCGCGTCGGCTCCAATGGCCACGATTTTCCCGTCGCGCAGCAACACGTCGGCGACGGCATCAAAAGAACTCGCGGGGTCGATCACACGCCCGCCGGTGAGAAGCAACGAACTCATGCGGCGGCGAGAATACGGTCGTCGCGCGGCAACGCAAGTGAACGGATGCGAACTCGTGCTTCTGCTTTGTCCGCAAGAGCAGTTGCCCCGCGCACACAGTTTGTTTAGGTTCCCGCCGCGTTTGAAAAGGTGAGTAACGCAATCATGGATCCAAAAGAAGCAATCGAATCACAGCAAGATGCAGGCACGCCGCCTGCGGATGAACCGTTCACGGGCGAGGCGGAGGAAATGTCGCCGGAGGAATTTGCCCAGATCAAGGAGAACGCCGCGAAGGCTGGTCCACTGCAGGAACAGTTGCTGCGCACGGCGGCGGATTTTGAGAATTTCAAGAAACGAGCGGCGCGAGAGAAGCAGGACGCGATCAAGTTCGCCAACGAGTCACTCCTCGAAAAGCTGTTGCCGATCCTCGACAACTTCGACATGGCGCTCACGGCGGCGAACGCACAGAACACATCGGTTGATGCGATCAAAGCCGGCGTGCAGATGATCGCGCAGCAACTCAAGAGCGCGATGACCGACGCGGGCCTGCAGGAGATCGATGCGGCCGGAAAGCCGTTTGATCCGAATTTTCACGAAGCAATTTCGCAGCAGGAGACCGCTGAAGTGCCGGAGGGCACGGTCGTGCATCAGGTGCGCAAGGGCTATCGGTTGCGCGATCGATTGCTTCGGCCGGCCAGTGTGGTGGTCGCGAAAAAACCATTCGCCTGATTCCCCCCAAGAATCCCCCGATGTCGAAACGCGATTATTACGAAGTCCTCGGCGTGCAAAAAGGCGCCAACGACGAGGAGATCAAAAAGGCTTACCGCAAGATGGCGGTGAAATTCCATCCGGACAAAAATCCGGGTGATAAGGCGGCGGAAGATAAATTCAAGGAACTCGGCGAAGCCTACGAGATCCTCAACGATCCCCAGCAGCGCGCAGCCTACGACCAGTTCGGCCATGCGGCGTTTGATCCCCGGCGGCGGGCGTCTCGTGCGGGCGGTGACTTCGGAGGATTTCACGATCCGTTCGAAGTGTTCCGCGAGGTTTTCGGGTCGCGTGGCGGCGGTGGCGGCGGTACCGGCAGCATCTTCGAAGAGTTTTTCGGCGGGCAGCAGCGCGATCCCAACGGACCTCAGCGTGGCGCGGATTTGCGTTACGACATGGAAGTTTCTTTTGAGGAAGCCGCGCGCGGAACGGAGAAGGAGATCACCGTTCAAAAGCTGGACCGCTGCGAAACTTGCGGTGGCACCGGCGCGGAAGGCGATGCGAAGTTCCGCACCTGCGCGACTTGCGGCGGACGTGGACAGGTCGTGGCGTCGCGCGGCATTTTCAGCATCGCGCAAACGTGCCCCGCATGTGAAGGCGCCGGGCGCACGATCGAGAAGCCGTGCCGCACTTGCCGCGGCTCTGGTCAGCGGGAAAAAACCACGAAGATAACGTTGCGTGTCCCGGCTGGTGTGGACACCGGCTCGCGGCTGCGCTCCGCCGGCAATGGCGAAGCTGGCAAACGCGGCGGCCCGCCCGGCGATCTCTACGTGATCATTCACGTGCAGGAGCATGAGATTTTCCATCGCGACGGCGACGACCTGATGTGCGAAGTCCCGATCAGTTTCGCCGTGGCTGCGCTCGGCGGAGAAATCGATGTGCCCACGCTTGAAGGCAAGGCGCACATCAAAATTCCAGCCGGCACGCAAAGCGGCACGGTGTTCCGGGTCCGCGGCAAAGGCATCAAGAATGTCCACGGCCAGGGAATCGGCGATCTTCACGCGCAAGTGTCCGTGGAGGTGCCGGGAAAATTGAACCCCGAGCAACGCGCGAAGTTGAAAGAGTTCGCGGATCTTTGCGACGAGTCCGTCAATCCGCGCAGCAAAAGCTTCTTCGAAAAAGCGAAGGAGCTGTTCAGTTGATTCTGTAGCGGCGGTCTATGACCGCCGTCATTCGGCACCATGCACCGCTTCTACTTGCCGCAAGTTGAGTGCACACCTCCAACACTCACGTTGGGCGGACGCGAGGCGCATCATGCGCTGCATGTCTTGCGCGTGCGCACCGGTGAGACTGTCACCGTGCTCGATGGCGCGGGCGGCGAATTCACCTGCAAGGTTTCTTCCACCTTACGCGACTCTCTGACGCTGCACGTCGAACAGCAGCGCACTATTGATCCGCTTCCCTGCGCCATCACGCTTGTGCAGGCGATTCCGAAGGGAAAGATCATCGAGTCGATCATCCAGAAGGCGACGGAACTGGGGGCCGCGCGAATCATCCCGCTCCTGTCCGAACGCGTCGTCACTCAACTCGACGGAGATTCCGCCGCGAACAAAGCCGAGAAGTGGCAGCAAGTGGCGGTGGAAGCAATCAAGCAATCTGGCAACGCATGGCTGCCGAAGGTCGAAGCGCCGGCCACACCGAAGAGCCTTCTGGCTCGCGGCGAACAAGCGGAGTTGTTCCTCATTGGTTCACTTCGCACCGACGCGCGTCATCCTCGCGAACAGATCGACGCGTTCGTTCGACAACACGGTCGCGCGCCACGAACCCTCTGCATCTGGGTCGGGCCCGAAGGTGATTTCACTCCCGCTGAACTCGACGCCGCGCAAGCAGCGGGCGCGTTGCCGATCCATCTCGGTCGCCTCGTGCTGCGCAGCGAAACCGCCGCGACTTACTGCCTTGCCGTTTTGAATTACGAGATGCAGTGGCTCGCAACAGAAGCGGGCCACAGGCGTTGAAGTGCGGGAATGTTTGTTGCCAAAGACGACGCCCGATGTTCTTCTGCCGCAGTGAAAAGAATCGTGGGCCTCATCCTCAGAGCTTGTGGTCTGGTGGCGTTGGTTATCGGTGCCTATTTTCTCCTGAACTGGTTTGGCGCCGAAATTCTTCCGCGCTTATTGGGCCACACGCCGCGCAACAGTTTCCCCTTCCAGTTGGTTCGCGACATTGGCTTCGCTTTGACAGTTCTTGGAATCGCGTTCCGGATTCTCGCAGCTCGTCTGTTGAAAGAAAAAGACACCCCGAGACAGTGGACGATCGGGGTGACCATTTGCCTTGGCGGATTCGCAGCGTTGCACTTGTTGGCGGCAGTCTTTCACCAACTAAGCAGAGTTTCTTAGAGCCATTGCGGCGAGCGTTCTTGGCGCGTTCGACAGCGCCATGGTCGACAACCTGCACCAAAAAAATGTCTCGCGCACCAATCCTCGCAGCGTAAAAACGCTTCCACAGTTGAATTCACGCCCGGGACTTCGCAGTATCCCGCCGTTCCTCATTTACATGAAAGCAGTCGCTGTCAATCCACGCCAACGTGCCGTGGGCGTTATCGGAGATCACCCGGCGCCCAGAATTTCGTCACCCACTGAAGTTCAGTTCCGCATCCTTGAAGTGGGCATCTGCGGCACGGATCGCGAAATTTGCCGGTTTGATTACGGGAATCCGCCCAATGGGTTCGAACACCTCGTGCTGGGTCATGAAGGCCTCGGCGTCGTCACGGATGTGGGCGCCGGAGTGAAGAAGTTCAAGGTGGGCGATCTCGTGGTGCCGATGGTCCGTCGCCCTTGTCCGCACTCGCATTGCCTGCCGTGTCGCGATGATCGCTCGGACTTCTGCACCACGGGAGATTTCGTCGAACGCGGGATCAAAGAGCGTCACGGTTTCATGACAGAACACGTGGTGGATGAAGAACGTTATCTCACTTACGTCCCGCCGAATCTGCGCGATGTGGCGGTGCTCATGGAACCGCTCACGGTTGCGGAAAAAGCGTTGATCGAGTTGCAACACATCCAGGGGCGATTGAATTGGAATTGTCCAATCACGGGGAAGCCGCAGCATCATTGCCACAAGGCGGTGATTCTCGGCGCCGGACCGATCGGCATTCTTGGCGCCATGGCGTTCAAGGTTGCCGGTTTCGACACTTACGTTTATTCGCGATCCAAAAAGCCCAATCGCAAAGCCGAGGTGGTCGAATCATTCGGCGTGCCTTACATCTCGTCGGAGGAAGTCACACCAAAGCAGCTCGCCGAGCGGCTCGGCAACATCGATGTTGTTTACGAAGGTGTGGGCGGGGCGAAGATCGCGTTTGAAGTGATCCAGGTGCTCGGCATGAATGGGGTGTTCATCTTCACCGGCATTCCAGGTTTTCCGCTGCCGCCCCTGAACGTCGACGCGGAATTCATCATGCGGAACATGGTGCTGAAAAATCAGGTCGCCCTCGGCACGGTAAACGCCGGGCCGGATGCGTTCGCGGCGGCCATCCGCGACCTGGCGGTTTTCGTGGAGCGCTGGCCCGATGCAATCCGTTCCGTGATCACCGGACGCCACAAAATGGAGAACGCGAAGGATCTGCTCATCGGCAAACCTGAAGGCATCAAGAACGTTTTGGCGTTCGACTGAGAAAGCCGCCGCCTACAGCAGATTGAACCAGTGCGGCCACCATGAGTGCGCGCGCAAGTTCGCCGCCAATAACCCTCCCAAGGGGATAAACATCCACAGCATCCCACGCCGGGCTTCCAGGCGAAGTCCTTTGACTTTGACCTCGATCACAGCCTCGGTGCGAAAGAGAGAGAACCTGGGCCACAGACGCGGCACACGCCGGCAATACACCTCGTAGGGCGCGCCGAGAACCGAGCGCAGGTCTCGTTCCTCCGCCGGGATCGTGCTGGCCAGATAAAACACCATTGCCACGCCGACGACAGTTCCGAAGACAACACTGTGCAAAAAGAATCCCATCGATATCGAGAGCAGGAGAGAACCGAGGTAGAGCGGATTGCGGCAAATCGAATACGGTCCATCGGACATCAGCACCGTCCGCTTGCGGCCCCCAATGTAGATCGTGGGCCAAAACCGAAACACGGCGCCTGCCACGAAAGCAAACCAGCCGGGTGCATCGAGAAGGAAAGCCGCCCATGAGCCCTCGACGACCAACGGTTCTGAGAACAGCACGACGGCGAAAGCCGGAAACAACAGCAACGCGCCCACCAGACCCCTCCAACGAAATCCCCATACCTTGAGCGATGGCATGGCGGTCGCAGGGCGCGGAACAGCAGACGTTGCTTGCATGACACAATAAGCTGCTCTTTTCCCCATGCTGCTCAACTTAAAAAATGTTCACAATTGGGTGACCGCACGGGGCTTCCAGCCCCACTCGCACTTAATTTTTTCGCTTCACTGCCGATAGACTCAGGGACGTGATATGCACATGCAGCCGATTTTAAAGATCGAGAATTTGCGGGTTGAGTATCGCTCCAAGGAAGTCGGACAAGGCACTAAGGTAGCTCTGAAGGATCTGAACCTTTCCGTTTTCCCGGGCGAGACGTTCGGTTTTCTGGGGCCCAATGGCGCCGGCAAGACCACCACCATGAACGTCCTGCTCGGCTTCGTGAATGCCACGAGTGGCGACGCCTATCTATTTGGGCAGAACGTGCGCGAACCGATCGCACGGCAGCGCATCGGTTACCTGCCTGAGCTGACTTACTACTACAAATTTCTGACCGCCGAAGAGCTGCTGCGCTTCTACGCGCGCATCTTCAACATTCCAAAGAACGAGCGAGAGAAACGCATCGACACGGTGTTGAAACTCGTGGAACTCGACCACGCTCGCACCCGGCAGATCAAAACCTACTCCAAGGGAATGCAGCAGCGTGTGGGCCTTGCGCAGGCGCTCATCAATGATCCCGACCTGTTGATTTTCGACGAGCCGACGAGCGGTCTCGATCCCATCGGCCGCATGAAAGTGCGCGAGATCATCCAGCGGCTGAAGAACGAGGGCAAAACGGTTTTCTTCTCCTCGCACGAACTGGGTGAGGTGGAGACCATCTGCGATCGCGTCGGTATTTTGTATCAGGGCGAACTCAAGCGCGAAGGCAGGGTCACCGACATCGTGAGCGAGTTCAATTGCGACCTCGAACAGGCGTTTCTCCGCATCATCGGTTACACGCCGGGCGGAGCCACTGCGTCCACACCACTGCTTCATTCTCAAGCCGCATGAATGTGATCTGGGCCATCGCAAGCGTCGTCCTCAAGGAAATGATCCGCCGGAAGGATTTTTACGTGCTCTTCGTCATCACTGCGCTGATCACGCTGGTGATGGGATCAGTGAACATTTTCAACGACAAAAGCATCGCCGGGTACCTGAAGGAACTCTGCCTTCTGCTGATCTGGATCTGCTCGCTGGTGATTGCGATCTCCACGACCGCGCGCCAACTGTATGCGGAGAAAGAAAACCGCACCATTTTTCCGTTGCTGGCCAAGCCCGTTTCGCGCGCGCAATTATTGCTCGGAAAATTTCTCGGCTGCTGGATCGCGTCGGGTTTGGCGTTGCTGCTCTTCTACGTGTTTCTCGCCGTGATTGCAGGATCGCGTGAGCACCATTGGCCGATTGGTTCGTACTTCACCGCGTTCGTGCTGCACTGGGGCGCGCTGGCCGTCGTGGTGGCGCTCGCGCTGCTCGGCTCCATCATTTTCGCCGCACCCTCATCTAACATGACGATCTGCTTCATCGTCGCCATGGGAATCATTTGGATCGAGCCGCACCTGAACACCGTTGCCGTGGCAACCAAGGGCGTGCTCGGATCGCTGATGTATGCCATCTACTTCATCGTGCCACGAGTGGATTGGGCGTTCAGTATTCGTGAATTGCTCGTGTTCGATAATCCGCTGCCCGGCTTCGCGGTTTCCGGCGGCGCCCTGCTCTTCTACGCCGGCTACACTGCGCTGGTCCTGACCGCGGCGTGGCTGCTCTTCCGCCGGCGCGCCTTGCACACCTGAGCCATGCGGCCCCAACTCACATTGGTTTTGCTGCTCGTGGCGTGTTTCACCGTCGCCACTTCCGTCGATCCGAAACTGCACGTCGCCGCCGGCTCCGACGACAGCAGCGCTCTCACGCGCTTCATGGGCCAGGGACGGAAGCTGTTCGCCAATCACTTTTTCATTCGCTCAGACGTTTATTTTCACAGCGGCTATTACCCCAGCATGTTCGATCAGGTTGCGAAGGCTGAAAACCACCTCGCTGAAAGTGCTGCCGCACAAAAAGGTCACGAGCCAGCCGCCGCGGAGGAAGACGATCACGATCACAAACACGGCTCGAACTGCAACCACGACGAAAAAGAGCACGACTTCCTGGGCAAGCCGAAGGATTTCATGGACGCTTTCTCGCGGCACTTCATCGTTTCCCAATACACGCACCTGCCAGAGAAAGGCACCAATGCCGCGCGAGAAATCCTGCCGTGGTTGAAGCTCGCGGCGCAGTTCGATCCGAACAAAATCGAGAGCTACACCGTCGGCGCGTTCTGGTTGCGCGACCTCGGGCGGAAAGCAGAAGCCGAAGCGTTTCTTCGTGAAGGCTTGCGCAAGAATCCGCACAGCTACGAACTGATGCTTGAATTGGGCCGCTGCTACTTCGACCGCAACGATTTCGAACACGCCCGGAACATCTGGCAGCTCGCCATGCAACGCTGGCGCGAGCAGGAAAATGCCAAACCGTTCGATAAGCAAAACCGTTTCGCCGTCGAACAAATCCTGAATTCCCTCGCTCGCGTTGAAGCGCGCCTCGGCAATCGCGAGCAGGCGGTCGAGTGGCTGAAGGTCGTCCGAAAAGTTTCCCCTTACCCCGAGGAGATTGATAAGCGCATCGAAGAAGTGCGCGCCGGACAGCTTCTGGATTCGCACTGATCCGCCAGGCAGTTGGTCTCGATCAGGACTCAACTGGAGTTTGCCTTGGTCCTTTTCTGGAAATACTCTCGCGGCATGACCCAACGGATTCTCGTCTTGTTCCTGCTCGTGCCGTACACGTTCCGCATGGCAGCGGCGGAGTTACGCATCGGCATCATCGGCCTCGACACCTCGCACGTGACGGCGTTCACAGCGCTGATCAACGACGAAAAAAATAAAGAGCCCGTGCCCGGTGGGAAAGTCGTCGCGGCGTTCAAGGGCGGCAGCGCGGACATCGAGTCGAGCGCATCGCGCGTGGAGGATTACGCGCAGCAGTTGCAGGAAAAATACGGCGTCAAAATGGCGCCGACGATCGAGGAACTTTGCTCGCAGGTCGACGTCGTGCTGCTGGAGAGCGTCGATGGCCGGCCGCATCTCGAACAAGCGCGGCCCGTGATCAAGGCCCGCAAGCCGATGTTCATCGACAAGCCGGTCGCCGGGTCGTTGCGTGATGCCATTGAGATTTTTCGCCTCGCGAAGGAAGCGAACGTGCCGGTGTTCAGCTCTTCGTCGTATCGCTATTACGATAGCCTCGTGGAATTGAAGAAGACCGACGTGGGTGAAATTCGCAGCGTGATTTCATACGGCCCGTGCTCGCTCGAACCGCATCATCCCGACCTGTTCTGGTACGGCGTGCATCCCACGGAGTCGCTTTACACGCTCATGGGCACAGGCTGCGAAACCGTTTCCCGCACCAGCACGCCGGATACCGATGTCGTGGTCGGAACCTGGAGCGGCGGCCGCGTGGGAACACTTTATGGGATTCGCGGCAAAGCAACGCCGCACAAGGCGATCGTCTTCGGTTCGAAAGCCGTTGCGGAGCAGAAAGGCAGCGGCAACTACACGCCGCTCGTTCGCGAGATCATGAAGTTTTTCCAGACCGGCATCGCACCAGTGCCGGCCGAGGAAACGATCGAACTCTTCGCCTTCATGGAAGCTGCGGACGAGAGCAAGCGCCAGGGCGGCAAGCCGGTAATGATTTCAGAGGTGATGGAGAAAGCGCGGCAACGCTAATCCCGCATTCTAATAGATCACTTTGCCGACGATCCGATCCGCCGGGATGACGCCCAGCACGGATGTGGCGCGATTGTCACCGATGACGAAGTAGCAATTCTCGCGCACCGTCACCGTGTCGAACTGCCAGGGAACTGTGCTCTCGGTGTAGTACTCGGGATGAGGCTTGCCGTTGATGACGAGTTTGCCGTCTTTGAATCCAACCGCTTCGCCGGGCAGACCGACCACGCGCTTGATGTACACTTCACCTGCCCGCACGCGGAGCGTCACCACGTCGCCGCGCTGTGGCTTCTCCGACCAGTAAGCGAGCTTGTTCACGTAGTGGCGGGTGCCTTCATCGAAATTCGGTTGCATGCTGTTGCCCAGCACCTGAACCGGCCAAAGCACTGAGGATCCCACGAGATAGCAAACCAACACCAGACCGAGCAGCGCGGCGTAGGTTTTTGTTCGGGGCGTTGGCCTGAGCCATGCGAGATTGAGCACCTTCGAGCAGTCCACAACTTCACAGCGGCGTGACAGCGAGAGCACTTAAGGGCTTTGCGCACTCGCCGCCCGGTCTTGGGCAAGCCGCGGCGGGGGTTGCACACGAAGCCCACTATCGCGTCACCAATCAGGACACCATCGAGGGTCCTTCTTTCATCAGGCGCCCCTTCGTGCGACGCTCCGCTCATGCCAAAAGCGATCATCGAGGAACTGGCTTTCCACACCGACGCGCGCGGGCTCGTCATTGAACCGCTCGGTGCAGAACAACTGCCCGCGCAACGCAACGTTCACGTGGTGTTCACCGAATCCGGTGCGGTGCGGGGCAATCACTTTCACGAACACGGAACAGAAATCTCGGTCATACTCGGACCGGCGCTTGTACGCCTTCGCGAGGACGATTGCTTGCGCGACGTGACGATTGAGGAAGGGCGCGCCGCACGCTTCACATTTCCTCCGCGCGTGAGTCATGCGATGAAAAACATCGGCACGAAGCCCATGCTCATCATGGCATTCAACACCGAGGTGTTTGACCGCGTGGCCCCGGACGTAATCGCGGATGTGCTGATCGAGTAGATTGCTGCTCCTCAGCACCGGGATTTTAACGCAGTCCGTTTTGCTGCTACACCGGCGGCTGAGAACGTTAATTGACACGGGTCACGTCAACTGCAAAACATCCGCACCTATGAACGCACGAATACTTACAATCCTCACTGCAACACTGGTGAGCATGGCTGGGATCATGCACGCCGGCGAAACCATTCCCTCCGCCTCCTTTAGCGGCGCCTGGGCCGGATATGACACGAGCAAAAACGCCGGGGCGACGGGGGGCTCCATCGACCTTTCGATTTCCGGGGCTGAGAGCACGCGCTTCGCGAACGTCAGCGGCGTTATTCAGGTGCCGAACCTGGGGCGGCAGATAGCACCCGCTGCCGCGTTACCGATCTTCCGTGAATTCAGCGGGCGTGTGAACCTCCGCACTGGCGCCATCTCCGCCAGGTGCGAAAAGGGAATCATCCGCGGTCACGTCGATCGTAACGGCCACGGCGTGGTGGGCCGCTTGCGCGTGAACAGCGGACGCTACATCATTCGCGGCGCTTACTTCGCGGATGACACGAATACCAAGGGCACACTCGACTGATCATTTCTGGCTCAAGGCCGTCAAGAAGGCGCGTCGCGGGAAGCTGCGACGCGCTTTTTGTTTCCTTCACCAAGGGCCCGCGGGTGTCACGCTAACGTGGATGTGGCGACGGTCTGCACCAGGGGCGCATTGTCGAGGCCGTCGCGAACCGCACAGACCAGCGCCTGCGCTTCGTACGGCTTCCAAAGCATCACTGCTTCGTTCCGGGCTTCGGCGCGCTGGAGCGATTCGGGAGGCGAGCCGGTGGAATAGACAACCTTCAGCGCGGCATTCTTCTCGCGCAATTCCTCGGCCAGCTTGCACCCGCTCATGCCGTCTGGAAGCACGATGTCCGTGAGCAGCAACTGAATCTGGTGGCCATGCTCCTGCCAGATGCTGAGCGCCTCTTGCGCTGATCCAGCGTCGTGAACAACGTAGCCATACTCCTGCAACACCGTGCGCGCGAACTTGCGCACCGCGTCATCGTCCTCGACCACGAGGATCGTTTCCGTGCCGCCGGTCACGGGCAGTCGAATCACACGGTTCGATTCAGAGATTCGTTGCTCGGTGCCCGGCAGGTAGACACGGAAGGTGGTGCCCTTGCCTTCCTGCGTGCTCACCTCGACCCAGCCTTTGTGTTGCTTGACGATGCCATGAACCGTCGCCAGCCCGAGTCCGGTTCCCTTCCCGGGTTCCTTGGTGGTGAAGAACGGTTCGAAGATCCGCTTCAACGTCGCTTCGCTCATTCCGCCGCCATTGTCGCTGACGGACAAGCAAACGAAGTCACCTTCGCGCGCTTCGAAACGTTGCCCGGCATCCTCCGCGCTGAGCTGTGCGCGGGACACCGCCACGGTGAGCTCACCGGAATCGCTCATCGCGTCACGCGCGTTCACGGCCAGGTTCACCACCACCTGTTCGATCATGCCGGGATCGCCCTGCACCCACGCATCCTCGGTCGCAGACTGGAACTTCAGCGCGATGCCTTCGCCGAGCAACCGCCGCAACATCTTCGAAACGTTCGACACGAGGTCGTTGAGATTGACCGGGCGCGGCTCCAGCGATTGACGGCGGCTGAACGTGAGGAGTTGATGCGTCAGGTTCGTTGCGCGTTCGGCGGCCAGACTGATTTCGTTGAGCGCATCCACGGTTTTCGGCGGCAAATCATTCCGCATCTTCGCAATGCCGGCATAGCCCTGGATGACGGAGAGCAGGTTGTTGAAGTCGTGCGCGATTCCCGCAGCGAGTTGGCCGATCGAGTCGAGCTTCTGCGCCTGCAGCAACTGCCTTTCAAGATTCAAATGTTCCGTCACGTCATAGCCATAAGCGTGGACGGACGTGATTTCGTGAATGGGAAAAAACGACCACGACACCGTGCGCGCACCGATCTTCACCTGGCACTCCAACCTGGCGCGGCATGTGTCGTTGCACTCCTGAACGATCCGACGAACGTCTACCGGCAGGACTTCTTCGACGGAAGGTTTGCCGAATAGCTCGACCAGTTCGCGCGCAGCGGCGTTCGCGTAAGTGACCGCGCCGTCGGCGAAGAACTCCAGCACGGGATTTGGATTAAACTGCGCGAAGGCCGCCTGCTTCTTCACTTCCGCTTCCGAGCGCTCGATCTCGTGCAACAGTCGCGACACTTCCCGCGAGCGCCGCTCCGACATCCGGTGCCGCTCCCAGAAATAAAATGCGAGCACCGCCAGGAATCCCGCCACGACGAGCGCAATGTAGAGCGTCATGCGGGACGGTGGTGGAGGTGGCGGCGGGGCAAATTCAAAATCCTCCGGGCTGCGCGGGATCAGCGCGTAACCCGAATCGAATGGCGCCGATGCCTTGTCCTGTCCCGCGATGCCAGTGATCTGGGCCTTGCCGCCTTTCCACAATGCGAAGTTCAACTGTCCGCCGCTCCACACCAGAAACGCCGGTGGAATCAGGATCGGAATCTCTCCGCGCTCGTCACGCAGCACGAAAATCGGTTCACCGTCGCGATGCGTCGCCGAGATTTCCCCTTCAATTCGCACAAGCTGGCCGGAGAAGGTTTCATCAAGCAGGTCGGACGTCCAAACATCACGCGGCTTCGGCACCACCCCGGCATTTTCCAGTCGAATTCTTTCGACGAACAATTCATCCATGCCACGGCGATGGGAAACCTTGCCGCGTACCCACACCCGGTCGCCGGCGTTCAGATTGGAAAAAGTTTGCGGCTTGGTGCCGACGAGCACGAGCCCGCCAGTTTCGTCCTGAAAATGAACAATGGAAGTGTTCGTGCCACGCCACGGCGTCGAAGTCAGAGCGCCGCGCAGGTTGAAGGTCTTGTTGGTTGTGACAGGAACCCGGCCGCCACCACGATCACGCAATACTTCGTGAACAGAGACTACCGGCTCTACCTTCGCTGCGGCGAACGTGAACGAAGTCCAGCCCACCACAAGAAACAGTCCGAGCATTGACCCGGCTTGCGACAATGCTCCCATGACGATTTTCATACCTTGCACGCATTATGGGAAACGCTCGGAACCTTTACCATCTTCGCCGCCGACCACCACACATTTGTTCGGCCATTTGTCAGCGAGCACGCCGATTCCGTTCAATCACCGCCGCTGAACTGTGGCTTGCGCGCGGCGCTTCCTTTGTTCACCCTGCCTCCATGAATCGTCCTCCAAGGCTTTCCGCGATTCTCCTCATTTGTGCATTACCGTTTGCCTCGGCGAATGCTTCTCCGCTCGCCAACCCAAACCGCCCACCCGCGTTGCCGATTGCTGCGCTGCGCGAATACTCTGGCGTGGGCCCGGTGCGTGTCGCAGCCGTGGGCGGGTTGTCGACGAACGCGACTGAAGTGACGCGAACCGCCCCTGCTCAAAAGGAGTCCATCAGCCGGCGCGTGCTGCGTGGCACGCTCGTCGGCGCATTGGTCGGCCTCGTCATAGGGCTGGTGCGCTGGTTCGCAATCCGTAAAACTTGAAGGCACTTGATGAACACGACGACGCGTAATCTCTTCACGGCGCTGCTTTTCGCCGCCGCAACTGTCTTTGCGCAGCAGAAGCCGATTCCATTCGAAGCCGAAATCCTGAAATTCGAGGCGAGCGACAAAACCAATTCGCCACAGAAACACGCGGTGCTCTTCCTGGGCAGCTCAAGCATTCGGATGTGGAAAAATGTGGCGAAAGATCTTCCGGATTATCGCGTGATCAACCGTGGCTTCGGCGGCTCACAGATTGCGGACTCGATCCGCCACGCCGAGCGCATAGTTTCTCCCTACGAGCCGAGCACGGTCGTCTTCTACGCCGGCGGCAACGATATCAATGCCGGGAAATCAGCCGAGACGGTGTTCGCAGATTTCCAGACCCTGGTGCAGTTGATCCACGCGAAATTGCCCAAGACCCGGATCGCTTACATTTCGATCGCGCCGAATCCCGCGCGGTGGTCGCAGATCGACCGCATCCGCCGCGCAAATGAATTGATCGAGAACTTCACGCGCACCGATCCGCGCCTCAGCTACATCGACATGCACCCGCAGATGCTCGGCGAGAACGGCCAGCCCAAGCCGGACATTTTCCTGCCCGATCGCCTGCACATGAACGAGAAGGGCTACGCCATTTGGAAACAGACCGTGGGCGAGCACCTCAAGCGCATCGGCGTTGAGGCCGCAAAGCAGTAATGCTCGTCTCCGGATCGACCGCTCATCGACACCATGGCACTCATGCGCCACTAATGGATGTGATTTCGTTTATGCGCCACGGGACTTTCGCAGTTTTGGTTTTGCTCTTCGTGTGGAATTCACCTGTCTTCGCCGAAGCGGAGATCATCGCGTTCGGCCTGCGTCACAGCGTCATCAGCAATGCGATAGTCACCGGCGATTCTGAATCCCCGATCTACGTGGCAAGAACCGCTCCTCCGTGCGATGACACCAATGTACCGCCAGCCTGTCCTGAACTTACGTTCGGCGCATCGGTTCACCTCGGCGCGGCGGATGCGGGAGTTTTCCTGTGGCCGTCCTGCGATCGCGGAGACGGCTGGTCGCTGGAAGGAACCAGTTATGGAACGGTCAACGGAGTCGCGAACACCCGCATCGGGTCGGTGACAGGCACCCGATTCCAATGGGCCAATTACAACATTCATCTCGACTTCACTCCGAGCGGCGTGACGAGCTACACGTATCAGGTCTTCTTTCACGATCTGCCCACGCTGCTCGTGACCAATGGCGGTCCTGACAGCGCGACTGTTTACACCGGCAACTACACCACAACGCCGCCGCGCGTGAATCCCCTCTGGCGCGATGGCAATCGCATCGGCGTCTTGGTCGATTTCGACTCCTATCCCACCGAGTTCCGCCTTCCCGGCTACCGGGCTCTGGCCACTCGTCTGGTCATTACGGCGGAGCGTCCGACGAACAATGTGGAACTCGTGTCCCGCCTGGATGTGCTCGGCCGCAACGGTCTTCCCTCCTTCACGATCGGCAACGAGCGCCTCGGCAAGTTCGGCGTTTTTCACGAAGCGATTGGCAACACACGCTTTCACGCCACGCCATCGCGGCTCAGCGTCAGCAATGGACTGCCCACCAGCAACGGCTACTTCACCGAACTGAACGCGTTGAAGAAATATGAGGTATTGCTCGTTCCGTATGCCTTCACGAACCCTGGTTTCAGTTGTGTCTTCAGTGCATCTGGAACGCACGCGCGAGTGGCCGATATCGACCATCTGCGAGACGTGTCACTCATCGCTCGCACCAATGGAAGTATCAGCCTGACTGTGACCGGGATTGACGTGCAGGCGCGCGTTTACAGCAACGGCCTCTTCCTGGGAACGATCACGGGAAGCCAGGGTGACCTCGGATCGATCACCGACACCAACGCTCTTCTCCTTTCTTACGGAGCCGCGGCCACACAGACCAACGAGCCGGCGTACTTCCTGTTCCGGTTCGCAGCCCCGATCACGCTCGCTCAAACCAACGGCGCCTCGTTCACCGGCGATGAACTTCACGTCTCGCTGACCGATTCAAACGACGCGGTCGGCACGCTCGCCAGTTTCGCGACGCAGGGGCAGAACATCGGCGAACTCGTCATCACTGGAGTGGTGGCCATGGCCGCGCCTCCCGAACCGTTGGAGATGCAGATCACAAGTAAGGCGGACGTTGTCCGCGTTTCATGGACTGCCAATCCGGACTTCCAACTCATCTCCGCGTCGGAAATCGCGCCGCAGTTTTGGCAATTCTGGCCTCCGGCTCCTTACACCAATTTCCATTACTACATGGAATTCCCCATCACTAACCACCCGACGCATTTCTTCCGGCTGAGACACACGTGGGATTACGGTTTGCTCACTCCCGAGTGATCGCGCCTTGTAATGCGAACGGCGGTTTCGAGCAGCCTCGTTCGTGACCCAGGCAGTTGTTGGTGAAGCAAGCGCCCCGGAGCGGAGTCGAATTCCGGAATGAAGTTTGCACACGCCCTCGTAATCCTCGCTCTTTGCGCGATCACTTTGTCTGCGGCGCCGCTCGTCACTCCGCATAGTCGCAGCGCATCGCGTTCGATCCGCAACGTGACGCTCTCTGCCACCAACGTCGTTCAATTCCAAAAACTCGAAGCCGTCGTTGATCTCAGCGCCACCTTCAGCAATCCCTTCGACCCTGATGACGTGGCGCTCGACGCGCGCGTGGTCACGCCCTCGGGAAAGCGAATCAGCGTCCCCGGCTTTTACCATCGCACTTACACTCGGGCGCTTCAGAACCGGAACGAACAACTCACTCCTTCCGGCGAGCCGTCGTGGCGTGTGCGGTGGACGCCGAGCGAAGTGGGCCGGCATGAAGTGCAATTCGTGTTGCGCGACCGGAGCGGTGTGAGCGAATCCAGTCCGATCACGTTCAACGTGGCGGCAACCAACGCGCCCGGGTTCATTCGCATCAGTAATCGCGACCACCGCTACTTCGCGTTCGACAATGGCGCCCCATATTTCCCGATCGGCGCGAACACTTGCTGGGCATACTCGCGCGGCACGTTTGACTACGACGACTGGTTTCCGCGTTACGCGGAAGCCGGTTGCAATTACGGACGGCTCTGGCTCTCGCCGAATTGGACGACGTTTGCGTTGGAGCGTTCCGGTAAATCCGAAGAGGGACGCGGCCTCGGTCAGTTCGATTTGGCGAACGCCTGGCGCATCGACTACGTGCTCGAACTCGCCGCCTCGCGCGGCATGTCGCTGATGCTCTGCATCGATTCGTACAACATCCTGCGACAGAAGGACGGCTATCCGCAGTGGGACAACACGCCGCACAACATCGCCAACGGCGGGCCGTTGAATCATCCCACCGAGTTCTGGACCAACTCCGTCATGAACAAACTTTACCGCGACAAGCTGCGCTATCTCGTGGCGCGCTACTCGTACAGCACCGCGCTGCTCTCGTGGGAATTCTGGAACGAGGTGGACATCACGACCGGTTATCGGAGCGAGCCTTCACGCGACTGGCACGCACGCATGGCGGAAACACTTCGTCGTCTTGATCCGCACTCACACTTGATCACGACGAGCTTCGCCGGCACGCCCGGCGATCCGCGCGTCGATCGCCTGCCCGGCCTCGATTACGTGCAGACGCACCACTACAACAGCCCCGACCTCGCGACGACGCTTGCTTCGGCGCAGGTGCAAAAAAGCAATTACGGCAAGCCACACATCGTCGGCGAGATCGGCGCCGACTCAGGCGGGCCACGGAACAAGGATGATCTCGACGGACTGCAAATCCACGATCCGATTTGGGTCAGCATCGCGACCGGCGGCTCGGGCACGGCGCAACCGTGGTGGTGGGACAACTACATTCATCCACGCAACTTGTATCACCTCTTTGCCGCAGCGACACGGTTCACGCGCGGGATCGATTGGCCGCAAGAAAACTTTCGCGAGATCGCACCGCGCATCGAGTGGCAATCACCGCCGAATCCGCCGATCCGCAGTGATCTTGTGATTGAGAACGGCCCGGCGAGTTGGAACGCGAGTCCGTTCAACCAGCCGCGCCGCATCCAGATTTCGACGAACGGCGCGAGCGGACAGTTGCCGGTCGCGTCAATTCAACACGGAATTCGCAATCACGTTGGCGAACACAATCCCATCACCTTCGAGACCGATCTGCCAACCAACACCCAGTTCGCCGTCGAGGTGACCGACGTTTCCGGCCACGGCGGAGCGGCATTGAAGATCACGCTCGACGGCAAGACAGTCCTCACACGTGAATTCGCCGACACCGACGGACAGACCAACACGGCCACGTTGAAGAAATACGCTGGAAGTTTCGCTGTCGAAATTCCCGCCGGCAAACACACGGTCGTCGTGGAGAACCCCGGGCCGGATTGGTTCATGGCTTCGTATCGGTTCAAAAACGTCGTCACGATCTCCACTCCGCCGGTGCTCGCGTGGGCCATCGGCGGCCGGGAGACCGCGATTGTGTGGGCGCGCGTGAAAGACCGCACGTGGCGAAATATCTGCGAACGAAAACAAACCATCGCACCGGCGCCGCCAACCATCATCACACTCGCGGGTTTGAACGCCGGGATATGGGACGCCGAATTGTGGGACACTTGGAAAGGCGAAGTGACGCAACGAATGCCAATCAACGTGGGCGCCGGGGGAGAAGCGCGTGTGCTCATTCCCGAGTTGGAGAAGGACATCGCGATCAAATTACGCAAACGCCGTTAGTGAAAGGCCTCGCCACGCTCGCTGGTAATCAGTTCGACAAATGATCGTTCGGCGCGCTTTCATCACCGCATGAAATCCACTCGTCGCTCTTTTCTAAAAACTGCTGCCTTGGCGGGAGCAGCAGTGGTGTTCGCACGGACACAGAGCACTGCGGCGGAAGCGCCCAAGCCAAAGATTTTCCTTGGCCGTGCGCCGCGGATGAAACTCGGCACCGTCACTTACAATCTCGCTGAAGATTGGGACATCCCAACGCTCATCAAGAATTGCGAGACCACCGGCTTCCAAGGTGTCGAGTTGCGCACGGGGCACAAGCACGGTGTCGAGGTCACGCTGTCACAGGAACAGCGCGCCGAAGTGCGGAAGCGATTTGCTGATTCCAAAGTCGAGTTGATGGGACTCGGCAGCGCGTTCGACTTTCACACGCCGGACCAGGCGAAACTGAAGAAGGACCTCGTGGCGACGAAAGAATACATCATGCTCGCGCACGACGTCGGTGCGAGCGGCGTGAAGGTGCGGCCAAACGGCCTTCCCAAAGAGGTGCCAGTCGAAAAGACGCTGGAACAAATCGGCCGCTCGTTACGCGAACTCGGCGCATTCGCCAAAGATCACGGTCAGGTCATTCGCCTGGAAGTTCACGGCACCGGCACTTCGCTCCTGCCAAACATCAAACGCATCATCGATTTCGCGAACCATCCGAGCGTCGGCGTTTGCTGGAATTCCAATCCCACTGATCTCGCCGGTGACGGCTTCGAAGCAAACTTCGACCTGGTGAAGAACAAAATCTTTTCCGTCCACCTGCGCGATCTGTCGTTGGAGGATTATCCGTTCCGCAAATTGTTCGCGCGATTGAACGAAGCAAAGTTCACCGGCTACTGCCTGGCGGAAATTCCGCCGAGCACCGATCCCGTCCGCGTGATGCAATACTTCCGGGCGCTGTGGCTGGCGTATCAGGACTTGCTCTGAAGGACGGCGTTTCTGTCGCTACAGAAACCGCGGAAACGATCGGTTGCATCTTTTACCTGATGAAGTAACCTCTGGTTGACAGCTGTCTGGCGGACGTTGGCTTGATGGGAATAAAGAAATCATGTTCGCCATGCACGTCCATCCGAGCCGGTTCATCCGCCGCACTACCACATCGCTAATCGATTGCTTCGCCACCCTTGTCTTGCCGCTGTGCCTGGCCGCAGCTCCGCCGCTCGAATTCCGCACACCACCTTCCTTTCCCGTTGGCGATGGTCCTGGCCACATCGTCACAGCCGACATCAATGGCGACGGGCTCGCCGACCTCGCGACCGCCAACTTCGATGACGGCACGGTAAGCATTCTCTTCGGCCTCGGCGCGGCTACGTTTGCCCCGGCGATTCACATCAGCGTAGGTGCGTTTCCCGACTCGCTCACCGTCGGTGACATCAACGCCGATGGCTGGCCCGACATTGTCACCGCTAACGGCAACGGCTGGAACCAGCCTGGCACATTGTCGGTCTTGCTCGGCAGCGCCAGCGGCACTTTCACCTTGCGCACGAATCTTACGGTCGATCGCGGACCGCGAGGCGTCGTGATTGCCGACTTCAACGGCGACAACCATCCTGACCTCGCCACCGCCATTTCCGGCGGATGGTTCGAGACCAACAAGGTGAACGTACTCTACGGCAACGGAGACGGAACGTTCGCGGCCCCCGTTCACTTCACTGTTGGTACGGCTCCGTCGTGGATTGATCAGGGAGATTTTAACCATGATGGCAGGCCCGATCTCGTCGTCGTCAATGCCGGGCCCGGGCCATCGGGCACCACCGCGAGCGTGCTGCTCAACACCAGCGAAGGACCGTTCGCGCTGGCTACGACCTGCAACATCGGCACCTACGCGGGATTCGTCCTCGTCCGCGACTTCAACCACGACGGTCATCCCGATTTCGCCACCGCCAATCGCGCCAGCGGAAATCTCAGCGTCCTGCTCGGGCGCGGCGATGGCACATTCAACCCCGCCGTCCACTACGCGGTTCCCGCCGGAGTGGCGCAACTCGCGTGCGGCGATTACAACGGCGACGGTGCAACCGATCTCGCGGCTCTCGGCAGCAGTGTGAGTATCCTGCTCAACAATGGCGAAGGTGTCTTCGGCGCTCCAGTCGAGCACAGCATTGGCGCAGCGCTGCAAGCGATCTCCTGCGGAAACTTCAACGGCGACACCCAGGTCGACCTCGTTGTGGCCGGTGGTTACGACAGTAGCGTGCTGCTCATGCCCGGCAAAGGTGACGGCACATTCAGAAGCGCCACGGACACCTACACCGTGGGCGGAAATATCCGCGACCTTGCCACCGGTGATTTCAACAAGGACGCACAACTCGACATCGTCGCCACCAGCATCGAATCCAATTCGGTCAGCGTTCTCATCCAGCAGACCAACGGTGTCTTTCTCCCCGCCGTCACCTATCCCGCAGGCACGCAGCCTTACGGCGTCAAGATCGGCGACTTCAATAATGACGGCTGGCAGGATCTTGTCGTCGCAAATTTCAGCGGCACTCTCACCATGCTGCGCGGGCGCACCACCGCGCCGGGTGTATTCACCAACCAGTGGGGCGCGTCATTCCTCGGCACCGTAAATCTTCCCGGCAGCCACACGGACGTTGCGGTGGGTTACTTCAACTCCGACAACCACCTCGATATCGTTACGCCCAACTATTACGACGCCACTGTCACCGTCGCCCTCGGAGACGGCACCGGCCAGTTTCACACTCCATTGCCCCCAGCGATACCGGTCAACAGTGGACCGAGTTGCGTCGTGGTGGATGACTTCAACGGGGACGGCAAAGCTGACGTCGCCGTTGGCTACGATGGCGGCACGAAAATCAGCATCGCGGCCGGGCGCGGCGACGGCATGTTCGACGCCAAGGTGGACATCAACACGTGGGAGATTCCCTGGTTCATCCGCAGCGGCGATGTGAACTTCGACGGCAAGCCCGATCTCGTCGCAGCCCATGGCGATTGGCGCAACGTCAGCATCATGCTCAACACCAGCAGCAACGGCGTCATTCAGTTCGCCGCCCCGATCGTGCATGACGTCGCCAACGGTCCTCTCTCGGTCGGTGTGTGCGATTTCAACGGCGACAACCTTCCCGACATAGTGTCCGGCAACTACGCGTGCGTGAGCGTTCTTCTCGGGCACGGAGACGGCACCTTCGAAACCGCCACCAATTATTTCATGGGCGGCCAATACGTGATCGCGGGAGATTTCAACAACGACGAGATGCCCGACTTGGCGATTGACCTTGGCGGCAAGCTCGGGCTTTTCTGGAATGACACATTGCCGCGCCTGCAAATCAAGCGAGTCGGCGGCGGCGTGCGCGTGGCCTGGCCCGCGTGGAAACCTTACATCCTCGAAACGAGCACCAGCCTCAACACCGCGGACTGGACGCCAGTGACCAATGCGCCGTTCGTTTACACCAATCAATACATCCTCACCAATGCCGCGTCCGGCGCCCACCAACTCTACCGCTTAAAGCGCCCCGCGACATTTTAGTCAGGACACAGAGGCAGTTTCGCCACGCTACTATTGATGCAAGTCAACGCTGCGTCCGCAGGAGCAGAGTCGAATCGTGCCGATGACCCGCTGGTTCGCATCCATCTTTGCGCTCGCGACGTCGATCGCAGTCGCCGCCAACGCTGTGATTGATGTCGTGTCCGAAGATGTCGCGCGATTCACATCATTTCTCTCGAGCCGGGTTCCAGAGCGGCGCATTGAAGGCATCCAAGGTCTTTCCCATCTCAAGCACTGGCCTGCTGAAGAGAAACTGCTTCGTTTGCTTGAGGATCAACCCTTCGACGTCCGCCGCGAAGCGTTGCTCGCCATCTCTCGCGTCGGCACGAGTCAATCGATCCCTCGACTGATTTCATTACTCGACGATTCATCATGGGAGATTCGCGAGAACACGCGGCTCGCATTGGAACGAATGACGGCGCGCGACGGATTTCGCGAGGCGCGCGAGTGGCAGAACTGGTGGAACGGAAATTCGTTGGCACAGAAGCAACAGGAACTCCTCGCCAGGGCAACAACCCGCCGGACAAACGCCGTTCCAACATCCGACTCGGAGACCATCATCCCGCGAGGCAAACGGGTGCCGAGAAAACGAGCATCAATTACGCCGTCGATATTTCCAGAACGGCGTGAGGCGCTGCGGGCGCTGCGACATCTCGCGGACGCATCCACTGAGTCAGCCTTGCTGGCGTTGCTGGTGAAGCCACAATCGCCGCCGCTCGATCCCGACGAGCGTACGTTCGTTTGTGATGCGCTCGAACGCGTGGGAACGACCAACGCGATTCCGATTCTTGCAGCGCAACGCATCGACGCCGCAGCGTGGGCGCTCGGACGAATCGGTAGCGCCGACGCCGAACGAGCGCTGCGTTCGTTTCCTCCCACACTCTCGATGTTCCTCGCTCTGGATCGACTGCATTCCACGAACTGCGCTCCATGGATACCCCAACTCGTTTCCCAAATGGCCCAGATCACCTATCGCAGCCATCCCGACGACGTGATGAATGACGACTTGCAGCCGATCCAGCGCGTCGGCGTGAACTTGATTCGTCGCAGCGGGCTCGCGCCTGCGCTCATCGAATGTGCGTTGCAGGAACTGGAAGACACGATGAAGCCCGCGATCGCACACGGCGCCCGGCCAACCGTTCCCGCCGAATGGAACGAGATGTTCAAACGCATGCGCTCGGAGTTGAAACCGGGGTTCGTGCGCGAGGATGGCGTCACGACTTCGCAACCCATCGTCACGATGTGCTATCTCGCCGATGATCCGAAACTCGCGAGCCGAATGATTCCCCTGCTCCATCATCCCGCGATCGTGCCGCGCGTCTATGTGGCGCTGGCGCTCGGACGTTTGCACGCGAAGGAGGCACTGCCGGCGCTCACGAAGATCATCGAAGAGGGCTACGCGTTCAGCGATTCGACGACGCTCGCCTCGGGCAAACATTTCGATCAAAGCCAGACGGTGCGCTGGCGCGGATTCCTGTGCATGGCTCTCGGCCGAATGGGCGGCGACGAGGCGAGACTGGCGTTGGAACGATTCGCCGCTGACGCGAAGCAGCCACGCGACATTCGGTACAGCAGTGTGGTGGGCATGCGCTTCGTTGGTTCGCCGAAGTCTTTGCCGATCCTCGCGCGCGTGGCGCAGGAGGATCTGATCTGGATGGTGCGTAACGAAGCGCGACTGACGGGGGAACAAATCCAGATCCTCAGCGCTGAATCGCAACCAGTCGCGGAGGCGCGGCGATGATGCGCGCCAGTTGCTTGCTTGCGCTGGTGTGCTGCTGTTTTCGCACCGCCAGTGCTGCGGATTGGGCTGAGTCGCTTCTGCAATCGCGGACTGCCGTGCTGGCGGAACCCAGCGATCAGCGGACGGGCGCCGCCTCGAAACATTGGAACCAGTTGCGTGCGGACTTCCCCGTGACCTGCGACTGGGCGATGCAGGACTCCGCGGGTGAATTCCGCAGGTGGTTCGTTGCTGATGACGTGAGCGGGATCGAGAAGCAGTTGATCGAGCGTGCCGGGCAGATCGCCGCGAACAGCACATCGAGCCGTGAACGTCTGACGCATTACGTCCGCTTGTGCGAACAGCGGCGCGCGCGGCGGCTTGCGGCCGTTCGCATGCACGCGCCTCAGTTCGTCTTCACCAAGCACCGCACGATTCGCCCCTCCTTCTTCGCTTACACCGAAGGCCAATCCGACGCCCAGCATGAGCGCCACTTTCTGCCCGGCACGGAATTGTGCGTGTGGGAAATCGACGCCACGAACTCCCTGCATGGACGTGTCCGAACATTGCTCGCGGATCCAACCGGCGCCATTCGCGATCCCGCCGTTTCATGGGACGGAAAGCGAGTGGTGTTCGCGTGGAAGAAGTCGCTGAACAACGACGACTATCATCTGTACGAACTGAACCTCGAGTCGCGCCACATTCGCCAGCTCACGTCCGGGCTGGGGTTTGCGGACTACGAACCCGCGTTTTTGCCGAACGGTCATCTCGTGTTTGCGTCCACGCGGCCGGTGCAAACCGTCGATTGTTTCTGGACCGAAGTCAGCAATCTCTACACGTGCGACGCCGATGGAAAGGGTCTGCGGCGGCTGGGCTTCGATCAGGTCCACACGGTGTATCCGCAAGTGCTCGACGATGGTCGCGTGATTTATTCGCGCTGGGATTACAACGATCGCGGCCAGGTTTTTCCGCAGGCGCTGTTTCAGATGAACCCGGATGGCACGGCACAAACCGAGTTTTACGGAAACAACTCATGGTTCCCCACGACCATCGCGCACGCGCGCGGCATTCCGGGCACGCACAAAGTGCTCGCGACGTTCTGCGGCCACCACACGGCACAGGCGGGGAAGCTCGGCGTGCTGGATCCCGCCAAGGGCCGGCAGGAAAACTCCGGCGCACAACTCGTGGCCCCCGTGCGCGACACTCCGGCGGTGCGCATCGATCAATTCGGTCAGCAGGGTGAACTGTTTCAGTATCCTTTCCCGCTCACCACTTCGGAATTCCTCGTGACCTATGCGCCGGACGGCTGGGAACGAACCGGCCCATTCGCGAACGACGCGCGCTTCGGCATTTATTGGATGAACATGGACGGCGAGCGCGAGTTGCTGGTGAGCGATGCGCGCGTGCCTTGCAATCAGCCGGTGCCCATCGTCGCACGCACGCCGCCGCGCGCGCGTCCGAGCTTTGTCGATCTGAGCCGCACCAACGGAACATTCTACCTGCAGAACGTGTATCAAGGCGAAGGACTCGCCGGTGTGCCGAGTGGCACGATCAAACAATTGCGGGTTGTGGCGTTGGATTTCCGCGCCGCGGGCATCGGCGAAAATCACAGCGGCGGTCCGGCAGGCGGCGCATTGGCGAGCACGCCGGTGAGCATCGGCAACGGATCGTGGGATGTGAAGGTGGTGCTCGGCGATGCCACGGTGCATGAGGATGGTTCGGCGTTTTTTGCCGCGCCTGCGCGCACGCCCCTTTACTTCCAGGCCCTCGACGCGAAGGGACAAGCCGTGCAGACGATGCGAAGCTGGGCCACGCTCCAACCCGGCGAAGCGCAGTCATGCGTGGGCTGTCACGATCACAAAAACACGGCACCTCCTTCCGCACGTTACGTCACGACCATGGCGTTGCGCGCAGGCGCCGAGGAGTTGAAGCCGTTCTACGGACCAGCGCGCGGGTTCAGCTTCGTGCGTGAGATTCAGCCGATCCTCGACCGGCATTGCACTCGCTGCCATGACGACCGTAGCGCACCACGAGATCGCTCGCCGATGATTGCGGCTGGCGCAAAACCAAACGCGCCACGCACGACAAATTCCTCAGAGGTGGAACGATCGTTCAGTCTCCTGGCGGACGAGACGATTGACCCGGCTGCAAAGCGCCGTTGGAGCGACGCGTATCTGGCGCTTACCCACTCGCGAGTTGGCAGGAACCCAAACCTGATCGGCCTGTGGCAAGGCGAGGAGGCGAATCGAATGGTGAACTGGATCGGTGCGCAATCCGTGCCGTCCGCGCTGCCGCCATATTTCGCCGGTGCGGCACGGAGCGAACTGATGCCTTTGCTCGAATCTGGACACCGAGGCGCCGCGCTTTCACGTGAAGAGCTGGAAAAGATCGCGTGCTGGATCGACCTGCTCGTACCGTACTGCGGCGACTACACGGAGGCCAACAGTTGGACACCGCAAGAGCACGCAAAGTACGCGCGATTCCTGAACAAGCGCCGCGAGATGGAGAAGATCGAAGCGCGCAACATCGCGGAGTTGTTGCAACAGAACGCCGCAACGACGCCGCGCCACGTCTCACCATGATACGACTATGAAACTGTTCTTCGCCTCGTTGATGCTTCTGGCTGTGACCGTCCAAGCGGACGATTCGCAGCCGCTGTGGAATCTCGCGCGGGCAAACGCCGAAACCCACGCCTTCTCGACCCTCTTCACCGCGCACGATGTGAAGAACCATCTCTCGACCGACGCAGGCATTCAGTCGGCGATCGCGTGGTGCAAGCAAACGGCAGTCACGAAGGTTTACATCGAATCATTTCGTGATGGCTACACGGCAGAGCGCACAGCGCTCGAACGTGTTCGCGATCGCTTTCGCACAGAAGGCTTCAAGGTTTCCGGTTGCATCACGCCGACTTCGATCGGCAAGAAATCAAACCGCTGGAACATCATTGCGTGCTACACCGATGCGGCAACGCAGGAGCGCACCGGCGAAATCTTCCGCTACGCCGCGAGTTTGTTCGACGAAATCATGATCGATGATTTCTGGTTCACCGAATGTTCATGCGCCGAATGCGACGCGGCTCGTGTGGCCAGGAAGGTCACGGTCGGCGGGAAGATCACGAAGAGCGAAAGCGATTCCTGGGAGGATTACCGACGCGAGTTGATGTTGCGCATGTCACGCGAGCGGGCGCTCGGCGCGGCAAAGAAGACAAATTCACGCGCACGCCTGATCATCAAATACCCGCAGTGGTACGACACGTTTCACGAGCGCGGCTACGACGTGGAGCGTGAGACGAAGATGTTCGATCGAACCTGGGTTGGCACCGAGACACGCGACTTCGAAGACAAACGCTGGGGCGGCACGGTGCAGTATGAGGCTTACTTCATCATGCGCTGGCTCGGCGGCATCGATGAAAAGAAATGCGGTGGCGGCTGGTACGATTGGCTCGGCACCACAGAGAAGACTTACATCGAGCAGGCGCGCCAAACCGTGCTGGGCGGTGCACGCGAGTCGATGCTGTTCTGCTACGGTGGGCTTCAGGGCACGACCGGACCAAAGAACATTGAAGCATTACGTGCCAACGTTCCCGAACTGCTCGAGGTGGCGAAGCAGATCGCGCGGCGCGGGATCACGGGCATCGCGGCTTACAAGCCGCCGAACAGCCATGCCGAGGACGAAAAACGCGTGTTCGACTTTGTGGGCATGCTCGGATTGCCGCTCGTGCCGTGCCACGAGTTTCCAACGAAAGCTCCCGCGGCGTTCTTCTCCATTCACGCGCTGAAGGACGAAGATTTCGCGCGCAAGTTCACGAAGTTTATCCGCACCGGAAAGCCCGTGCTCATCACGGATGGCTTGGCGGAAAAACTGCGCGGCAAAGTTCCGCTCGACGCGCCGAACATCCGAGTGCTCGCCGTGAAGCGTGATCCAAAGCTGCTGCTGCAACTCGGCGAGTCGGAGCTGAACGCCATCCGCGAACCGCTGCTCCGGTCTTTGAAGATCACGTTCAATGCGCCCAACAAAGTCGGATACTACGCCTTCTCCGATGGAAGCTGGGTGATCGAGAATTTTAACGATACGCCTGTGATCACAGAATTGAACCATGTGCGACGCGAGGTGCCCGCGCGCGGATGGATTTACGAATGGAAGGAGACAAAACAGTGATGCGCGGCATTTCTTTGGAATCGCAAGCAGTGTTGCATGCTGTTCCCTCTCCCCTCAACGGGGAGAGACTTCCCCGAAACGGTTCGCGCTTTGAACCTTTGAACCGACACAGCCTTGTTCGGTGTCCACGCTTTAGCGTGTTTCTTCGCCTCTGGCACCCTAAAGGGTGGACACCAAACGGGAGGTTGATGGTGAGGGGTGAGCAGGGTGAGCATTGTGCGTCCGCCGTCGATACGCACACGAAGCCCACCTCACCCCGGCCCTCTCCCCCCATCGGATGGGCGGAGAGGGAGAGCGTCGTCACACGCCTCGTCGTGATTGTGGTGTTTGCTTTGGTTCTGCCTTGGTCAGTGCTCGCGCAAACGGAAGCGGAACTCTTCGCGGCGATTCAGCAAAAGCACGACGCGAAGGCGGCCCTCGCGCTGGCACAACGCGGCGAACCGGCGTTGCCGTTGCTCATCAAGGGACTCGCGCGCAACGATCGCACGGGGGCGCTGTGTGCCTGGGCGTTGTCGAAACATCCGCAACCCGGCGCCAGCGAGGCGCTGCGGCGACGATTGCTGCACGTGGACCAGGTGAGGGGCTATTTCGCGGCGCGCGCGCTCGGACAGATTCCTTCCGCAGAAAATGTCACCGCACTCGGATCGCTGCTCGCAACCGAGACGAATGGCTATTGGGAGTTGGCGGCGGGAGGAGTCGGCCGCCTTCGCGACGCCTGGACCGACAAAGGTGAGCGCTACAACGAAGCCGCGCCCACGAACATGGCCAACCTGCGCGTGGCCTACGCCGCGATGGAATCCCTCGGACAACTCGGCGGCGACCGCGCAGCCGCAACGCTCACCCGCGCGCTCGAAAGCGATCAATACCTGATCCGCTACGGCGCTACGCGCGCGCTGGGGCGCATGCGCGCCAAATCAGCGGAGACGAACCTCACCGCCTTGTCGAGGCACGATCCAGTCCTGATCGTCCGTCTCGCTTCCGAGCAGGCGCTTGCGGCACTGCGCGACGAAACCGTTGCCAAAAAACTCCCCAGCACTTCACCCGTATGGCGCGCAAACGGCTCCGAACAACTCGCACTTCCACCTTCGATCGCGTTCATCAAAACCAAGCATCGTTCCGACGCGACGTTTGGTTTTCGCGACTCGTATTTCTTTCCCAAGACGCCGCGGTATCACTCCGGCGAAAATCTCTACACGCTCACGCCGCCGAAGCCCGACGGAGCGCTGAAAAACCTGACGCAGCTCACCGATGGCGAGGTTCAAGGTCTCGAAGTTTCTTTTGACGGCACGAAGCTTCTCTTCGCGATGCGACGCAACAAAGATCGCGATGGCTTTCACATCTTCGAGATCAACACCGACGGCTCAGGCTTGCGCCAGATCACGGATGGCAATTGTAACGACGTCGATCCGTGTTACCTGCCGGACGGGCGCATCGCATTCGACTCGGATCGCTGCGGCTGGCAGGAATATTATCACCAGGAACGTTCGCGCGTGATCTACGTGATGAACGCGGACGGCAGCGGCATCCAACAGATCACGTTCAATCCCAACGAAGATTACGAACCCCTCGCGCTGCGTGACGGACGAATCATGTATTCGAGCTACCGCTTCTACGCGCAAGACCTCAGCGAAGGACCATTGCCCGGTGAATTTATGGGTCTCGCGCGCATTGAGACAGTGCTGCGCACGTGCAATCCCGATGGCAGCGCGGACAATCTTTTCTACGGCTCGATGCGCGGCCCGTTCTACGCGCCCATGCGGCCGATGCCATTCAGCGACCAATTCGCGGGCTGGCACGGGCGCGGTTATCACGTTGGTGTGAGCGTCAGCATGCAGCGCGAATTGGCGGACGGAAAAATCATCTGCACCACGCCGGCGGGATTGACACTGATCGATCCAAAGCTCGCGCCGCTCGACTGCGAGGCGCCGATTTATCCGGAGGTCGTAAACCTCGCGGGCGGTGAGGAAGTTTACATCCACAACTACGACGAATGGAATCCAGTGGGGCGATACACTTGCCCATCTCCACTGAGTGGAAACTGGATTCTCACGTCGCACGCGCCGTGGCACGACCTGCGTCCAAACGGCTACGGCCTCTACGCGCTGAATGTCGCGACCCGCGAGATGCAACTGATCTACGACGATCCGCAGATGAGCGAAGTCGATGGCATCTCGCTCGCGCCCATCAGCCCCGCAACCACGCACGCTCCAGCGGTCGCAGCAGGCCGCAACACGGGCCTCATTTTCTGCAACAGCGTTTTCAACACCGATCAGCCGTACGACACGAACGCCGTGCGCTATGTGCGCGTGCTCGAAGGCGTGCAAATGGGCCAGAGCATCGCGGCCAACGCATCCTTCCGCACTCGCGACCTCGGCACTGCGCCGCTGCACCGCGACGGTTCATTCTTCGTCGAGGTGCCGGCGGACGTGCCGATCCGTTTTCAACTGCTCGATGAAGACGGGCGCATGTTAATCCACGAAACGGAGTTCCTCTTCGTGCGCGCCGGTGAAACGAAAGGCTGTACGGGTTGCCATGAGAACCGGAAAGAAACTTCACCGAACGCACATCCGCTCGCGCTGAAGGATCCGCCATTCAAAGCACTGAGGGAGCGCGGCGATTTGATCTACTTCGGCCAGCGCAGCAGGCCTTACAACCACGTGTATCGGGACTGACCCCGCGATCGAGTGGCTCTAACTTTCGCGTGCGTTGGAAACGCGCGCCCGCTACACATCGCGCGCGTGGAAACCGCAGTTCAACCTTCAGCAACCGCAGTGGACGCGGTCGGTCTCGTCCGCCGGTTCGGGGATGTGATCGCGCTTGACCACGTGTCGCTGAGTATTGGTCGTGGAGAATTCTTTTCGCTGCTCGGCCCGTCGGGATGTGGCAAGACGACTTTCCTGCGCATTGTGGCCGGACTCGATGCGCCCGATGAAGGAACACTCGTCATCGGCGGCCAGGACGCACTGCCGATTCCGGCGCATCGCCGCGCGGTGAACACCGTGTTTCAATCCTACGCCCTGTTTCCGCACATGAACGTCGAGGAGAACGTCGCGTTTGGATTGCGGATGAAAAGAGTCCCGCGCGCTGAAATTCAGACGCGTGTCCGTCGCGCCCTGGACCTGACACAGATCACGGAACTCGCCGCGCGCAAGCCGCATCAGATTTCTGGCGGGCAGAAACAGCGCGTCGCACTCGCCCGCGCGTTGATCAATGAGCCCGAGGTTCTTTTGCTCGACGAACCACTCGGCGCGCTGGATGTGAAGCTGCGTCGCGAGTTGCAGCAGGAGTTGCACGCATTGCAGCGGCGTCTCGGCATCACGTTCATTCACGTCACGCACGATCAGGACGAGGCGCTCGGCCTGAGCGATCGCATCGCGGTGATGAACGCCGGACGCGCGGTGCAGGTGGGAAGCGCGAATGAAATTTACGAAAAGCCACGGAACCGTTTCGTCGCCCAGTTCGTCGGCGGGTGCAATCTGATCGACGCGACACGGCGTGAAACTCACATCGCACACGCATCGTTCGGCGAGTTGCGCGTCGAACGCGAGTTGCCTTCGGAAAAAGTCACATTGGCGATTCGGCCTGAGCGAATTCTGCTCGGTCGCACAGCGGCCAATCGCTTCGATGCGTGCGTGGTGGATACGACTTACACCGGTGCGGAGACGCAACTCGTGCTGCGAATCGGGAACGCCACGTTGAAAGCCGTGACGATCAACAACGCCGGGGCGACGCCGATCAGAATCGGAGAAACCATCCCGGTGAACATTCCGCCAGAAGCACTGCTGGTGCTGGAAGATTGATGAAACGTCCGGGGCTCCAATCACGATGGCTCTGCGTGCCCGGCGCGTTGTGGATCGGTGTTTTTCTTCTCGCTCCCCTGCTCTGCGTGGTGGCCGTGAGTTTTTTCTCGACGGGTTCGTATGGGGAAATCCAACGCCCGCTCACGGCTGAGCACTACGCGCGCTTCGTTGGCTTCGGAGCTTTGGGATGGGACGCGCTTTATCCGTTTATCATCGCTCGCAGTATATTTCTCGCAGCGGCATCGACCGGCTTGTGTCTGCTACTCGCACTGCCGATGGCGTTCTTCATCGCATCACTGCCGACGCGATGGAAATCGGCGGCGCTCACGCTCGTGACGATTCCGTTGTGGACCAACCTGCTCATCCGCACGTACGCGTGGCAGATCCTCTTGAGCGGCACGCCATTTTATCCCGGAGCTGTGGCTGTGTTCGTCGGACTGGTGTGCGACTACTTGCCGTTTCTCGTGCTGCCGCTCTACGCGTCGGTGGAGAAGATCGACTGGACGCTCGCGGAGGCGGCGCAGGATCTCGGAGCGGCGCGATGGAATACTTTTCAACACGCGATCTGGCCGCAGATGCGACCGGGCGCCGTCGCAGGAATTGTGCTCGTGTTCGTGCCGGCCACGGGACAGTTCGTCATCCCGGATTTGCTCGGCGGCGCGAAGACCGTGTTGCTCGGCAATGTGATTCAACAACAGTTCGGCCCGAGTCAGAACTGGCCGTTCGGTTCTGCGCTCGCGACGATTGCGATGCTTTTGGTGCTGATGGGCCTTTGGCTCTACGCGCGTGCGGCGAAAAACGATCGGGAGGCCACGCTGTTGTGAATTCACGTCGATCCAATACTTCGGCGGCATTGAGCATCGCGCTGTTCGCATTCCTTTACGCACCGCTCGTTGTGATCGTCGTCCAGTCGCTGAACAACTCAGCGCGCGGAGGCGCGTGGCGCGGCTTCACGTGGCACTGGTACGAAATGGCGATGCACAATTCAGCCGCTCTCGACGCCGCGCGTACGACCTTGTGGCTGGGGCTCGGCAGCACGGCGATCGCGACGGTGCTCGGGACTTTGCTCGCGCTCGGATTGAGCGGCGGGCCGTTTCGCGGTCGGCGCATGATCGAAACGACGACTCTTCTGCCCGTGGTGATCCCGGACATCGTGATGGCGATCGCGCTGTTGCTTTTCTTTCACGAAGTTCGCGAACGACTGAACGTCCTCGATCCCGGACTGCTCACCATGACGCTTGCTCACGTGACATTTCAGATCCCGTTCGTCGCGCTCGTGGTGCGAGCAAGGCTCGCGGGTTTCGACCACACGCTTGAGGAAGCAGCGCGCGATCTGGGCGCGAACAAATGGCAGACGTTCTGGCGCGTGAAATTTCCGTTGATCTGGCCTGGCATTCTTGCGGGCGCATTGCTGGCGTTCACACTGAGCATCGATGATTTCGTGGTGAGCTTTTTTACGACCGGACCAGGCGCGATGACGCTGCCGATCCTGATCTACTCGTCCGTCAAACGCGGCATCACACCGGAGATCAACGCGCTCTCCACGATCTTCATCGTGGCGACGATTATCGCGACCGTGTCGCTGACGTTGCTGCAATCCCGGGTGAAAAAATAATTTTCTGGTCAGTCCGTTTTTGACTGACCTGCCTCGCTACGGTTGCGGGCATGAAAACACAAATGGAGCTTGGTTTTGAGAGGTGCCCGAAACGTGAAACCGTCCGCCGCAACCGCGTGCCGGGTGCGCGCTGGTGGTTTCAACAGATGCACATGATCGTTGATCAGGCGTTCGATTGGTCGTCGCCACAAGCCCGGCCGGAGCAGACCTTCCTGTCATTGGGCGCGACGAAGCCGTTCAAACGACGTTGCTTCTAAACGGAACCGCCGAGCGGCTCGAACTGTTTGGCTTCGGGCTCGTAGGCGAACAGTTCGGCCGAATCAATTTTGAAGAACCAGGCGTGCAGACGCAGTGAATTGTCCGCCAGTCGCGCCTGGACTGCGGGATACGTGTGAAGGTTCTCGACGGCGAAGAGCACGTTTTCCTCCGCGGCTGCGGTCGTGCGGAGCAACGGGTCTTTGAGATGGGTGTACTGTTGCTCAATCACGGCGCGCACGGGGGCTGCCACTTCGAGCCATTGCTGAAGGTGCGTCATGTGTTCGCCTTGCGGCATGCCTTCCATGAGCGCAGTCATGGCGCCGCATTGCGAGTGACCGCACACGACGATGTCACTGACTTTCAGCACATCGACGGCGAACTCGATTGCGGCTGCCGTGGAGTTGGTCGCGCCGACGACATCGGCGGGCGGAACGATGTTGCCCACGTTTTTCACCACGAACAGGTCGCCGGGTTTGCTCTGCGTGATCAATTCAGCGAGCACGCGCGAGTCTGAGCAAGTGATGAAAAGCGTGTGCGGGTTCTGCCCCTCGCGCGAGAGGCGCTTGAACAGCGCCTTGTAACGCCCGAATTCGTCGGTGCGAAATTTATGAACGCCTTCCATCAGTCGCTGCATCGGCACGGATGATAGAACGGACATGGCCGTGATTGCATCTGAAACTCGGGCGATGACAAGAGTGAGATTGAGCAATTCGCGTTCTTCCCTTCCACCTCATCGCGTGATACACCCCGCTCCCATGAAATCCATTTGCGGAAAACTGGGAGTCGTTCTGGTCGCGGCGCTGGCATTCACCGGCTGCGCGTCTCGCGGAAAAGTCGGAACCGGAGCGAGCTTCAAAGGACCAATTGGCCTTCAGCTTTATTCGCTGCGCAGCAATTTCAACAAGGGCGACATTGAAGGCACGCTGGCGAAGGTGCATGGCTGGGGCATCAAATACGTGGAGCTCGCCGGCACTTACAATCAGTCCTCCGACAAGTTCACAAAACTCCTGGCCCAGAACGAATTGATCGCCGTGAGCGGACATTTTCCGTTCGACCGCTATCGCACGGAGCCGGAAAAAGTGGCGCAGGAAGCGAAAGCTCTGGGACTGAAATACGCCGGCTGCGCGTGGATTCCGCATCAGGGAGATTTCACTTTGAAGGACGCGCAGGACGCCGCGGCGGTGTTCAACCATGCGGGTGAAGTCCTCGCGAGGCACGGCATCAAGTTTTTCTATCACACGCACGGCTACGAGTTTCAACCTTACGCGGGCGGCACGTTGTTCGACCTGCTCATGGCGGAAACCAAGCCTGAACTGGTGCGCTACCAGATGGACGTGTTCTGGATCGTCCATCCCGGACAGGATCCGGCGAAGTTGCTTGAGCGTTATGGAAAGCGCTTTGAGTTAATGCACTTGAAGGACATGAAGCGAGGCACGGAACGCAATCTCACCGGCAAGTCGAACGTGAACAACGACGTCGCGCTCGGCACGGGAATCATGGATTGGCCGGCGATCCTCGCTGCCGCTGAACGCGCCGGGGCGAAGTGGTATTTCATCGAGGATGAGTCCGATAACTCCGAGATGCACATCCCGCAGAGCCTGAAGTTTTTGGAGCAGGTGAAGTTCTGAACTGAATTACTGTTTCACTGATCACAAAGCTTCCGCTAACGTCCGCCCCACGTATGGCACTCGATGACATCCTGCTCGAAGCGGAAGAGAAAATGATCAAGACCGAGGAGGTGGTGCAGCATGAATTCGGCGGAGTGCGCACCGGCAAGGCTTCCCCTGCCCTCGTGGAGAATATCATGGTGGAAGTTTACGGAGGCTCGCACATGCGCATCCGCGAACTGGCCGGCATCACCACGCCCGAGTCACGGCAGATCCTGATTCAGCCGTGGGATGTTTCGACGACAGGACCGATCGAAAAGGCGATTCAGAAATCGAATCTCGGCATCAACCCCACGGTGCAGGGAAAGGTCATTCGCATCATTCTCCCGGAACTCAGCACCGAGCGCCGCCAGGAAATGGTGAAGGTTGCACGCAAGATGTCTGAGGACGGACGCGTGGCCATCCGGCACGTGCGCCGGGACGCGTTGGAACACATCAAGAAGGAATCAAAGCAAGGCGGCGTTTCAGAAGAGGACACAGAAAAAGCCGACGCCGAAGTGCAGAAGCTCACCGACCAGTATATCAAGAAGATCGACGATCACCTCGCGCACAAGGAGAAGGAAATTCTAACGGTGTAACCGTCAACGGAAGGGGGACAAGATGGCGGACTTCAAATTCAATTGCCCGCATTGCAACCAGAAGATGCAGTGCAACGTGATGATGTCGGGCCGCCAGATCCAATGCCCCTCGTGCAATCATCTCATCACGATTCCCGCCGCGCCGGGGCACACGGCTGAACACAAACCCGAAGTGGGAAACACGTGGGTGACGATCCTGCCTCACGCGAAACCGAAGACGCCGCCGCAAGCGTGACGTTCAATCAATCACTTTTTCCGAGACGGGATTGAAGTAAACGGCGTTCGCCAGATCAAACCACAGCGGCACGCGCTGACCGGATCGATACGACGGCCCACCAACGGCACGCACCCGGAACTGAGTCGCGCCGGTGCTGCAATGAAGCACGGTTTCCGCGCCGAGAAATTCCACCAGTTCAATCCATGCGTTGACGTGACACCGCGCATCCGTGCCGATCGAGATGTGTTCGGCGCGAATGCCGAGCAGAATATTTTCCTCCGCGGACTCAGCAACGCGCGAATCGCGCTGGCGATCGAGAATCACTTCAGCTCGCGATCCATTCGCCGCACCAGCCTCGTTGTGCTCCGTGAACACAAAATCCCCGCCGCGCTGCGCCACGTGTCCGCGAAACAAATTCATCGGCGGAGATCCAATGAAGCTGGCGACGAAAGCGTTCGCCGGAGAGCCATAGAGCGTCATCGGATCGGCCACTTGTTGCAGCGCCCCATCGCGAAGCACGACAATGCGTTGCCCAAGCGCCATTGCCTCGTGCTGGTCATGAGTGACGTAAATCATCGTGGCGCGCAGTTCACGGTGCAGCCGTGCGATCAGCGCGCGCAATTGCCAGCGCGTCGGAGCGTCGAGGTTGGAGAGCGGCTCATCGAAGAGGAACACTTTCGGACGTCGGACGATCGCGCGTGCGAGTGCGACACGCTGACGTTCTCCACCCGAAAGTTCCTGCGGAAGGCGCGGTAGGAATCGCTTGATCCCGACGGTTTCTGCCACGGCTGCAATCTGCCGCTCGATTTCCTTCGCGGAGATGCGCCGAAGTTTTAATCCGAGCCCGACGTTCTCACTGACCGTCAGGTGCGGAAGCAACGCGTGGTCCTGGAATACCATGGCGACATCGCGCTCGTGAGGCTTCGCACCGTCGGCAGCAATTCCATCCAGGCGGATGATTCCTTCAGACTCGGATTCCAGCCCGGCAATCAATCGCAACAGGGTGGTCTTGCCGCTCCCGGAAGGCCCAACGATCGCCACGAGTTCGCCGTCCGCAACCTCGAACGAAACCCCATCCAGAGCGCGAACCGTTTCCCGCCGCCGGTCGGAGAAGACCTTCGTCACGCCGCGCAATTCAACGCTCGCCATCGACGCAGTTTTGGAATGGCACGATGGGAAGTCCAGTCCTCTGTCTTGAACCGGCGCACTTGGCGATTAAGATGGGCTCATGCCGATTTACGAATTTCACTGCACCGATTGCAACCGCGACAGCGAAGTGCTCGTTCGCTCCAGCAACTGGGATGGAACGCCCTGCCCACACTGCGGTTCGAAGAAGCTTTCCAAAAAACTCTCGGTGTTCGCTTCAAGCAACGCCGGTTCCGCCGCGGAGGCGCCATCGTGCAGCGGCAATCCACGCTCATGCGGGATGTGTGGTACCGGACGTCCTCACTCGCACTGATTCGAGAGAAACGGGCACGAAAGCCGCCATGAGGCAACCGGCTTGCTTGAATTAATGCGCTGGCAGTTCGCCAGCGCATTTCGCTTCTGGCGGACTCATTGGACGACGCGCTTCACATGAGAAACTCCGACTCACGCTCCAACAAAAACCATCGCCATCTCAATGGGATGGCACCGTGATGACCCGCGAGCACTGACTCTTGCAGTTGGACTAGCCATTTGAAGCGTTACACTCACCCACTGGCCCTTTTTTGAGATTTTGACCACGGAAGTTGCCATACCCATGCATTCGGAGTTGCCAAACATCTTACGACATGGTTGTTTGTAGCACTTCCGAAGTAACCCATTATCGGAACAACTGCACTTGCAGACACAACTGAAGTTTATGCCAAAGTTTATGCGCTGGTCCCGGACGAGTCCTCTTCTTCTCGCCATCTCACTTCTTGGAACACCGCTCATTGGAAGGTCCCAATGGGTGGCGTACAACGATCATGCGGCGGGAGCCACCACGGCTGCAAACGCAACCCGATGGAACGTTTTCCACACCGCCGGTGGCGCGCCCGGGGCGTCTGGATTTCTGAAGAACATCGTGACCGGAACAAACCTCCCGGTAACGCTGACGCTGGCAACGAACGCGGGCGTGACTCCTGCCGGAACGCAGGGAGCTCCCGCTGCTGGAACCCCTGTTTTCAACGTATTCAACGTCTTTGTGGACTTCCAAGGCGCGCCCAGTCCGTCGGTGGAATTGAGCGGCACCGCCCTTGTTACGTACACATTCAGTGGTCTTGACCCGGCCAAGCGTTACAACTTCAAAGGCACGGCTGTCCGCGGCAATGCGGCGTATGTCGACCGCTGGACGTTGGTTGAGATCGCAGATGCACTATCGTTTACTGCTGCACATACTGCCCATGTTTTAACCAGCAGTCAGGTTCCCGCCCTCACAACGTCCCAGTGCGCGATCAACACTGGCGTGAACAATGACGTGAACAGTGGCGACTACGCCAGTTGGGACAACATCCAGCCGAGCGCAGGCGGCGTCATCGCGATCACGAGTCGGCAGTACACCGGCACCGTGCCGGGTGGTTCTTCGGCTGGTACAAGAGGTTACGCGATCACCGGAATCCGCTTGGAGGAATTGGGCACGGGAGTCACTCCGATTCAGATCATTTCTCAGCCGCAGAACCAAAACGTGGCCGCAGGTGCTTCAGCCACGCTCTCCGTAAGCGTGAACGGCAGCAGCCCCAGCTATCAGTGGTATAAGGAAGGCGTTCTGCTCCCGACCAAGACCAACCAAAGTCTGACGTTTAATCCGGTTTCGTTCTCCGACGGCGGTGTTTACTACGTGAACATCACGAATTCCGTCAGCAGCACGAACAGTGCGAACGCTACGCTGACCGTCTTCCTCCCATCGATCGTCTATACGAACATCGCTCTCACGAACGCGACCTTCCCGAATGCGCTCTGGAAATACAACCAAGCCGGTTCCACACCTGCGAACGAAACCGGTGGGCGGACATGGAAGGAGTCCGGTTACAATGATGCCGCCTGGCCCTCTGGCCGCGGCATTTTGGCAGTCGAAGACAACACCGCAATTACACCTCGGACCAACACGGTTTTGTCGCTGACCGATGGCGGCGGTAATCGCATCATCACCTACTATTTCCGCAACACCTTCGTGCTCACCAATGATCCGTCCACGGTCACACTCGTCATGAGCAACATTGTCGATGATGGCGCTATCATGTATCTCAACGGCACCGAAGTGCGTCGGTTTAACATGCCGAATGGCACTGTTATTTATTCAACGCTGGCGAGCAGTGCGGCGACCGAAAACGTATTCACCTGGACCAATTTGCCGGCGAGCTTGCTGATCCAGGGGACCAACACCATCGCGGTGGAAGTGCATCAAAACAGTGCCACCAGTTCTGACGTGGTATTCGGCATGGAAATCACGACGCTCATTCCGCCTCCATCCGCGCTTTCCATCGTCTCGCAACCACAGAGTCTGGCTGTTGAGGAAAGAAAGGATGCGGTGTTCACGGTAGGGATTCTCGGCGGTGACCCGCACATTCAGTGGTACAAGGACGGCGTCGCACTCAGCAACGAAATCCGCACCACCTTGACGGTTCCCCTCGTCACGACCAACGAATCGGGCATATACGTCGTGGTGATCACAAACATTGTGAACTCGGTGACGAGCAATCCTGCGTTACTGGTCGTATATCCCGACACAAATGCACCTGTGTTGCTGCAAGCGGATGGAACCCAGAGCCTGACCAACGTTCTGGTTTCGTTCTCCGAACGGCTGCTGAGCACGCAAGCCACGAACACGGGCAACTACACCGTGACCAATACACAGGGCGGCACGCTCGCCGTGAGCAGGGCCACCCTGCTCGCGAATGGAACGAACGTCATGCTCCAAACGGCGGCGCGCACTTCCGGTTCGAACTACCTCCTCTATGTCAGGAACGTGCGAGACCTTTCCGCCGCTGGAAATGTCATCGCGGCCAACAGCGCGACCCCCATCATCCAGCTCGTGAATCTCGTCACGCTGAACTCGGGTTACCGTTACTACAATCCCGTTCCGTTCTTCGGAGACGATCCGGTCCTGCCCGCGACATGGAAAGATCCCAGCTACAATGATGGTGGTGCCCCCTGGGGCAACGGCACGTCGATTTTCTTCGACGGCGCGGATGAATCAGTTGTTCCCGGCACGGTCGGAACACACCTCACCCAGTCGGATGCCTACATCTCCTACTTCCGCACGCTTTTCAACCAAGGCGTCAGCCCCGGCGGACTTACGCTGGAGATGTCGCACGTTGTGGATGATGGCGCGGTATTCTACCTGAACGGCACCGAGATTTATCGCTTCAACATGCCCGACGGGCCCATCGCTTATAATACGCCCGCCAATTTCACGGTTGGTAATCCAGCGCGAGTGACCGTCAACGTGCCCGGGAGTTTAGTCGTGACCGGCGAGAACGTGCTGGCCGTTTCACTCCATCAGGCAGCTTCTGTGGATCTCGACGCAACGTTCGGTGTCGAACTCGTTGGACGGGCCCAGTCGTATATTGTGGGCCCGGTGTTGATTGCGCGTAATCCGCTCGATGTCACGATCCCGGAAGGACAGCGTGCGACGTTCGACGTGGCGAGTGTCGGCGGATTCCGCTTCCAGTGGCAAAGCAACGGCGTGGTCATCGCTGGCGCCACGAACACCAGTTACACGACGCAGCCCGTCACCACCAACATGAACGGCACCCTCTATCGTATCGGTGTGAGCAACGCTACTTCAGGCCTTTTGAGCGGAGCCGCCACGCTGCGCGTGGTGGCGGACACGAACGCGCCCGCCATTGTTTCAGCCTACATCAGTTCGAACAACACCATCGTCGTGAGCTTTACCGAGCCGATGAATCCGGCATCCGCGCAAACGCTCGCGAACTATTTCACGACCAATGCCGCGGGAGGGGTTACCACCCTGACGGGGGCGACCTTGTCGAATGGCACCAATGTCATTCTGTCGTACTCCACGACCCTGGCTGGACGCTACACGATCGTCGTTAACAACGTCACCGATGCCTCCAGCGGTGCGAACAGGATTGCCGCCAACTCCACCGTGACCGTCGGCGCCAACTACACGATCGCCATGACCAGCGCGTGGAAGTATTTGCTGATCAACACCAACGATGCAGTGCAGGAGACCTATTACGAGCTGTCTTATGATGATTCCTCATGGTCTGGCCCCAGCAACGCGCTGATGTACGTCGAAGGTGCAGCGTTGCCGTTTGCCAAGAACACCCTGCTTTCGCTCACGGACGGTGGCGGAAACGTGATCAACACCTTCTACTTCCGGCAGAAGCTGGTTGCGCCCATCGGGAGCACCAATATCACGTTGCGTATTCGCCACGTCATTGATGACGGCATGGTTCTTTACCTCAACGGAAGAGAGATCTACCGCTACAAAATGCCGGCAGGAACGATCACTGCTTCCTCCCAGGCATCGGCTCCGGCGATCGGCGATGCGTCATTGCTTGGCCCCTTCGATGTGACGGTAACCAACCTAATCGGCGGAACGAACCTGTTCGCCGCAGAAGTCCATCAAAACGGCGCCGCGAGTTCCGACGTGGTGTTCGGCCTCGAAGTCACCGCCACCATTCCATCAGTCGTTGTCGTCCCGACCAATTCGCCGGTGGTAATCCTCGTTCAACCGCAGAGCCGAACGAATGCAGTGGGCACCACCGCGTCGTTCAGCGTGACGGCCAGTGGCACTTCACCCCAATTCCAGTGGCGTAGTAACAATGTTGCCATTGCGAGCGCCACCAACTCGACCCTCAACGTGGCCAACGTGCAGTTGAGCGACAGCGGCAAGGCGTTCACCGTGGTTATCACCAATAGTTTCAACAGTGTCACCAGCCTCGTGGCGACTCTGACCGTGACGAATGTGCCTCCGCAATGTCTGGCCATCTCTTGGACGAACAACCTGAGGTTGTCGCTTACGGTAACCAATGGCACCAATATCGCCATCGTCTGGAGCAATCCGGCCACGAATACGTGCGGCAGCAACGCTGTGGTGGTTCTGCAACGGGCGTTGGCGCTTTCACCGGCGCCCAGCCAAACGCTCTGGACCAACATCTTCACCAACACCTTCGGCTCTGCACGAGTGGTGGTGACGAATGGCGCCGTCGGAAGTGCGACGAATACCGCGCGGTTCTATAAGCTGCGAGTTGGGGGGCAATAATCGCTGCTTCAAGGGAAGTTCAGAAGAGACCGGATTCGTCCGGTCTCTTTTTTTGTCGCCATTGCTGATCTCCGCCGATGCGTGAAAGGCACATTCTCATTGAGGTACGCAGCCCACGAAATCATTTCGGAGTGAACTGTTTTTTCTTCCGGCTGAGGGGGAGAATGGTTTGACACTCGAACGTGGGTTGCCCAATATTCATAGAACCCAACTCGAACGTTGTATGATGTCGGATCGCAAACTTTTGGCGCGTTCAATGCATTTGCGCATGCTCATGCTGCAAACCGCCGACCAACCCTGCGGGAATAATTTGCCGGCTCGAACATCCTACAATCAAAGCATCGGTGGGATTAATCACGTGCGATCTTAAACAAATGAAAAAACAGTCTGGAATCCGAAATGCCTTCACCCTCATCGAACTGCTCGTCGTCATCGCGATCATCGCGATCCTGGCCAGCTTGCTCCTTCCTGCGCTCGCCAAGGCTAAATCGAAAGCGCTGCGAACGCAGTGCATCAACAATCTCAAGCAGATGGGGTTGGGAACCATTCTCTGGGTGAATGATAACGAAAAATCGGGCGTGCCGTGGCGTGTGGATCAATCTGACGGTGGCACGCGGCCCCCGAATGGAACAACCAAGCCCGGCGCTACATGGTACGAGTTGTCAATTATGTCGAACGAGTTTACGACTCCCAAAATTCTTACCTGCGCTGCTGATAAAAAAGTGATTCCGGCTGGCTCATTCGACGAATACAAGTCGGCTGGCTTTCAAGCCAACTCGACAAGCTTCAATCTGGGTCTGGATGCTGGAGCTGATGGAGGGGGCAATGTGATCCCGTGGGATCAGGCGCAGCAGCACGTCCTGTATGCGGACAGGAACCTGAAATGCGATGGGGGCTTTACTACATGTTCTGCCCGTGTGAACAACGCCGATGGGATAAATATGAACTACACCACAGGCCTTCCTACCACTCCAGGGAACGGCATTTGGACAAATGCTATCCATGGCGACAATCTCGGAAACATTGGTTTGGCCGACGGTTCCGCCCAAAGTACGACCAAAAAGACTCTCTATGAGCATTTGCGGCACGCCGATGTTGGCAACAATTTGCACTTCTTGAGAGCGCGCTAATCGAATCCTTTCCCATCAAGCGCCCACGCAAAACGTGGGCGCTTTTTTATTTTGGGGTTGCCGCTTAGTCGTGCCGTGCAGCACAGGCGTCTCTCGCGTGATTGCCTAACGAGACTTCCACATCTCTCGCGCAGATCACGGTGAAGCGGGCTGAAGCCCGCGCCCCGGCGCGCGGCGTTTACGCCGCTTCAGCGCGCGAATGGAATCGCAACCTTAGCCGGAACGATGCGCTCTTTTTGGGGAGCACACGCGCCCTCGCGTGTTCCGACCGGCGCCCTCGCCGGTCGGTGCCGGGCACGATAATCAGACCGAACGGTTGTGTGTCTCACCACCTTCCGGTGTTCCGCGAGGGCGCGGAACACTGCACGCGAGGGCGCGTGCGCTCCCAATTCATCTGCATCGTTCCGGCTTGGTTGAATCGGAAATTATTCTTGCCAATCAATCTAACCGCTTGAACTCCGATGTGGCTGCGAGAAACGGCGGGCAATCCTTCGAAGGAAAGCAGCAGTCCCGAATTACTTCAAAGCCCGAGCAACCGCTTCAGCCAGCCGCTGCCGATAGCGGGACGAACCGATCTGCGACATCTCCGCGGGGTTGGACAGGTACCCGCCTTCAATCAACACGGCGGGACGATTCTGCGTTCGCAGCACTCCCATGAATCGCGCGTGGCGGATTCCATCGTCCATCGCGTGGGTCTCACGGACCAATTCCTGATGCACCTTCGCCGCAAGCTGGGTGTTGGCTCGATCGAACGTGTTGTTGGGAAACGTGACGCGCGGGTCGTCCGAGTAACCGCGTGAAAGCGTCGAGGGTTCGCCAACTGGCGTCAGGTAGTACGTCTCGATCCCTGACGGCCCGGCGTGCGGTGCCGCTGAATTAAAATGCAGACTGATAAACAGATCTGCGCGCGCCCGGTCTGCGATCGCCACACGCTCAATGATGGGCACGTCCACATCGTTGCGGCGTGTCAGCACGACGCGCCATCCGGCGTTCGTGAGCAATTGCTCGATCCGCAATGCCCAATCGAGCGTGAAGTCTTTTTCCCGCTCGCCTCGAACGCCCCGCGTGCCGCTATCCACTCCACCGTGGCCTGGGTCGATCACGATGGTCTTGTTCGGAGCCATGATGACGAACGGCTCCGAAAGCGGCTGCAGCGTCTTCTCCGCATCGAGCGCATGGATGTATGGCTTCCCCCGAAGCACTTGGGGCGCAAACCCAAGCCAGACATTGACTCCATTCCATCGAGCCAGTTTGTTGCCGATCGTCAACAGCAGCGGACCGTTCCGTGTTGGAATTGAGTAACGGCTCGCATTGGCGACCACTGTTCGTTGGGGCGCGCCAATGCCGCTCTCGGCGGCGAACTTTTCCAACAACACCCAGCCTGTTCCCCATCGCGACTGGATCGGTGGCCGCGCTGGCAAAACTGGCGAAACATTCGTGAGTACGGGTGAGCCAGTATCGATCAGGTCGTGCCCGAGAACCGGCACCACGTTGTCGGGGAGCGCAACCACTTCCGGCTCAGGCGGCATTTGCGTTTGCGTTTGGACGGGCGTGGCTTCGTTCGAAGTGAAGTAAGCATTCTTTGGCGCACTGCTGCACCCGGCGAGCGCCGCCGCACATGCCAGCAGCACAGCGTGTCGCACTCTGCTGTGTTGGTTCCCAGAGTTCACTCGTTCGAACACGCGCTACTGCTGGATGAAGTAGCTGAGGTTTTCCAGTTCGATCGCGAGGTTCACGTTGCTCACCATGACATCTTCGGGAACAGCCAGCACGATCGGCGCGAAGTTCAGGATTCCAGTCACGCCGCAATCCACCAGCGTGTTCGTGACCTCCTGGGCCGCGGCAGCGGGTACGGTGAGCATCGCCATCTTCACGTGCTGCGCCCGGATGATCTCGGGCAGTTGATCCATCGGATGAATCGGAGCATCCGTTTTCTTCACGCGCAACGGTTTGGGTTCCAGGTCGAAGGCGGCGATGATCTCGAAGCCTTCCTGCTGAAACCCGCGATACGCGAGCAAAGCCGCGCCGAGATTTCCGACACCGACCAGCACCACGGGCTGAAGGCTGCTCGTGCCAAGCAGTTCGACGATCATCTGCGTGAGCTGCTCTACGTCGTAGCCGAGGCCGCGCGTGCCGAACTGGCCGAAGTAAGTCAGGTCTTTGCGGAGTTGTGTCGGCTTCACGCCGGCAACTTTCGCGAGCCCTTCACTCGATACCGTGCGGATGTTGTTGCCCTTCAGTCGTTGCAGGCAACGCAGATACACCGACAGACGGTAAACCGTCTTGCGCGGGATCTCAGGGCGATTGGCTCTCTTCAAGCGGGGCGACAATTAAGGGAAAGCCGCATCGCAATCAAGCGGCGTCGCTCAATCGACGAACATGAACTCGTTCGACAACAGCAATACCTGGGCGAATTCCTGCCAGCGCGTGAGCGGCTGAATCTTCTGCGTCGGTCCGGCGAAATCCTCCTTCGCCTTCCATTCACTGCGCACGCCGCCGGCGAGCACAGTCGTGTAAGCCACACGCGGCGCCCACGTGAAAGCATCGAAGCCGTAATCACCGCGCATGTCGGTGATGAAATCAATCGTGTCGCCACGCTTCACCTCGATGCGCTCGACGTTCGTGGTGGCTTTCGAGTCGTGAACCGTCCATTCGCCGACCATTCCATTGCGGCTCGAAATAATCCGGGCGCGGACGCCGTCGCCTTCC
>JBBRBM010000012.1:0-58726 GCA_038205745.1 Verrucomicrobiota bacterium | reverse complement strand
CGGCGCGTTGCAAGCATGCACCGACACGCCGGGTCGGAGACCGGCGCTCCGCATGAAACGGTTGTCCGTGGCCACGGCGGTGTAGTCGTGGAACGCGGCGGGGACATTCGAGAGCGTGAGCGTGTAGGGCGCGCTGGTTTTCTGTCCGACTTTGGTGAGGCCGTCGTAGAACTCGACCTTGGTGACGAAGCCGTCCGGGTCGCTTGCGCTGGCCGTGAGCAGGACCGTGGCAAGCGCGGAGAGCGTCGCGTTGGTCGGGCCGGCGAGGGTCACGTTGGGCAGCAAGTTGTCCACGGTCACCACGACGACGAACGGCGTGGACGTGGCGCTCGCGCCGGAGTTGTCGTTCACCACCGCCGTGTAAGAGTGATGGCCCGCCGCGACGCCAGCCAGGGAAAGTTGGAAAGGAAAAGTCGAATCCTCGCCCATCTTTACCGCGCCCTTGAAGAACACGACGTTGGTGATGATACCGTCCTGGTCGTAGCCGTTGGCGGTGAGCGTGAACGTCGCCGGCGCGGAGAGCGTGGCGTTGGTCGGACCAGTAAGGGTCACGCCGGGCAGGGAGTTCGCCGGCGCAGGCGCGCCCACCTCAGGCAGCGTCACGCGATAGGCGAGGATCATGTTGTCGATGTTGAGGGCGTTGGTGCCGACGAAGACGCCGTTCTGATAGACGTTCAACGAGGTGAAGTCGTTGTCGTTCGCGAAGAGCAGCAGGTAATCGTTGGTCGCGACGGGATCGCCGAGGGGCACGAGTCCGAGGCCCTCCCATTTTTCCGAGAGCGTGTTCGCATCCTTGTTGGTGTTGAGGTTCAGGTTGAAGCGCGCGAGTTGGTTGCTGTCGATCAACTGCACCAGGTCCTGCCGCGCGACCGGCGCGATGCCCGTGAGCGTGGCGTTGGTGGGCAGGCTGAGCGCGCCGGGCGCGCCGCGCTCCAGATCGTAGCCGGTGTTGGCGAGGTTGGTCGCGCCGCGCGTGTTCACGAGCACCGCCGCCTTGTAGTTGGGCACGGCAATGCCGTTGTCGCCCAGGCCCAGGCTGTCCCGCTCCAGCACCAGAAACTCTTCGCTATTCAACGCCAGGATTTCCGACGCCAGCGTCTGCCGATTGGTCGTCGCGTTGCCGTTGAGCGTGAGCTGATAGACATACTCGGCAACCATCCGGCCGTGCGTGGGTGAGCCGGCCTCCACGTCGAACAACAGCAGGCGCGTGTTCCGCCCGAGCACGTTCGCGCTGCCGTCCTGTTGCAACGGACTTTGGAGGGCCGCGACCAGCCGCCGCCCGTCCGGCGTGATGCTCAACCCTTCAAACCCGCGGTTGCGAACGCGGCCGGACACAATCGCGTTGGTGCCGAAGACATTCGCGCCGGGAAAATTGCCGCGCTTGGGCACGAAGGCCTCGGGCACGGTGAGCCGCCCCAGCAGCACGCTGTTCGCGTCGAAATGCAGAATCGACGGGCCGTATTCGTCGCCGACGTAGAAAGTGCCGTCGTTCGCGCGCGCCAATCCTTCCGGGTCCAGGCTGCGATGCCCCTGTCCGAGACTGGCCGGCGGCGATTGCGGCCAGAGCGTCGCGTTCGTGTCGTTGGCTTCGAAGCCGGTGAAGTTTGTGCCGTCGTAGGTGAACACGGTCGTCGCCGAATTGCTCAACACGATCTGCGTCTGGTTCGTGGGCGCGCTGCCGTAGTAAGGCGTGATCGAGAAGCTGAAGGTGTGCAGACGCGGATGGTAATCCAGCGTCGCGCCATTGAACCCGCGATCCGGCACGCCGTAGAGCGTGCCGCTGTAGGTGAACCCGTTCACCTCGTCGCCGCTGCGCGCCAGCGAACTTTGATTCACGAAGAAAGACGAGCCGATGCCGCCCATCGAGTCCACGAACGGCCCCAGTTGATCGAAGCCGTCGCCGGACACGCGCCCGACGCCGACGAGACCGAGGTTGGTCGCCGTTTGCGCCGAAACGTTCAGGCACATGAGCAGTGCCGCCGCCGTGCTGTAGAGAAGTTTCATGTTACAGTGATGGCTTTATTTTTCCGAAGCACGAACCCGTCGCCAAAATCCCAACCGGCACACACCGGCTCCAGGCGCCTGATTCTGCTTTCACTCCTTACAAGGGAAGGGCGCGCGAAAGGTTTGAGGGAAAGTGAATATCCGAAATTATCAGATTGGCCCCGGCCCCGAAGCACGCCGCGCGAGCCACTCGTCGCGCCGAATCGCGTAAAGAAATTCGTCGGCCCAGCGCCCCTTGAACCAGAGACTCTGCCGTAAGTGGCCTTCGCGCCACATCCCCAGACGCTCGGCCAGCTTCTGCATCGCGGTGTTCTCCGCGTCCGTGTCAGCCACCACCCGGTGCAACGCCAGGTGCCGAAACAAATGATCGAAGAGACACGAGAGAGCCTCGCTGGCGAAGCCCTGCCCGTGGTGCGCGCGGGCCAGCGTGATCCCGATGGTGGCCTGCCGCGCATCATCCGCATGGATGCGCACCGCGCAACCGCCCATGAGTTCGTTGGTCGTCCGGTGCGCGATGGCGATTTGCAGCCATGCGCCCGGCTCGCTGAATTCCCGATTCTGATGGCAGTGAACGAACTCGGCGGCCTCGGCGGCGATGCAACCACTCCAGCTTTGGTAGCGCCCGATTTCGGGATCGTTCCGGTAGGCGCAAAATAACTCCGCGTCGCTCTCGGTAAAACGCCGCAGGATGAGTCTCGGGGTATTGAAGGGAAGCGAAGGCATCGGCACGTTGCGTTACTCCGCCGTGATGGCGATGAAGAAGGGGGCGGAACGCGTCAGCTTGGACACGAAGGCGAGGCTTTGAATTTCTAATTCGTGACGCAGGTTGCTCCAGCTTTGTTTGAAGAGTTGGCAACCACAGCGCGATGGCCGGGTTCGCTGCGCATGGTTAGATCTCCTCATGGGATGATGATCGGTTTTATCGCCACCACCAGGTGCCGGCCCATTGGGGGAAAGCAACACCAGCCTCGGTCTGGCCCGCCCGGACGGGGCACCCACTTTCGCGGTATGATTAATTGCGACTGCTCGGAATGGGATTGGGTCTTCACACCATCAATGACCTCACCCTTCGACTCGTTAAGCAGGTTCATCTGCACCGAGCCATTTGTCAGCACTGTGGCCGTGATAGTGCAATCCTTGCCCCAGCCGGCACTCACACGTTTCGGTATGCCGGCATGCAGTTCAACCACTCCGAGGTCCTTCATTGGGATGTCGGCGGGAAGGCCAAATGACAAACGCACATCATGTTCTTCGTCCGCAGTCATCCTGGAGCAACCGACGGCCAGAACAGCCAGCAGACCGATGAAACCAAGCGTGGCGATGTGATGTATGCGCATAAGGTGTGTCGTGGAAGTTAACGGATGACGTAACTGCCGTTCATTCGGTCTTCGGCATTGCCGCCGGCAGCCAGCCCAACTGTTCCATCTGGCCGAGCCGATCCATGTTCACGATGATCTCCTGAATCTTCCCCTCGGCGAGGCGGAAAATGCTGATGCGGTCACCGTCATGGTTTTGCCGTTGGGCGGGTGGCCCTGGTATTCCGCCGACTGCACGGCCCGCAGCGTCCAGCGGACGACGACTTTGTCGCCCTCGGCAATCTGATCCTCGACGGTGTAGCGCGCGTCCGGGAAAGCCGCGTGGAACTTGGCCATGCCATTCTTGTAATCCTCCAGGCTGCGGATGACGGCGGGCGGATTGCGGAGCACGAGGTTCGAATATTCTCATCGCATGAGTAGCACACTCATCGGCGCTACACGTCCTCCGGTACGCTCATTCGCAACGCCCGGGCCAGTTTTACTTCCCACGCAGGAGCACTTCGATCTCATTCCTGTACGCGTTCGCGTGTACGGGCTGAACTGTGACGTCATACAGTCTAATCAACCGCTCCAGCGCTTTCTGCAGACTGGCTTTGCTTTCCCCTGGCTCTTCTGTAGCGCGTTGATTCAACGCTTCCCAAGAAGATAGAAGCATCGGCTCTGCCTCTGTGTATTTTCCCTGCTCTACGAGGACAGCACCAAGGAGATTTCGTGTCGTAAACGTCAGAGTTTCGTCTGGAATCTTCTTTTCCCGAATCCGTAAACACTCCCGCACAAGCGGCTCGGCCTCAGCAGCCCTGTTGTTATCAAAAAGACCTTCCGAAACGATGTTCAACACGCTATGCACATACGGGTGCTCATTGCCGAGAACCTTTCTGGCAATCGCCAACGCTTCGCCATAGGCAGGCTCGGCCTCGGCAAACCTATTGTCTGATTTGAGGGCTCCCCCCAAACTCAAAAGGGAATTTGCTACGTCCATATTCTCATTCCCAAGCAGCTTCCTTCTCATCGCCAAGGCCTCCCTGTTCACTGTTTCCGCCTCGCCATATTTGCCCTGCATCGACAGCGTCATCGCAAGTCGATCCAGCGATTTTGCCACATCAACATGCTCCTCACCCACCGATTTTTTTCTCAACGCCAGCGCTTCGCGGCAAGCGGCCTCGGCTTCCGGCAGATTTTTGTCCTGGTGCATAAGCACGTTGCCGAGGTTATTCAATGAGGCCGCAATCTCCAAACTATGCGCCTCGGGCTTTTTCCTCTGCATGGCCAACGCCTTGCGGATGAATTCTTCAGCCTGACCCAATTTGTCGAGTTGCATAAGCACCTCGCCAAGCTGGGCCGCTTCAGCCTGCGCGGTTTTCTCGGCGACTTCGGCCTGTTCACGGAGTTTCGCCTCGTTAGCGCGCGCTCTCTCGGTTTCCTGACGAAGCCTGGCTTCGTTCGCACTCGCAGTTTCGGCGTCGAGGCGCAGTTCGGCCTCGTTCGCGCGTGCGGTTTCAGCTTCGCCGCGCAGACCGGCTTGCTCCCGCTCGGCGGCGACTGCACGCTGCCGGACTTCCCGTTCTCTGAAGAACATCCACATCGAAGTCCCTAGGCCAATCGCTAGCGCGGCAGTCACGATACACGCCGTCGCGACCGCGAACTTGTTCCGCCGAATCAGTTTCTGGAAGCGGTAGAGATTGGTCGGCGGACAAGCCACAACTGGTTCGTTGCTCAAGTGGCGCCCGATGTCTTGCGCCAGGCCGCTGGCCGTGTCGTAACGGCGTGTGCGTTCTTTTTCTAATGCCTTCATAACAATCCAATCCAAGTCACCGCGTAAGAAACTGGCGAGTTTGGCCGGTTCGGTCTGACGCCGTTGCGCCGTGATAGTCAAATCGGCGACGAGCATGGTGCCCAGGCGGGTGGAAGGCTTGGCCGGTTCCTTCTCACGAATCGTGCGGCGCATTTCGTCGAGACCGGAAGCCAGCAAATCTTTGGCGTTGAAGGGCGTCTCGCCGGTGAGCAATTCGTAGAGCAGCACTCCCAGCGCGTAGATGTCGCTGCGGGTGTCGATGTCCAGGCCGCTCATCTCCGCCTGCTCGGGACTCATGTAGGCGGGCGTGCCCATGAATTGCTCGAAGGCGGTGAAGAGCGTCTTGTCCGTCAGCCGCTGTTCGCTCGTGGCCTTGGCGATGCCGAAGTCGATCACCTTCGGCACGGGCACGCCGTCGTGCAGGGTTACGAGGATGTTCGAGGGCTTGATGTCGCGGTGGATGATGCCCTTCTGGTGCGCGTGCTGGATGGCGTGGCAGACTTGCGTGAAGAGATCGAGCCGCGCGGTCGTGGTCAGGTTGTGCTGGTCGCAATAGTCGGTGATGCGCACGCCGCGCACGAGTTCCATGACGAAGTAGGGCCGCCCGGTTTCCGTCGCGCCGGCATCGAAGACCTTGGCGATGTTCGGATGGTCCATGAGCGCCAACGCCTGCCGCTCCGCCTCGAAGCGCGCGATGACGGAGCGCGTGTCCATGCCGAGCTTGATGACCTTGAGCGCGACCTTGCGGCGAATCGGTTCCTCCTGCTCGGCCATGAAGACCACGCCGCAGCCACCCTCGCCGATCTGCTGGAGGAGTTTGTAGCGCCCAATGCGCTCGCCGGGTTGGGCGAGAGCCGTCGGACTTCCGGGCGGCACTTGGTATGCACCCTCCGACATTTCCGCCGCGTCTTGCAGAGCACAACGCAGACACAGGCCGCGCGCCAAGCCGGGCGGCAATTCGCTGCCGCATTCGGCGCAGCGCTGTGTGTCAGGTGAGTTCATCGCGATTCAGCAAATCTGTTTCAATGGATGCAAGGGAAGCTGCGGCCAAAGGTTGCCCGAAATCTTTCGTCAACGGGCGAAGACCGTCATCAAGTGTTGCAACTCTTCGTTGATTTCCCCCGGCTCCATCACGGTCTGGGCGATTTCATCGCGCAGTAGTTGGGCGTAGCGGCGGCGGAAACTGAGCGCGGCGTTCTTCACCGCCTGCTCCGTCATCCCGAGCGCCGCGCCGATTTGCGCGTAGCTGCGTTCGCCGTGTTCACCCGGCTGCAAATCTTTGAGTTGCTCGAACAGGGCTGATTTGCCCCGGGCCGCGTAGTCCTCGCGCAATCGTTCCGCCGCCTGCGTCATCACCGCCTGTGCCCAGCGCCGCTCGAAGATTTGATCCGGCGTCAATGTGTCGGCGGGGCTGACGATCTCGCGTTCTTCCGTCTCGTACGCGTCGATTGAAATCAGCATTTGTCCGCCGCCGCGCTTCTGGGCGTTGGCGCGGTCGCGCTCATCGGAGAGAAAGTTCTTGAGGAACGTGAGCATGAACGAACGGAACTTGCCGCGCTGATCCTGAAGGTGATTCAGCCATTTCTTGTGCAGAAAGCGGCTCAGGAATTCCTGCGTCAAATCCTGCGCGTCGTGGACGCCGTGGCCGGCGCGGCGAATATAAGCGTAGAGCGGCGGCCAGTACGTGCGGCAGAGTTTTTCCCGCGCCTCGGTCGACACGGCAGGATCTTGATTTCGTGCCCGCCAAACCACGCTCCAAGGTGTGTTGATAAACGTCTGCCCATTCGGGGCAAAGCTGGTCTTCGTTTCCCGGTCGGACATGATGACGCCACGCTGCCAATTTTTTGTGCGCAACTCAAGTCCATCAATTCGTTCCTTCACCACGCCATTGGCGTGCATCCTGACGCGGGTCCCGATAACAGGATTGGCACCATAGGAACAGGCGACTGGAAAGTCGTCCGAGCGCTCAGGCTGGAAAGCGTGCGCTGCACGTCGCGCGCACGCTTTTCCCATTGGCGCGCAAGCGATAAGTGATCCCGGCGATTCCGTTCGCCGTCAGTGCGAGGCGATGGGGGCGCGCAACTCCGAAGCGCGGGCGTAATGGGTGGCGGCGGCGTTGGTGTTTCCAAGCCGCTCCAGGGTGACTGCGAAATTGTGATGCGCCCCGGCATCATCCGGCGCCAGGCGCAAGACCTCTTCAAAGCGTCGCGCGGACTCGGTAAGATTCCCGTCTTGCCCGAGAATGACCGCCAGCATGATGCGTCCCCGCACCTCGTCGGGATGTTTCTGAAGGACGGTTTCTAGGCATGTCACCGCTTCGGCGGTTCTTCCCTGGCTCGCGAGCAACTGGCCGAGGGAGACCGACGGCGCCGGCAGTGAAGGATCGATCTCGATCGCATGGCGCAACGATGTTTCTGCCGCCGCAGAATCCTTTTTCTCCATCTGCAATTGTCCGAGAAAAGTTTCGTGCCTTGCCCAGTCGCGGAGCGCACGGCTGCCGGATTTCCGATCCGGGTTTCGGCCAAGCGAAGCAACAATGCGACTGTGCAGGCTCACGCTGTCCTTCCAGATTTCGATTTGTGACGGGATGAGCACGGCGCAAAAGCCGACCCAGCCGATCAGTGCGAAGGCGAACGTTGCACGCCAGCGCGGACGCTGTGCGGTCCACAGCGCCGCACCAGCCAGCACCACGGACCAGCACAAACCTTGCAGGTAACTGTAGCGGTCGGTCGTGTGGTAATGGCGGAAGCTTTCCATGCCCAGCACCGGGACGAGCAGCGCGAGGTGGCAAACCCAGATCAGGAGCAGGGCAGGGCGGGCTTTGCGTTGCGTCCAGAACCAGACCGTCAGGCCAAGCACCAACGCCGCTGAAATCAGGAAAGGCAGCGACCATGGGTTGAAATCCAAGAGCGTCGAGTATTCGGGCGCGAGATGGAACGGCGCCCATGGCTTCCAGACATAATAGGACCAGACGTAGAACGCCTGCATGGCGCGCTCGACGATGCTGGCGTGGCTCGTATCAAAGACCGCACCCAGAGTCGTATTGGTCGAGCGGGTCCAAAGGGTGATTGCAAACATCAGCGCGCCGGGCACGAGAAACAAAAGTTTTTCGGCCACGATCCGGCGCGTGTCACTGGCAAACCAACCGAAAGGATTCAGCGGCAATCGTCGCAATGGATACACGTCGAGCGCCAGGAACACGACCAAGCCCCCGAGGGCAATCGGATAGGTGAACAGTGAGAGCGCATAGAACAAAACTGCCAGCGGGAGCCAACGGTTCCGCCCGTTTCCTTGTTTCTCGGCGGCGCGCAAGTAACACAGCAGCGAAAGCAACATGAAGGCGATGGCAACTCCGTAAAGCCGTCCAGATGCCCACGCGATGGCTTCGACCCGGAGTGGGTTCACGGCCCACCACATCGCGCCAAGCGCCGCGGCGAATTCGACGGCCGAACCGGGAGCGAATGGGGTTGTTCCCTGCACCAACGACCGCCCGGCTTTCCGCTGAATCGAGAGGGCGAGCAACCACCGCAGCAGCATGAACACCAGCACGGTGTCCAAGGCGTGGAAAAGGAGATTGCCGACGTGATAGCTCAGCGGGCCGCCGCCAAAGAGCGCGCGATCCACGGAATAGCTTAACCAGCCCAGCGGAAGATATCGGTGCGCGTAGTCGTAGTTGGTGAACATCCATTTGAGGTTGTCCCAGCCCACGCCCAGATGCGGATTCTCGTAAATGTTGTGGCCGTCGTCCCAGGCCACAAAGCCGTTTTTCACCACCGGAAAGAACACAGCCATCGCGAGCAAGGCCAGCCCGGCGGCGAGGAGCCATTTGAGACGTCCGCCTGACGTGTTTGGAGAGCTTTCGCGCTCGGCAATTTCACTCTTGGATTGGGTGGAAATCGCAGCATCATCCGCACATGCCTTTTCATCCAAGGCACGCGGCGCGCTCGGCGACGTGAACTGATTCATGCCCTCGGTATCGGCGTGCCGCCGCCGCCTCTGTAGTGTTCACGAGCCCGGCAAAAGAAAACGGGCGGTCGTTGAACGCTCACTCGTTCATTGAAAGAGAGGGCTTAAGCTTGCACGAACGGCGCGGCTGCTCTGGTGGCGTCATCCTCGGGCAGGGCCAGCGATTTCACGTTTGCGAGATGGCAAGTCACGGCGGGGGCAGGCTGATGACGCGATAGGCGAAGTGGGGCCGGTCGGTCACGCGGGCGCTGGTGGCGATGGTGGGTTTCCGAAAATTGCGCCAGTGACTGCCGCGCTCGCGGTAACGCCGTTGAACCTGATAATACCCGCTGCCGCCCGTCCAGTGCAGCACGCTCTGGCGGCGCTCGCGAGTGAAGCCTTCGTTGATCAAGGGCGCGTATGCCAGCGTGACGGTCCCGGAAGAGTTGCCGTAAGCGAAGTAGCGGCCGTCGCGCGAGAGGGCGAAGCAGAGGGCATCGGTGTTCGTGTAGCCTCCCATGTATTTGCCATCGCTGGTGCGGAAGATTTTGAACTGATGTGAAACCAAAGGTTCGAGCGACATCAAATAGCTTCCATCACCGAGGAACTTCACGACTCGGCCTGCGTTGGTGATCGAGAGGATGGGCGCACCATTGGTGACGTTCCAGAGGCGCACGATCTCGTCATCACAGCCTGTGGCGAGGAGCGAACTATCGACCGAGAAATCCCCCGAGCGAACGGCGCCAGCATGACCCGCAAAGCTGCGGATCGCAGTGCCATTCCGTGCGTCCCAAAGGCGTGCAGTTCGATCCGCATTGCCGGTAGCGAGCCAGCGGCCGTCGGGAGAAAAAGTTACGCTAAATGTTTGGATTTCTTGGAACCAAACACCGCTTCGGATTGGGACGTACCAAACGTTCACCCCGTCAGTTCGCCCCATCGCAAAGTAGGAATCGTCCGGTGAAAAATTTACAGACCAAACCACTTCACCGCTCGGAAATTCCGCGGCGATTCGCACCCCGTCGCTCACGCGCCACAGGCGAGAAGCGCCGCCGCTCCCAGCACCCACGAGTGAGCCGTCGGAATTGAGCGCGACGGAGACAAATGAAGCATTGAAAGTGTAGATAGATCGAATCGGCGCGTTTGTTGTTAGTGTCCAGACATCAAGGTGAAAATCCCACGAGGAGGACGCCAGGCGCTCCGAGTTTCCTGAGAAGGCGAGTGACGTGACGTTTTCAGGGAAATAAATGTTCGTCGTCCACACCGTCTGCAAAAGATTCTGTGCGTGGGCCGCGACTAACGTGCCTAAAAGTAACGGAAGAAGGATGATCGTTTTCATGGTTGGGTAATCGAGTGGAAGGCCTCGACTTCAATGAACACGAGAACGGCGAGGAAATGCGACGGCGTGGTGCATGCCCGGGAACTCGCGACCCTTATCATGGTCATCCCCCATTAACGTCGCCCCGGCTCGTTGTCGTACCGTCCCTTGGCGCACGTCACACGTGAATTGCGATGAAGACGAGAGGACGCATGGCGCTTAGCGCCACTTTAGCTTCGTCGTCATCCGGGCTTGTGATTTCGCCGATGGCTTTCTCCGTGGCGCCGATGTAAGGCGGGCAATGGGGAGGGTTGTTCACCACTGGTTCAGGAAAAAGCAAAACGGGCGACCATTGAAATGGTCGCCCGTCGAAAATGAAACGAAAGCTATTTACGCCTTCGCGAGCGTCGCGGCCGGCTTGGCGCTGAGCGCCTTCTTGGCCACGTTGATGATCTCCGCGAATCCCGCGGCGTCCTGCGCTGCGATGTCGGACAAGACCTTGCGGTCGAGAGCGACTTTCGCTGCCTTCAGGCCTTCCATGAAGCGGCTGTAGGTGAGACCCGCTTCGCGCACGGCGGCGTTGATGCGGATCTGCCACAGGTAGCGGAAGGTGCGCTTGCGCACTTTGCGATCGCGGTAGGCGTAGACCCGGCCGTGGTCCACGGCGTCTGAGGCGTAGCGGTAAAGTTTGGAGCGCTTGAGCCGGAAGCCTTTGGCGGCCCGGATCATTCTTGTGCGGCGCTTGCGTGAAGCTGGGGCGTTGGTAACTCGCATGGTTCGTTAAATCGTTAATCGTTGAAGTTGAAACCGTGAACGCTTAGCGCGTGAACGGCAGGTTCTGCTTGATGCGATACACGTCGGTCTTGTCGGTGACGACTGTTCCGCCCAGGCCACGACGGCGCTTGGCGCTCTTGCCTTGCAGCAAGTGCCGCTTGCCGGCACGCGAGCGCATTACTTTGCCCGTGCCCGTGATCTTGAAACGCTTGGCAACGGACTTCTTTGTCTTAATTCCCTTCGGGCGACGCATAAATTCAGCTTTCTATCGAAAAAGAGCGCGCAATATAGAAACCGAATAATCACGGTGCAAGCGGTAATTTTAACAAAGCGACACACTGAGGTGGAGGTGGAAACTTCCCATTTCGTGTCAGCGCGCCTTCGTGGTTCAATTCAATGAACGCAATGAAACGCAAATGGATCGTAATTCTCGCCGCGCTGGTCGTGGTGGCAATTGCGTTGGGCGTGGCGTTCCGCTCGCGAGGACCGGCGGTGACGCTGGAGCATTTGGGGAAAAACCAATTTGGCACGCCGCTTTTCGTGCTGAAGAACCATTCTGGCCGACCCTATAGTTGTTCGGGTCTGGAGGTGCGATCGAAGCCCGGTCTTCCGCGTGACCCGCGCGGGTCGATTTATGTAATGCCTGTCGGGCTTTTGGCACCGCACAGTTCCATCCAGTTGCCCCTTAATCCGCCGTTCGATCCGGAAGTGCATGACGTAAGTGTCGTCTGCACAACCGACGAAGGCTTCATCACAAAAGTGCGGCACTGGGCCCGGGGCGCCGGGCTCCATTGGCCAGCAATGCTGTCTCGATTCAAACCGCCGGAGGATGCGCGAATGGTGGTGCGGGCAAATGTTTCGAAGCCCCCGTCTGCATCTGCGACGCCCGCTCCCGCCATCGATTCCCGGCAGTGATGGGCAGATTGATGTCTCACGTGAGCGCGGGGGGCGCGTCGATGCGCACGCACCGAGTGGGAATCCCCCGCCCCTGCGGGGCGGAAGACTTTTTGCGTTCGTTTCCACGGGTTGCGCTGCGCTCCACCCGTGGCTACTCGCTGGCGGCTCCTTCGGAGCGCGGTGGCATTCGACTTCTCGGAACAAACTTTCCCGTCTTGAACCTTCGCGTGCGCTCCCGCACGTTTCCCGCCCATGCAAAAGATTTTGGTCACGGGCGGCGCGGGGTTCATCGGTTCGAACCTCACGCTCACGTTGCAGGATAAGTATCCGGAAGCGCACATCGTGGTGGTGGATGATTTCCGCTCGGGCGATTTCAAAAACCTCCAGGGTTTCCGCGGCGATTTCGTGGCGGCGGATTTGTCGCGGCTCGATTGGGCGCAGCAGTTCAAGGACGTTTCCTTCGACGCCATTTTCCACGAGGCGTCGATCACGGACACCACGGTGCATGACCAGGTCTTGCAGGCGCATGACAACATCGAGGGGTTCCGTCGCCTGCTGGATTTCGCGGAGCCCACGCACACGCCGATCGTCTATGCGTCGAGCGCGGCGACTTACGGGATTGTGCAGGAGGTGGGGCCCATCGCGGTGGATCGTTCCGCAGCGCCGGCAAATATTTACGCTTTCAGCAAGGTGCAGCTCGATAATCTGGCGCGCTGTTACGCGAAGCGGAGTCCGGCGTGGCGGATCGCGGGGTTGCGTTACTTCAATGTCTATGGCCCGCGCGAGCCGCACAAGAAGGCGGCGGCGAGCATGATTTATCAGCTCTACACGCAGATGAAGGCGGGCAAGCGTCCGCGCGTATTCAAGGCGGGCGAGCACAAGCGCGACTTTGTTTACGTGAAGGATGTGGTGGCGCTGACGATGCACGCGCTGACGGCGCCGAAGAGCGGTGTGTGGAATTGCGGATCGGGCGTGGCGGTGTCGTTCAATGAAGTGATCGCGGAGTTAAATCGCGCGCTGGGGACGAAGCTGGAGGCGGATTATTTCGAGAATCCTTACGGATCATTTTATCAGCCGCACACGGAAGCGGACATGACAGTGACGAAAGCGGAGCTTAACTTCGCACCGCAGTGGAAGCCGCGGGAAGGCATCGCGGATTACGTGGAGATTTTGGAAGGCAGGGCGAAGGCTTAGTTCATCCGCAGATTGCGCAGATTGCGCAGAAGGGCTCTCGCTCTTCTGGAATCGGCATCGTCTGCGAGATCCAGGGAGGTATTTATGGAAACGCAAACAAATGCAGTGTCGCGCAAACCCCGTCGTTGGTTGCGCTGGGTGGGAATCGTCTTCGGAGTGCTCGTCGTATTGCTCGTGGTGGGCTACTTCGTCGGCACGAGCGAGTGGGCGCTGAAGAGCGTGATCTTGCCGAAGGTAAGCAAGGCGATGAACGCCGAGGTCACCGTCGAAGGCGCGAGCATCTCACCGTTTTCGTCGGTGAACTTGATTGGTTTGAAGGTGACCAAGAAGGGGACGGATCCGGTCGTGACCGCGAAGGAAGTGCGGCTGCGTTACAGCTTGATGGACATCATCAAGGGCAACCTGAACGTCAGCGAAGTCACGCTCGAATCGCCGACGGTGAATCTCATCACGTTCGCGGACAGCACGTTCAATCTTCCCGAGCCTGCGGACAAGGACAGAGTGCATCAGAAAAAGAAGGAGCCCAAAGAAAAGAAGGAGGAGAAAGCGCCAAAACTAAATCTTCAAAAGCTTACTCTGAAGAATGCAACGGTACGTTTGGTTAATCAGCTCCAGGCAGCGGACGCTTTCCCTCTCGATCTGGTCGAATTGAGTGGCCTCAACATCACTGTCGAGAATCTCGGGAATGACCGCTCTGGGAAAATAGCCATCGACTCGTTGGTCAAAGTGGCGACAGGACTCAACGCTTCGAATGGTGCCGTTGCCGCGAAGATATTTGGGAGTTTTGATATCGCACTCGACAGCGCGCTCAAACCAAAAACCGTAAAAGGTCAGACGAAGGTGGACGTCACGGAAGGGAAGGGCGCCTTCGCCCAAGTGAACGCGCTCGGCGTGGTGTTGAACACGGACGTGACGCCGACGCAGTTGAATGACGTGAGCGTGCGGCTCTCGCAATCCGGCAAAAACCTTGGCGCGATTACGGCAAGCGGGCCGTTCAGCGCGGAGACGATGGAGGGCAAGATCAATGTCGCGATTTCAGGGATCGATAAACAGGCGTTGAACCTCGTCGGCGGCGCGCTGGGGATCGACTTCAACCAGACGACAATCAATTCGACGAACACGGTTGAGCTGACGCAGAAGGGGCGCGTTGTTTCCGTGAACGGCGCGCTGCTCGTCGGGAGTTTCGGCGTGACGCAAAAAGGCCAGACGACGCCGACGATGGACATCCGCACCAGCTATGCGGTGACGATGGATCAATCGAACAAGACCGCGATGGTGCAGACGTTCGCGTTGAGCGGAACGCAGGGCGGCAGCGAATTCCTCCGTGGCACGCTGGCGAAACCGATGGCGCTCAACCTCGGCGCAAGCTCGGGCGCGGTCGATGAATCGGCGTTCGATCTCGTGATCACGAATTTCAATCTGCCGGATTGGCAGGCGTTCATCGGCACGAATGCGACGATCAGCAGCGGCAAGCTGGCGGTGACGTTGAATCTGATTTCCAAGCAGGCGGGCAAAAACCTCGGACTGACTCTCGCGACGCGGTTGAGTGCGCTGACGGCTGTGGTGGGAAGCAATCGCATCGACAACGCGGACATCGCGTTCGACATGAAAGGCGCGGTGCAGGATTCCAGCGTGGTGAAGCTGGATAGTTACGCATTCCAACTCGCGCGTGGCGGACAGAAAGCTTTGAGCGCGACCGGCGCGCTTGCCTACAACACGAAGACTCAGGACGCCGATGTGCAGGCCGACCTTGATGTGGTGCTGCCGCAGGTGGCGTCGCTAGTCGTGGTGCCGGGACTGAACGTGCAATCGGGCACGGTGAAATTCGCCGGACACATCGTTCAGAAAAACACAACGCCGGCCCAGACGAACAAGCCGGTGATGGACCGCGCCATCGTTGGCAAACTGAATCTCGCGAACTTCACCGGCGCGCTTCAGTCGAATCGGTTCGACCGTTTTGCGACGGCAGTCGATCTCGATGTCGCGATGCGGGGCGAGAAGGTGGAAATCAAAAAGTTCGGCGGCTCGTTGCAGCAAAGCGGGCAGGCGGGCGGCTCGTTTGACGTGAGCGGCGCTTATCCCGGCGCGATCGCGGTGAAGCTCGTCGATTTGAATCAGAACACGTTGAAGTCGTTCCTCGCGGCAGCGCTGGGTGAGAAACAACTGGAAACGGTTGCGATCAATGTGACCGCCAACGCGAATCTCGCCAGCCCGACCGACGGCAGCATCAAGGCCGAATTGCACGTGGCGAATCTGGTGGTGAACGATCCGTCCGGCGCGGTTCCGCACACGCCATTGGCCATCGATCTCACGGCCGATGTGGCGATGGCGAAGACGGTCTATGACATTAAGGCTGTTCAACTGGCGCTGACGAAGACGGATCGCGCTGACAACAAGCTGAATGTGGCGGGACATTTCGACCTGACGAAATCCAATGCCTGGACCGGCAACGTGAAGGTGACTTCCGATGGATTGGACCTGACGACTTACTACGATCTCTTCGCGAAGAAGAAGGACACGAATGCGACACAGACTGCGAAGACCGGCGGCCGTCCTGCCGAGGAAAAACCTGCCGGCTCAAAGCCAGATGTGGAGCCTGCGCCGATCAAATTGCCGTTCAGCCAGTTCACGCAAGAAATGAGCATCGCGAAAGTGTTTCTGCGTGAGGTGACGATTTCAAATCTCGTGTCGAAGACGAGCATTGAGAACGGGCACGTGAACCTGAATCCGTTTTCGATGTCGCTGAATGGCGCGCCCGTGAGTCTCACGGCGGCATTGAATCTCGCAGTCGCAGGATTCGAATACGACCTGAATGCGAAGATGGATCGCGTGCCAGTGGAGCCGCTCGTGAATACGTTCGCGCCGGAGAAGCGCGGACAGTTCAAGGGCGACCTGATCGCGAATGCCGCGCTCAAAGGCGCGGGCGTGACGGGCGCGGGGTTTAAGAAGAATCTGGGCGGCAATCTTGGACTCACACTGACGAATGCAAACGTGCAGGTCACGAAGTACACCACGCTGCAAAAGATTCTCGTGCCGATCGCCGTCGCCTTGCGCGTGCCGCAAATTTCTGAATCGCCGCTGACGTGGATCGATGCGCGAATCGTGATTGCAAATGGGACTGCGAACATCGAGAGCGGGACGGCGGAGAGCTCGGCGTTTCGCGCTGGCGTGACGGGGCCGATCACGATCAATGAAGTGCTGACGAACTCCACCTTGAACAAGCTGCCGGTGGATCTGGCCCTGCGCCGAAACATCGCCGATGCCGCACGGCTGACACCTTCAGGCACTGCGGCGGATCAACAATTTGTCGCCATGCCGCGGTTCGTTTCCATTAGTGGCACGGCTGGAGATCCGAAACCTGAGATGGACAAGATCGCGGTCACGCGAATCCTCGCGAGCACGATCGGCGGATTCGTGGGCGGTGATGCTGGGAAACTTCTCAAGGGTTTGGGAAATCTTGGCGCGAGTGGAACCACGAATCAGGCGGCCGGTGGAACAAACGCCGGGCCCGCAACAACAAGTCCTGCCGGCAACCTGCTTCAGTCGTTGCCCGGCCTCTTCGACAAACAGCCCAAGCCACCGCGGACGAACGCCGCTCCAAACCAACGGCGCCGCCAGCAATAACGAGGGTGGAACTCGTCGGGCGCGGACGACCGAATTGGGCGAATGAGCCGATCCTGGCGTTTTTATGAAGCAGATAGAGGAGGGTGGTCAGCGCCGCCGTTGCCTCGACGACGAATGCGCCAAGGCCGTCGCTGATTCGTCTGCGGCGAGTTTGATGAAGATTTGATGCGCGCCGTAAAGCACGGCTGCGCCGACGGCGTAGCAGAACCAGACGGACATGGATGGCTTTCCTTTCATTGCTTCGGTGGCAGCGCGTTTTTGGCAGGCAACACCAACACTTTGTCCACGCGATGGCGGTCCATGTCGAGCACCTCGAAGATGTAGCCCTGCGCCTCGAATGTCTCGCCTTCCTTGGGAACGTGGCCGAGTTGCTTCACCACGTATCCGGCAAGCGTCTGATATTCCGTGTAGGCATCGCCGCCGAACTTGAAACTCGTCAGCGCCCGCTCGACGGCTTCGGTGTCAATCATCGCGTCAATCAGCCACGAACCGTCGTCGCGCTTCCTGGCTTCGGGCTTGGCGCGCTCGCCTTGCGTGGGAAATTCGCCCACGACCGCTTCCATCACATCGTTCAGTGTGATGAGTCCAACGATGCTGCCGAACTCATCGGTCACGAGCGCAATGTGTTTGCCGCTCTGCTTGAACGTCTCGACCAACTGCAACACCGTCTGGGTTTCCGGCACTATGAGCGGAGGGATGATGAGGTCTTTGAGGTTCACGCCGACGCCGGCAGCGAGGTTGGCGTAAATCGCCTTCACAGAAACAACGCCCACCGCGTGATCGCGATTGCCCTGGTAAACAGGGAAATGCGAGTGATTGCTGACGACGATCTTGTGCCAGACCTTGTCGTGCGAATCGTCCTGATTCAGCCAGATGACTTTCGGGCGCGGTGTCATGATTTCGCGGACGGGCAACTGATCGAGTTCCAGCGCGCTATGGACGATGTGGCTTTCCACTTTGTTAAACGCACCAGCGCGAAGGCCCTCCTGCATCATCCCGCGCACCTCCTCTTCAGAAACCGCAGCTTCCTTTGCCTGCTTGAAGCCGAGCACGCGCAGCAAACCTTCCGTGGAGAAGCTGAGAAAACTCACGACCGGCCCGGCAAAGTGCGAGAGCCAGTTCATCGGCCTGGCCATGGCCATCGCAATGCCTTCCGGGTTGCTCAGGCCGAAGCGTTTCGGCACAAGCTCACCCATGACGAGTGAGAAGTAAGTGATCACGACGACCACGATGCCAAACGCCAGCTTGTCCGCGTAGGGCGCGAGGAATGATACCTGTCCAATCGGGACGGCCAGTTCGGCCGCGAGGGTTGCACCGCCGAACGCACCCGCGAAAATGCCGACGAGCGTGATGCCGATTTGCACCGTGGCAAGGAAACGGTTGGGCGACTCGGCGAGTTCCAAAGCCACCTTCGCGGTGCTATTGCCCTGATCGGCCAGACGGCGCAGCCGGGCTTTCTTCGATGAGACGACCGCAATCTCCGCCATCGCGAACACGCCGTTCGCGATCAGCAGCAGAAAGATGACGATGATTTCAAACGCCACTTGATTCATAGGCTGATGCTACGGGTTGAGGCCGCGCAGTGAAACTTTTCCGTGGCGCGCAAAGTGTCGGGCGGGAACGCCCCGGGACACCATTCCGGGCCAGGTTCAACTCTTCGCTTTGGGTGACCCGCCGGGGATCACCGATTGCTTCGGCCGCAGCAGCGACAGCACCACCGACGCGGCCAGGGTGAGCACGATCACGCCCAACGACACCAGCGTGTCAATCTTCCACGCCGTGTGCGCCAGCAGCATCTTCACCCCGACGAACGTCAGCACCACGCCCAGGCCGATCTTGAGGTAATGGAACTTGTCCATCACGCCCGCCAGCGCGAAGTAGAGCGAGCGCAGGCCCAGAATGGCGAAGACGTTCGACGTATAAACAATGAACGGATCGGTCGTGACCGCGAAGATGGCCGGGATCGAATCCACGGCGAAAATCACGTCGGAGATTTCGACCAGCAACAGCACCACGAACAGCGGCGTGGCCATGCGGACACCGTTTTCGCGCACGAAGAATTTGTCCTCGCGATAATCACTGGTCACCGGCATGAGTTTCTTGAACCACTTCACGACTGGATTGCGCTCGGGATGAATTTCCTCCTCGCGCTTCACGATCATCTTGATGCCGGTCAGCACGAGGAACGCGCCGAACACGTAGATGATCCACGCGAACTTCGCGATGAGCACCGTGCCCGCTACGATCATGATGGCCCGCAACACGAGCGCGCCGAGGATGCCCCAAAACAGCACCCGGTGCTGGAACTTCGGCGGCACGGCGAAATACGAGAACAACAGCGCGAAGACAAAAATGTTGTCCACGCTCAACGAATACTCAATGAGGTAGCCAGTGGTGAATTCCAGCGCCTTCTGCGCCCCCGCGAAATGCCACACGCCGAGATTGAACAGCAGCGCCAGCGTGATCCACGCGACCGTCCAGGTGATGGCTTCACGGAACGAGACGACGTGCGACTTGCGATGGAACACGCCGAGATCCAGCGCCAGCATCGCCAGCACGAAGACGTTGAATCCGACCCAGAGCCAGAGTTGAGATGTCATTTTAAGAGATTAGAGCTGTTGATAAAAATTTGGTGCGGACGTTCTGCGGAAAATCCACCGGGATAAATTCCCGCGGGAAACGGCTTAAGAGGATCCTCTTTCATTTGCTTGAAGCGCGGTTCATGGCCGCAAGCGCCACAGTGCCCACGATCACCCCGACCACGAGAGATACTCCAAGACCCGCAGGGCGGCTCATCCACTCTATCCCGTCGAGAAGCAGCCACGCGCTTCGAAACATCAGGATCGAGGCGAGGATGAGCACCATCTCCCAGAAAACCAGATACGATTTGTTTATCATATTTTCTCACGGCTCCTCTCTCAACCTCCCTGAACAGGGTTGGATTCCGTTGGCTTCGTTTTCGGTCAAGCCCTTCGACCGGCCGCAACCCCGCTCCATCGGCCGGCCGGAGCAGGCAATTGCTGGTTGGTTTTGTGCCGGGCCTGCTGCTTCGTTTGGCGCCGCTCGATTTGTTTGCGCAGGTTTTTGGCGACCTTTAGCCAGACGGCTTCGAGCGTGTGGTCGCGGGCGGCGGCGTGAATGTCCGGGCCGGGCACGGCCAGATGCACAAAGGCGCGAAAGGCCGGCGCATGGTCGCGTTGCTGTTCCAGCACCACTTCGGCGGCGGAGACGGGAATGAGTTTGTGCAGCCGTTCAAGTTGCTGCTCCAGCCAGGCGCGCAGGCTGGTGTTGGCGTTGAGGCCACGAATTCGGAATTGGATTTTCATAAGCGAGATGTCTGTTTTGGTTTGTGATGGGAGAAATCAGTTACGCTGCCTCCCGGTAAGCAACGGCAGCAAATGCCACAGGAAATACATCAGCGACGAGATGAACGCGGCCACATACGTCCAGCCCGCTGCGGTCAACACCTGGCTTACGGCGGCCCGTTCCGAACCGGCTTGGATAAAGCCCATCGCCCAGCAATTCCTCATGCTCGACGATGCTGACGTTGGTGATGCGGCTTGTCGCAGAATTTCCTGCGCCGCTTCCGCGCCGGTGTGACCGGATTGGACGGGCGTGCGGCTGTGCCGCGCGTAGGTGCGCTTGACGTGCCATTGGGCCAGCAGGCCAATCGCCAGAGTGATGAGGAAGAGGATGAGTATCATGTGACTTTTCGTTTCGGCAACAGAGTCCGGCGAACCTGCCGCAGCAGGAAGCCCGTGCTCCGCCGGACGGATTGCAGGGTGACCTTCTTCCGCGGCGAAGTGCCGTCTTTGGAACGGTGCGGCAACAACGCCCGCGCGGAACGCAGCCAGCGTCTGGCCCAGGCAAATTCAACCGCCAGAATCGCCAACCCGGCGGGAATCACGAGGAACGCCGGGCCGGGCAGCACAATCAGCGCGATGCCCAAGGCCAGCACCGTCACGCCCAAAACTGCCACGATGATGCGTTTGATTCGTTTCATAATCGCCTTTGATGGGGTCACTCGTTGATTCCCCAGCGGTGGTAAGCAATGGCGCTGACGTAAGGGGCGGTGGCGCGCTCGTGCAGCATTTCGCGAAAGCTTTGGTCACTTCTGTCCGGCTGGACAGGGAAGGCTCGGACACTTTCGGGTGTCGATTGCGGTTGTGAAGCTCCGTTGGTCGTCGCTTTTGCGTCTGTGATCTGGACCGCGTCGAACGACAAGGCGTTGAGCTCTTTCAATGTGATGGAACTTTTCATGGCAGCAAAATAAGAGCGGCGTCACACTTAGCCCATTACGGCTTTTGGAATGGACTGTTAGGTTAAAGCGAATACCGTGTCCGCGTGGAATTCTTGAACTACCATCACTTGCGATACTTCTGGGTCGTCGCCAGAGAAGGCGGTTTGCGCAAGGCGGCGGACAAATTGCACGTCTCCCAGCCCACCATCAGCGCGCAGCTTGCGGCGCTGGAAAGCGTGCTGGGGCAAAAGCTCTTTCAGCGGGGTGGCTGACACTGACCAGGGCCGGTCATCACGTGTTGAGCTACGCGAAGGAGATTTTTTCACTCGGACAGGATTTGATGAGTTCGGTGAAGCAGCAGCCCACCGCACGTCCCTTGCGGCTGCATTTCGGCGTTGCCGACGCACTGCCCAAGCTCGTCACCTACCGCATCATCGAGCCGATCTTTCGCCTCCCCCAACCGGTGCAACTTTCCTGCTGGGAAACCAAAGTCTCCGACAAGCTCATCGAACTGGCCGCGTATCGGCTGGACGTCGTGCTGGCGGATGAACCGGGCTCCAGTGGCGTGACGTCCAACGTCTTCAACCATTTCCTGGGCGAATGCGGCGTGACGTTTTGCGCCGAGCCGCGTCTGGCGGCGAAGCTCCGGCGCGGCTTTCCCAAATCGTTGAATGGCGCGCCCGCACTCTTGCCGATGTCAAACAGCGGGTTGCGCCGCTCGCTGGAAAAGTGGTTTCATGCCACTGGCGTCCGTCCGCGGTTATTTCAAGAGCGTTTGCGATTACGTTCATTTGAATTCCTGGCGCGCTGGATTGATTTCACCGAAGGATCTGATCTTGGTGTATGGATGGAGCAGTTGTCCGCTCTATCTGCGCCCCGCCGGGCGGCCACCGTGGCTGCGGGTGGATCGGTTATTGGGCGAGCAAGGGATTCAGGCGGATCGGGTCGAGGACCGCATGGAACTGCCACGACTGATGGAAGATCGGCGGCGCGAAGGTGAACCACCGGACCGGTAGGCTGCGCTTTGGCGAGGCTGGGAAGTTGGGCGCGGAGGATTTTGCGCAGCGACTCGCTGAACGCCGGGCTTGTAGCGGAGTGAAGGTTTTTATCCTGGAGCAGGGTTTCTCGGGCTGTCGCATCATGCCGAAGGCCGGTAGCTGCCACCGGGAAAACGTCGCTGCAGTTTGACTTTCAGGGTGGGACAAAGCAATTTCGGGCAGTTTCAAACTGCCTAGAATGACGCCCTTTTCTCCAACATCCGTGCCCTGATGAAGTTGCCCCCATTTCTTTTGATTGCCGCCGCCACGCTCGCGTGGTCGCTCCATGCTGCCGATCTGACGACATCCACCGAGGAATTGGTGGGCTTCGATAAACGGCGCGAACGCCGCGCCGCGCCGACTGTTGAGCAAACGCAGGCGCGTGAGACGCTCCGCCAGCAGGTGCGAGATGCGAAGGTTGATTTCGATCCGCAGCTTGGTTCGCCGAAATGGGTGCGCGCTGACCGTGAGCAACTGACCGCTGCGCAAGGTGAAGGCAAAGGCGTCACGCCGAAAACCGCTCAACGCTTTCGCACCGACCCGAACAAGGCGGTGAAATCCTTTGTGGAAGATCACCGCGCGTTGTTTGGCCACGGGCCGGAGGATTTGGATTCTGCGGTCAAGACGCGGGACTACGTGGGCGAGAAGAACGGCGTGCGCACGACGGTGTGGCACCAGCACATCGACAGCATTCCCGTATATGAATCGATATTCGCGGCGCACGTGAATTCGCGTGGCGAGTTGATGGATGTGTCGAGCCAGTTTGTGCCGCAGGCGAATGCCGCGGCGAATCGCGGCACGCCGAACCGGGCAGCCCATGTGAAGTCGCCGAAGCAGTCGATCCGCAAAGCGATGGAGATCGCGGCGAAAGCGATCGGTGAACCCGCCGAGGAATTCACGACGATCACTGCGAAGCCTGAGGGCGCCGAGCAGGTGCAATCGTTCAAGATCAAGCCGCTGCCCGGTGAAGCAACAGCGCGGCTCGTCTGGTTTCCGCTGGATCGCGACACATTGCGCCTCGCCTGGCAGGTGGAGTTGAACCGGCGCCAGTTCAGCGAGCGCTTTCGCGTGCTGGTGGATGTGCAGGACGGCGAGGTTTTGTTGTGGCGAAAGCTGACCGTGGACATTGGCGCCGTAACGTATCGCGTGTTCACGAACGACAGCCCGACGCCAATGCGTCCAGGCTGGCCGGCACCGAACGCGACGCAGCCGCCGCTGGTTTCAGCGACGCTGGTGACGTTGGCGGCGGTCAACACCAATGCTTCGCCACTCGGCTGGATCAATGACGGCGAGATGATTCTGCGTGGCAACAACATCGATGCCTCGCTGGATCGTGATGCCGACAACCGGCCTGATTTGCCGCGGGTTCCCGCGAGCGTGGATGCCACCGGACATCGCACATTCGATTATCCATTGAACGCCGCGCAGCATCCGACGAATTACTCAGCGGGTGCGGTGGTGCAATTGTTTTACTGGTGCAATTGGATACACGACCGGCTCTACGAGATTGGTTTCACGGAGGCGAAGGGAAATTATCAGAAGGACAACTTCGGCCGTGGCGGTGCCGGCAACGATCCGGTGATCGCGGAGGCGCAGGATGGTTCGGGCGTGAACAACGCCAACTTCACTCCCGCGCCAGACGGTTCGCGCGGGCGGATTCAAATGTACCTTTTCAGCGGCCCCAATCCGCAACATGACGGCGACCTCGACGCGGAAGTCATACTCCACGAATACACCCACGGGATGAGCGATCGTCGCGTCGGTCATGGCACGGGCATCAGCCAGCTACAGACCTACGGACTGGGAGAGGGTTGGTCGGATTTTTTTGCGGAAGCGATGCTCACGCGCTACGAGCATGATCTCGACGCGAATTATCCCATGGGGGGTTACGCGAGCTATTTGCTCGGTGGATTGCAGGAGAGCTACTACTACGGCATCCGGCGGTATCCGTATTCGACATCTACGAATGTGAGCCCCCTGATGTTCCAGGATATTGATCCAGCGCAAGCGTCAACGTATCCGCAAATCCCACGCAACCCGACGGCGAACGGCGCGGCGAACGAGGTGCATCGTCTGGGCGAAGTCTGGTGCGAGATGCTTTGGGAAATGCGGGCGGCCCTCTTGCGAAGCATGAATTTGACTCCAGAGACGTACCAGGCCGCCAACGATTTTGTGATGCGCATCGTCGCGGACGGAATGGATTTCACGCCGCCGAATCCGACATTCACGCAGGCACGGGATGGCATTCTTACCGCAGAGCGCGCGCTCACCGGCGGCACGAATGCGCAGATCATCTGGACCGCGTTCGCGAAACGCGGCCTGGGTTTCAGCGCGGTGGCGTTGGATACGACTACCACGGCGGGCATTCAGGCGGCGTACGACGTGCCTGCAGTGCCGGCGTTTTCGGCCAGTCCCCAGGTGCTGACGTTCAGCGGGATTACAGGAGGCCATGTCACGCCATCCTCCGCCGATTTCACGTTGATCAATCAAAGCGACGTGACACTGAGTTGGGCGGCGATTGCCAGCGCACCGCTGACGATATCGCCGACGAATGGGACGCTCCTGCCACACGCGGCCATTCCAGTGACGGTATTCACGAACGGTATGAGCGCGCTGCCGGTGGGCGACCACAACATCACGGTGGCGTTCACGAATTTTCCGAACGCGCTGGGCACGACCCGCACGGTGCTCGTGAGCGTAAAGCCGCCGGGCGATGCCCTCTCCGTCGTGCCCACAGGCACGTTCCTCATCACCGGGCCGCCGGGCGGACCCTTCACGCCATCGTCGCAGATTTATACGCTGCAGGCGGCGGCGCCGCTGATTTGGAGTGTGAGCAACGCGCCGTCCTGGATGACGTTTTCGAAAACGAATGGAAGCCTGGCCGCAGGCGAATTCGTCAACGTCACCGCCAGCATCAATGCAAATGCGACATTGCTTCCCGGCGGCGTATTCAGCAGCAACATCTACTTCATCAACAAATCCACCGGCAGCAATGTGTCGTGCATCGTCACGTTGCGCATCGGCAGTGAAGATCATTTGACCGAGGATTTTGCGAGCCGACCGTTCGACCTGCAGCATTCCGTGCTGACGCTCAGACCGGCTGGCACGAGCTACCTGGGATGTTTCGCGCCGGCGGCGAACTTCGCGGTCGATCCCGCCGAAGGAACCGCGATCATCGGGATCGACGACGACGAGTATCGGCAGATCACGCTGACCGGCGGCAAAACCATTTCATTCTTCGGTCAAAGCACCAACGTGCTATGGATTGGCGCCAACGGAAACGTGACGCCGAATCCCGGCGTGAGCACGAATTTCTTTTTTCCAGGCACCTTCGAGTACTTCAACGTGGTGCGCGTCGCCCCGCTTTACCTCGACCTCGACGCGCGACAGAACGGGCGCATTTCATGGCAGCAGCTTTCGAATCGGCTCGCGGTGACGTATGAGAATGTGCCTGAGTTCGGGAAGACCAACGTGAACAGCTTCCAAGTGGAGTTGTTCTTCGATGGGGTCATCCGCATCACCTGGTTGACGGTGGAATCTGCAGGCGGGTTGGCCGGTGTTTCGCCCGGCGGCGGCATCCCTGCTGATTACGAATCCAGCGACCTGAGCGCGCTGGCAGTATGCACACCCAGCGGGCGTCTCGTGATCCCATCGCTGGCGCGTGAAGGCGATGGAGTGCTACAGGGTACCATCCTGCTTTCCCTGCCGGGCTCGAACGCTATGGATGTCGTGCTTTCACTTGATAACACCAACGAAGTGATCGTCCCGTCGGTCGTCACGATTCCGGCGGGCAATTTTTCGGCGACATTTCCGATCACCATTGTTGATGACGCACTTCTCGACGGCACGCAAACGGCGAATCTCCTCGCGACATTTCCAGACCGCCCATCCGCCACAGCGTCCATTTCGGTGAACGACAATGAAGCTACGCGCATCACCGTCGCTGTTCCGGCCGAGACCACCGAAGGAGGGGGCGTGCTCTCGGGCGAAGGCTTCATTCTGCTTGGCGCGCCCGCGGGCCGTGATGTCACCGTGCAACTCACATCCAGCAACAGCATGCGTGTTCTGGTTCCGGCTTCCGTCGTAGTGCCTGCGGGTTCACGCACTGCTTTCTTCGATCTCACAACTGTGGACGACAATCTCCTCAATGGCCTCACGGAGGATGTGACGATTGCAGCATCCGTGACGGGTTGGCCGTACGACAAGGACATCATCACAGTTCACGACAACGATCCATATTTACTGAGCCTCACACTGATTCCAGAAACGGCTGAGAATGGTGGCAGCGTGCTTGACGGCGGCACCGTTACGCTGCCGGCTGTGGCCACTGTTCCCGTTTTGATCATGTTGAGTTCAGATCAACCCGCGACGCTATTCACCCCGTTGTCGGTGACCATTGCTCCCGGCATGAGTGCCACGAACTTCTCCTTGTTCATCGTCGACAATTCGAACACCAACAGCTTTGACGCCGTGAAAATTGTCGCCTCGTCGCCCGGCTTTATCAGCGCCACGGGTTCGGTGATTGTGCTGGATGACGAACGTCCGACGGCGCCGTTCGGACCGTTTCCAGCAAACGGAGCGACACTGGTGCGTGCGGACACGGCTTTCAGATGGACGGTAAATCCGCTGCCTCAACCAGGCGCAATTCTCTTCGACGTTTATCTCAGCACCAATCCGAATCCCACGACGCTCGTTGGCACGACGACCAATCTGATCCTGGGTGCGGGCACGCAACTCGACAGCGGCCAAACCTATTATTGGAAAGTCGTGGCGCGTCGGGATCCCTTTCAGAAATCGAGTGCGGTGTGGAGTTTTACAACAGCGCCGTTCGATCACTTCAGCATCGCGTCCGTCGCTTCTCCTCAAACGGTCGGACAGCCGTTTCAAGTGAATATCACCGCCCGCGACGAATACGAAAAGATTGTGTTCAAATACATCGGCACCGCAACGCTGACGAACTTCCTCCCATCGAAACCGAAGAGTAAGATCGTCATCACGGAAGTGGACAGCGGCGACTCGGATCGCATGGAGTTTCAAAATGTTTCCAGTCAGGATGTAAATATCGCCGGCTGGCGAGTGACACTTTACGACGCGATTAGTTGGCCGACGCCCAAGATCACATACACCGTGCCGACACCGAGTGTGTGCAAGCCTGGCCAACTCTTCTGGCTCAGGGCGTTTGCAGCCCGCTTCGCCCCGGGCACGTATCCCAATTTCGTGGTGGGCACCAATCTGTCATGGAACAGCCTTACTGCGAACAACCCGATTGCGGTCTTGCTGCGCGACAACGTCGGCAACATTGTCGATTTCTTTTGCGCGGTGGATGCTTTTCCGGCGCAAATCACCGCGCCTCTTTCGATTTCGCCCGGCGGATGGATGGGCGTGCCTGTGCTTGCAAATGCGGCGTCCGGGCTTACTTACCAACGCCAGGGCAACATCGACAATGATAACGCGGGCGACTGGGCTTTCCTTCCGGGCGGCATCCTCGCCACGAACCCGGGCATACTCGTGCCGTTTACGAATTACGCTTATGCCGGCATGATTGTGTCGTCCCTCACGAATTTTGTTTCCGGTGTTTGCACCGGCTTGGTCACCGTGCTCGATGAAGCGAAACAGATGTATCTCGGTGTCACGGATGGCTTTGGACACAACGGGATCGGAACCCGGTTTGATGTGCTCGCGTTCAACGACATCTCGGTCGGCGCCACAGCACCGGACAACGTGACTGTGAATGATGCCTTTGTCGTCTCCATTGTTGTCACGAACCGTGGTTCGTCGGCAGCGACAGGGTTGGTGCTCAGCAATAGAATGGCTGCTGCTGCCGAGTTCGTTTCGTCGGCCACTTCTCAAGGTGCCTGCTCGCTGGATGCGGGCGCGGTGGTGTGTGACCTCGGACAATTGCCAGGTGGCGGGGCAGCGACGATCGCTCTTACGATACGAGCGATCTCACCGTTTGCTGTCACGAACATCGTCGCCATTAGGCGCGGAGAGCCAGATAATTATCTGCTCAACAACATCGCCACCACGATCACGATCGCCGGTCTGCCACAACTGCTGATTGCGGACGCGACAGTGTCAGAGCCATTAGGAAATTCGCCCGCCACGATGATCTTCAATGTGCGGCTGACCCCTTCGAATTCCGCGCCAGTCTCAGTTCAGTTTTCAACCGCCGACGGCACGGCCACGGCCGGTTCAGATTATGTCGCGATGAATGGTTTGCTGGTGTTTTCTCCTGGCACCACGAATCAGACGATCTCGGTGGCGATCCTGCCCGATAGTTTGAGTGAATCGAACGAAACGTTTTTGGTGAACCTGTTCTCCCCGGTGAACGGCCAAATCCTCGACGACCAGGGCTTCGGAACGATCAACGATAACGATCTCAATCCAGTGCTCGACATCGTTGACATCATTACGTCGGAAGGTAACGACGGGACAAACAACGTGACTTTCTTCGTCACGCTATCGGCTGTGAGTGGAAAGCTGATCACAGTGGCATATAGCACGACGGATGCTTCTGCTATCGAGGGACTTGATTACCTGCCAGCTTACGGCGTGTTAACATTTCCGCCCGGCGTGACGAACGCTTCCATAACGGTGGGAGTCCTGGGCAACAATTTCTTCAAGGCGGACCGGAAATTCTACATATTACTCTCGTCGCCCAGCCAGGTGACACTTTCTCGCCCCCAGGCTCTTTGTACTATTATCGACGACGACACGAACCTGGTGCATCAACTCGCGTTCGATGCGGTGCCGTCGAAGGTTTATGTGGATGTGCCGTTTACGCTGATCGGCACGGCGAGGGATGTCGGCGGCCAGATCGCGACGAACTTCAATGGGCCGGTGCATCTATTGGCGACGGAAAATGAAACGTTTTACACGGTCGGTTCCAACTCGTCGCCTTTCGAGTTCCCGCTCGGCAGCAGCTACCATGACTCGCGCCTGCAAGTGATTTACTGGGCCACAGAACTCGGGCTCGCCGGCGAAATCACCTCGTTGTCTCTCGACGTGACGAACGTGCCGGGCCTCGGTTTGAGCAATTTTACGATCCGCACCAAGCCGTTCGTTCCGGCGCAATTCCCCACGGCGACATGGGAAGCCGCAGGCTGGACGACCAATTTTCAAAGTGACGTGGCGATCACATCGAAAGGTTGGGTGACGTTCGCATTCCGGGCGCCATACATTTTCGATGGCGTTACGAACGTCCTGGTGGACATCTCGTTCAATAATAGCAGTTACGGCACCGAGGGCATTTGCCGCTCGACGGTCGTTCCTGCGCTGCGCGCCATTGGGTTCCGAACGGATGGTGCATTTGGTGATCCGCTCGCTTGGAGCAATGCTGTTCCCTCGCCGAGTCTGTTCAACCGCATTCCGAACACGCGTTTCACGATCGGTCGCACGATTCCCGTCACTCCACCGACGATCGAGCACGCCGCGAACGGCGTATTCACGACCGCGCTCACACTCAGCGCTGACGGTACGAACGTGACATTGCGGGCCGTTGACGATGAAGGTCATTTCGGTGTCTACAGTGGCTTCACCGTGGTGCTCGACGGTGACGGTGACGGCATGGCCGATTGGTGGGAGATCGCGAACGGCTTTGACCGCAACAATCCCACCGATGGTGTGCTGGATGGCGATGCCGACGGGCTCACGAACTTCCAGGAATTTCTCGCCGGCACGAATCCTCATGACGGTGCGAGCAGCGTGCGGATTGTGAACACGGTGCGAACGACGAATTCTGTTTTGATCAGCGTGCAGGCGATCGCAGGCAAGCGCTATCAACTGGAGAGCACCACGAATCTTCCGCCGAGTTGGACCGCTGTTACGAGCCCGGTGGCTGGCACCGGCACCCTGCTTAATCTGGTGCATGTTCCGCCGGTGGGCGATCGGACGCGCTTTTATCGAGTGCGGGTTTTGCCCTAGAAAATCGACTTAAAACAGCAGGGTGACTGCGCTCGTCCAAGCTGCATCAATGTGTGCCGGCTTCTTGGTGCAGTCGTTTGGGCGCATTGCCGTTCAGCACTTCGGAAAGGAAACGGTATGAAACAGTTCAGGTTGTTCTCGCTTTTGGTCCTTGGCCTCGCGTTCCGCGTCAGTGCCCGCGCGTAAAATACCAATGGCACCCCAGCCATTCCCGGCACCATAAAACGTGATGGTCGTTCTGCGAGGCACGAACACTCCGCCGCCTCAAACGAACCTTTCCGTCGTCACCGTGATCGCGACCGATCCGTTCGCGATCGAGGGTCCGTCGACGAACTTCTTCGGCACCATTCCTCCACCGCCCGGCGGCGGCTCGAACATCATCGTGACGAACTGGACGACGCTGCGCACGAATGCGTGGGTGACGAACACAGCCACGTTTGTGATCCGGCGCAGCGGCAGCACCAACTTATCCATCTCCGTCCCGTTCGTGCTCCTCGGCACAGCGAGCAATGGAGTTGATTACCTTCAGGTGCCCGGATTCGTGACCATCCCGGCGGGTGAACGCTCGGCTCGGGTGGTGGTGAGCCCGATCGATGACACGCTTCGGGAAGGAGTGGAGACGGTGGTGTTGCGACTGGTTCCGTCCCCGCTTGCGGTGGTGCCCAATTACATCTTCGGCAAGCCCAGCGAGGCAGGGGCGATCATCATCGACAACGACGTGCCGCGTCCGCCGACGCGCACCTTGAGCGACGCGCTCTTCCATTTGTGCCAGGAAGCAACGAATGGATTCATCTACCGTCTCGAATGCTCGACCAATCTGTTGGATTGGATGCCGGTCCACACCAGCGTGGTGACGGAAGGCGCGGTGCAATTTGTTGATCCCGAGGCGCCCGTTTTGCCGAACCGTTTCCATCACGTGGTGCCGGAACTGGCGTTGCCGCCGGAGTAAACGCGGTAATTGTTTCGCAACGCCGTCGCGCTGAAACGCGGCGGCGTTTTTGTTTTATCGGCTGCGTCCGTCCGCGCGAATCTTCTGCAATGCCGCAGCAAGTTCGCTGACTCGCTCCGGTTGTTCCGCGGCGAGGTTTTTCCTTTCACCGGGATCAGCCGCGACGTCGTAGAGTTGCGGGTCGGGAGCATTGCCCAGTTCCGCCCGCGTGTTCTGGTTGAAGCGCGCCCCGCGTCCCGGCTCGATGAATTTCCAATTGCCTTTCCGAATGCTCAGCGAACCGGCGTGCTCGACGAGAGTCTCACGGCCAGTCCGGCTTTCGCCGAGCAGCGCTGGCATCGTATTCAAGCTGTCCGGCGCTGCGGTGTCCGCAAGCTTCTGTCCCGCGAGCGCAGCCAGCGACGCCATGAAATCGATGTGACATACCAGTGCGTCGCTCGTGCCGGGCTTCACGCGCCCGGACCAGCGCACGATCATCGGCACGCGCGTACCCGCTTCGAAGATGCTGTATTTGCTGCCACGGAACGGTCCGGCAGGTTTGTGATCACCAAGTTTCTCAACAGCTTCGTCGCGATAGCCGTCGTCCACGACCGGCCCGTTGTCGCTGCTGAAAATCACGAGCGTGTTCGTGTCGAGCTGGTTTCGCTTCAACGCGGCCATGACTTCTCCAACGCACCAGTCCAACTGGGCGATGACATCCCCGCGCGGTCCCATGTCTGTCTTGCCGACGAAACGCGCATGCGGCACGCGCGGCACGTGGATGTCGTGCGTGGCAAAGTAGAGAAAGAAAGGCTTCGATTTGTTCTCGTCGATGAACTTCACCGCGCGGCGCGTCAGCACGTCAGCGATGTCTTCGTCCTTCCATCGCGCGGCCTTGGCGCCGTTCATGTGACCGATGCGGCTGATGCCATTCACGATGGTCATGTCGTGGCCGTGGCTCGGCTTCATTTTCAGGAGCTCGGGATTTTCTTTGCCGGTCGGCTCTTCACCAATCTTTTGCGTGAAGCTGACTGTGAGAGGATCCTGTGGATCAAGGCCGGCGACGCGATGGTCTTCCACGTAAACACACGGCACGCGGTCGCCCGTTGCCGGCATGATGAAGCAAGTGTTGAATCCAATTTCCAGCGGGCCGGGTTTGATCTCTGCGTTCCAATCGAGTTTGTCGGCACCGAGGCCCAGATGCCATTTGCCAACCGCACCGGTGACGTAGCCTGCCTGGCGCAGCATGGATGCGAGCGTCGGTCGCGCAGGATCGATGATCAACCTGGCGTCGCCGGGCAGCACGCCGGTGCCTTTCTTGCGCCATGCGTATTCGCCCGTCAGCAGCGCGTATCGCGATGGCGTACAAGTCGCCGAGGGCGAATGCGCATCGGTGAAACGCAACCCTTCACTCGCGAGCCGATCGAGGTTCGGTGTCTTCACGCGCGTCGCGCCGTAGCAGCCGACGTCGCCGTAACCGAGATCGTCTGTGTAGATGAGAACAATGTTCGGAGTGGCTGCTGCCGCGGCGAACGCGAACAAAACCGCGGACAACAATGTCAGAGTGACTCGTTTGCTCATAAGCATTTGGGGCGGCGAGAATACATGGGCAACAGGTCACGTGAACAAATGATTTCGGCTCATTGAATGTTCGAGCGTGCTGTCGCCGGTGCAGCGGGTTTGACGCGCCGCTGCCGTTTGATAACGTGCCGCGCCCGGTCGGCTCAACCGCGGGCAGGAATTTATGTTGAAGAAAGTTGCAAGGCGGTCGGCGCTCAACCGTGGCGGCCGGTTTGCCATCGTGGCGTCCAAGTACAACGCGCACTTTGTGAACGCCATGTTGAACGAGGCGACGGCGACCCTGAAACGGGCGAACGCAGAAGAGATCAAAATCGTGCGTGTGCCCGGCGCGTTCGAGGTGCCGGTCGTGGCGGCGAAACTCGCGAAGGCAGTGCCGGGGTATTCGGCGATTATTTGTCTCGGCGTAATCATTCGCGGCGCGACGGTTCACGCCCAGAGCATCAGCGACGTGGTGAGTTTTGCCCTCGGAACCATCGCGCTGCAAACTGAGACGCCGGTCATTCACGAAGTGCTCCTGCTTGAGAACGAAGACCAGGCGCGCCAGCGTTGTTTGAGCAAGCAACACAACCGCGGAGCGGAAGCCGCGCAAACCGCGATCGAGATGGCGCGGCTGATGAAGTCGCTTTAAATGTGATTGCTGAATAGCCGTTCAGGCGCGACGTCGAAAGCTTGGCAAACCTTGTGAAAAGTTTCACAAAACGTGCTTGCCTCGAAAAACAACAATGCATACGTTCCGCGTCTCTTTTATGAAATCAATATTGGGCATCATCACCGTTGCGGCGCTCGCAGGCTCGGTCGCCTCGGCTGCCGACATCACTGGCAAAGTGAAACTCACCGGCACACCGCCCCCCGAAAAGCAGATTCAACTCGATCCCACTTGCGGCAAGCTCCACGAAAAGCCGCTCACGACGCGTCACTACGTCGTCGGTGAAGGCAGCGGGCTGGGAAATGTTTTCGTTTACATCAAGGAAGGGGCGAAGTCCGCGCCCGCTCCGGCAGCGAAGGGATTGACACTCGATCAGGTTGGCTGTGAATACACCCCATACGTGATGGGTGTGCAGGCCGGCCAGCACTTCGACGTGAAGAACTCTGATCCGTTCCTCCACAACGTCCACTCAATGCCGAAAGTTGACGGCAACAAGGAGAAGAACCTTGGGCAGCCGATCCCGATGAAGAGCGACTTCGTTTTCGACAAGCCTGAAGTGCTCGTGAAGTTTAAGTGCGATGTCCATGCGTGGATGTTTGCTTACGTGGGCGTGGTGGATCATCCGTATTTCGCGGTGACGGACAAGGACGGCAATTTCAAGATCAGCGGCGTGCCCGCTGGTGATTACACGGTCGAGGCCTATCACCTGAAGGCGGGTGCCAAGGCGGAGAAGGTCAGCGTCGCGGCGGATAACAAGGCGGTGGACTTCACGCTGGAAGTCAAAGCCGCTCCAGCGCCGTAAAACAGATTCAAATACCGATGCCGCTGTGACGCGAGTCGCAGCGGCATCATTCGTTAGAGGACAGGGACTGGGATGATTCAATCGAGGGATGACGTGTGGCTCCACCGCTTTGCGTACGCACTGGCGGTGGCGACACTTTTCCTGGTCGCGCTTGGCGGCGTCGTCACGACGAAAGGCGTCGGCATGGCGGTGCCGGACTGGCCGCAGACCTACGGCGAGCACATGTTCCTCTTTCCGTTCTCGAAGTGGGTGTCGGGAGTTTTCTTCGAACATTCTCACCGGCTTTGGGCAGCCCTGATCGGATTGTTCTCGGGAATATTTGCCATCTGGACATGGTCACGCGCGACGAGCGGAGTTCAACGCTGGGCCGGCGTCAGTGCGATGGTTCTGGTCCTCGCACTGCTCGGGGTGCGGCATCAACCGGGGTTGTTCGTTGGGATGGCAGTCATCTCCATGGTCGTTTTGATTTGGGCGGCCATCCAGGCGGCGCGAACTCACGACCGCCTTCGCTGGCTGGCTTTGATTGCGTTTGCGGCGGTGATCATCCAAGGCGTGCTTGGCGGCTTGCGGGTGTTGCTCGACAAAGATTGGGGCACCATTCTCGGCATTTGCCACGCAGCCTTTGCGCAGTTGTTCTTCTTGCTTACCGGCTCCCTCGTGGTCCTCACGTCGCAATGGTGGCGCAACGCGCGGCCGTCGTTGAGCGGCATGACCTTGTTGCGTGGCGTGATGTTGTTCACGACCGCAGTGATTTTTCTTCAACTCATTTTCGGCGCGGTGATGCGTCATCAGCATGCGGGCCTCGCCGTGACCACATTGCCTCTCGCTTACGGCAAAGTCTGGCCTGCGACGGACGCCGCGTCCGTAACCCTGTATAATCAGCAGCGCATGGAAGCGTCCGGTGAGGAACCGATCACCCCGGCCCACGTGGTGGTTCACATGCTGCATCGCTACACGGCGATCGTGATCGTGGCGTTGATCATCGTTGCGGCGGTGCTGGCACTGCGTCGTGCGAACGAAAACTCATTGGTGCGCCGGATGGCTCTCGCATGGCTGGCGCTCGTGTTGTTGCAGGGGACGCTGGGAATTCTGACCATCACGTCTGATCGCAAGGTGGATGTCACCACGGCGCACGTCGCGGTGGGGGCGCTGACCTTTCTGGTTGGATGGCTCTCGTTCCTGGTCAGTTCGCGCACCACGAACGAGTCCGAAGCTGTCGCGTCGAACGAAGTATTTTCACCCAAGGGAGCTGAATTGAAGCACGCATGAAGTCGAGTGCGCCTGCCATCTCCGAAGTGATCGTGAACGAGCGTTCGTTCTTCGCGATCGCGAGCGATCTCTTCAAGTCGCGCCTCACGTTGCTCGTGCTGCTCACGACGCTGGCGGGTTTTTACGCCGCCAGCAATGGCCCGATGGATTTCGTGTTGCTTGGCCACACGTTGTTCGGCACCGCGCTCATCGCGTGCGGCGCGGCGGCATTGAACCAATGGTGGGAACGCGATCTCGACGCAAAGATGGCTCGCACGGCGTCGCGCCCGTTGCCGGCTGGTGAAATGACGCCGAACACCGTGCTCATCACCGGCGGCATCATGTGCATCGCAGGATTGATTCATCTCGCGCTTTTCGTCAACCCGCTCTCCAGCCTGCTGGGTGCGATCACGATGGTGAGCTACGTCTTCATCTACACTCCGCTCAAGACGCGCACGACGTTGAATACACTTGTCGGCGCGATTCCCGGTGGTCTTCCTCCATTGATCGGTTGGGCTTCGGCTCGTGATCAAATGTCGCGGGAAGGCTGGGCATTGTTCGCGATCATGTTCTTCTGGCAACTGCCGCACTTTCTCGCCATCGCATGGCTGTATCGGGAAGAGTACGAGAAGGCCGGCTTTGTCATGTTGCCGTCGCGCGATCCGAGTGGCGAACGCACGGGACGGCAGGCCGTGAGTCACACTCTGGGATTGATTGCAGTGAGTATTTGTCCGGCGATTTTGTGCGCGCCGGGTTCGTTGCCGGTTGCCGGAACGGTTTATTTCTTCGGAGCGTTATTGATGGGAATGGCCTTCCTTTGGTGCGCGATCCGGTTCTCGCGTGAACTCACTCGCGTGCGTGCCAGGCAGCTTTTCCTCGCCTCGATTTTGTATTTGCCGGTGCTCTTCGGGCTGATGGCGCTGGATAAAATTAAGCAGTGAACTGGATGAAATCGTTGACACTGCAATTCGCGCGAGAATATTTTCTGCCCACATTTTGAGTTCGGCGGGGCAATAAACGAACAACACCATGGCTTCGACACATACGACACATTCCGCGCATGAGGCGCACGTGCATCAACACCACGAGCCCGGCTTCTGGAGTAAATACATTTTCTCCACCGATCACAAAGTCATCGGTCTTCAATACGGCATCACCGCCCTGGTGTTTCTGCTGTTCGGGTTTCTGCTGATGGCGGCGATGCGCTGGCAGATCGCCTACCCGAATCAGGCCATGCCGGGTGTGGGCAGCCTCCTGCAAAAACTTGTGGGACCGGACATGGTCGCAAACGATGCGAGCGGCAAGCCGGGCGTGATGACGCCGGATCTCTATAATTCTTTCGGCGCGATGCATGGCACGATCATGGTGTTCCTCGCGATTGTGCCGCTGGCGTTCGGCGCGTTCGGAAACTACGTCGTGCCGCTGCAAATCGGCGCGCCCGACATGGCGTTCCCGCGCATCAACATGGTGAGTTACCAATGCTATTTCGGAGGAGGGGTGGTGATGCTCGCAAGCTTCTTCATACCGGGAGGAGCGGCGAGATCCGGGTGGACATCGTACTCGCCGCTGGCGACGGTCGCGGACCTTGCGAACCGGATCGACGGCCAGACATTTTGGCTCGTCGGCATGGTGTTGCTGATCACATCGTCGCTGCTCGGCGCAGTGAATTTCATCACCACAATCATTCAGCTTCGCGCCAGAGGCATGAGCTGGATGCGCCTTCCGTTTTTCGTCTGGGCGCAATTCGTCACGGGCTTCCTGCTGCTTCTCGCATTCCCTCCGCTCGAAGCGGCCGGCGTGATGCAACTCATGGACAATGTATTCGACACAAGCTTCTTTCTTCCGACTGGCCTCGTGGTCTCGGGTGTGAAAATGGATGTGAGCGGCGGCGGCAGTCCGTTGCTGTGGCAGCACTTGTTCTGGTTCCTGGGCCATCCGGAAGTGTACGTGCTGATCCTGCCGGCGATGGGCATCGTGGCTGAAATCGTCGCGTGCAACACGCGCAAGCCGTTGTGGGGCTACAAGGCGCTCGTCCACTCGGCGCTCGCGATCGGATTTCTCTCGTTCATCGTGTGTGCGCATCACATGTATCTCACCGGCATGGGAACGAAAATTTCCACGTTCTTCCAAACCACGACGATGATCATCTCGATTCCGTCGGTGATTATTTTGACGGCGCTGTTTCTTTCGTTGTGGGGTGGGTCGATCCGGTTCAACACACCGATGCTCTTCGCGCTGGCGTTCCTGCCCATGTTCGGCATCGGCGGTCTGACGGGTCTGCCGCTTGGCTTCAACGCGTCCGACATCCTGCTGCACGATACTTACTACGTCATCGCGCACTTCCACTACGTCGTGGCGCCGGGGACGATCTTTGGTCTCTTCGCAGGAATTTATTACTGGTACCCGAAGGCGACCGGGCGCTTCATGAATGAAGCGTGGGGGCGAATCCATTTCGCGCTCTCCTTCGTGTTCATGAACCTGGTTTTCGCTCCAATGTTCATCCAAGGCTTGTCAGGAATGTTGCGGCGCATGGCAGACGGCGGTGCGACTTACTCGCTTGCTAATTCAGTCGGGGTGGATGGAGCGCTGAGTCAATTCATCATCGACTTGAACAAGAACGTATCGATGGCCGCATGGCTGTTGGGATTGGCGCAGATCCCGTTCATCATCAACTTCTTCTGGAGCATCAAGCACGGGAAGAAAATCGAAAACGACAATCCGTGGGGCGCGACGACGATCGAGTGGCAGACGCCCACGCCGCCGCCGCACGGCAACTTCGACAAGGAACCCGAGGCGCATCGTGGTCCGTACGATTACAGCGTGCCGGGTGCGCCGAAGGACTTCTCGCCGCAGAACCAACCCGTGTAAGCCAATTCGATCTCAGGAAATTTCATGGACATCCCATATACAATTGAGCCCCGCCGGGACACGGGCCTTTACAACGCCAAGGTCGGCATCTGGCTGTTCCTCGCCTCCGAAGTGATGCTCTTTGGCGCGCTGTTCTCTTCGTACGTGCTGCTGCGCGTGGGCAACAACGCCTGGCCGCACGGCTTGCTGAACATTCCGATTGGCACGTTCAACACGTTCGTGCTCATCACGTCTTCCGTCACCGTCGTGATGTGCTGGGCGAATTTGAAGCTGCACAACTTCGGTCGTGCGAAGTTGTATCTCGCAGCCACGATCCTGTGCGCGCTGATGTTCCTCGGCATCAAGACCAAGGAATACAACGACAAGTTCATCCACTACGCGATTCGCACTGCTGAGGGCAAGGAGATCACCGGCCACATCGAAGGTGATCCGCATTTCCTCACGCTGAAAAAACTGCGTGCCCAAAAAGTGGAGACGATCAGTTTCGCCGCGGACCCCGAAAAGGATTCGCGTGGCCACGAAACGAAGGAAGCCAAGGCTGAGGAGAAGGCGCACGCCGGCCATCACGAATTCAAGCCGATCAAAGTGAGTGATCTCACCTACGTGTCGTCGTACGTGCCGAGCCACAGCACTTACTTCGCGATCTATTTCACGCTCACCGGCCTGCACGGATTGCACGTGCTCGGCGGCGCGCTGGTCATGACTTACATCTTGTTGTTCAGCAACAAGATGTGGAAGGCGCAGCCAGAACGGGTGACGAACCGCGTCGAAGTCGCGGGCCTCTTCTGGCACTTCGTCGATCTGGTCTGGATTTTTCTCTTCCCTGTGTTGTATTTGCTCTAACTCTCAGAACGAAACTTTATGGGCGACCATTCATCACCTGAACACATCAAGAAGACGGTCCGCACGTATCTCATCATCGGCGGCGCGCTGTTGGTGGGAACGGTCCTCACGGTCTGGGCCTCTTACATCGACTTCGGTTCTGTCGCATGGAACATTACCGTTGCGTTAATCATCGCGACCGTGAAGTCCTCGCTCGTGGCCGGCTTCTTCATGCATTTGATCTCGGAGAAGAAAGCGATCTATGCGACGCTGGCCACGACCGCGTTCTTTTTCGTGGCGTTGATGGCTCTGACCCTCTGGTCCATGCACGATTTCCCGACCTTCACCCGCGTCCATTACTGAAATGTCACTCAAGGCCATCCATATCGTCTTCATCATCGCCTCAATCGTGCTCTCGCTGGGCTTCGGTGCGTGGGCATTGAAGGAGTATTTCGATGGCGGGCCGCGCAGTTACATCTGGTACGGCATCGGCTCATTCGTGATCGGCCTGGCGCTGATCGTTTACGGCAAGGCGGTGCTGAAGAAACTCAAGGACATCAGCTATTTGTGAACTCGTTGAAGAAGACATCCGCCCTCATGGCTCTGGCGCTGCTCGCCGCTCCGCGCGCGCAGGCTTGCGCCGTGTGTTTCGGCAACAGCGACGACAAGATGACGCAAGGCATGCTTGCCGGCGTGCTCGTCCTGCTGCTGGTGGTGCTCAGCGTGCTGGGCGCGTTTGTCGCACTCTTCATTTTTCTCGCGCGCAGGGCGGCTGCCGTTGCCGCGCTCGAAAAACAATCTACAGAATCGAAGGCTTAAGCAAATGCATCAGAAATTCCTCGGTACTCCTTTGATCGGCGCCAAGCACGGTGCCGGACTCGACGAACTGACGTGGTACATCCACATGCTCATGTTCGCGCTGTTCGTCGGCTGGTCGCTTTATTTTATCTACGTGCTCTACCGCTTCCGTGCCTCACGAAACAAGAAGGCGGACCACACCGGTGTGCAGAGCCACCTTTCCACCTGGGTGGAAGTGGGCGTGGCCGTGACGGAAGCTGTGCTGCTGCTGGGCTTCGCGATGCCGCTCTGGGCGAACAGTGTCAGAGACTTCCCGGCGGAAAATCAGTCGATCGTCATTCGCGTGATCGGCAAGCAGTTCAACTGGGTGCCCCATTATCCGGGCGCCGACCGCACGTTCGGCAAGCAGGACATCAAGAACTTCACCGCACAGAATTATTTGGGCATTGATCAAAAGGATCCGGCTGCGAAGGACGACGTCATTGTTTACACCGGCAGCGAGGTTGCAGTGCCAGTGAATACGAATGTCATCATCCACATTTCGAGCCTCGATGTGATCCACAGCTTCAAGGTGTTCCCGATGCGCGTGAACCAGGACGCGATTCCGGGCATGAGTGTGCCGGTGCATTTCTTTCCGACTCGCGTCGGCACGTATCCGATCAACTGCGCGCAGCTCTGTGGCGTGGGCCACTACAGCATGAAGGGCACGCTGAAGGTGATGGAGACCGCCGACTACGCCGCGTGGCTGAAGAAGAATAGCGGTGCCGCTTCCTCGGCAGACTACGAATAGTCTGGAATCCAATCGAGCTGTCGCGATGATCGCGCCCAAGCGCGAGCAGTCATGGTGACCGCGCGAGCACGAATGGACCCTGCACCTCTCAAACGCGACAGCCACCTCGTCGAGTATCTGATTTGGGGCGCGCTTGCCGCGACGATTGTCGGCATTGCGGCGGCGTTTTTCTGGACACGGCTCGTGACGCGGCTGGAGAAGCCGCTCGTGGTTGCCGGCGAAGTTCCTGCCTTCGCGCTTACGAACCAACTTGGGAACCCGTTCACACTGACCAATCTTCTCGGACACGTCTGGGTTGCCGACGTGATTTTCACCCGTTGCCCGATGAGCTGCGAACGCATGACCCAGCGGATGCGCGCGCTCCAGGATGAATTCGGCCCGCGGGCGAATGTGCGTTTCGTCTCCGTCACGGCCGATCCGGTGAATGACACTCCGGACATCCTGCACAAATATGCCGACAGGCACGGCGCTGACGCGGCTCGATGGACATTCCTCACCGGTGTGAAATCGAACGTGTATCACATCGCCGTGGATGGGCTGAAGTTTGTCGTGCTCGACAAGACCGAAGACAAAGCCACGCCCGAAGACCTGTTCATCCACAGCACGCAATTCGTGTTGATCGACAAACGCGGACGCATCCGCGGCTACTTCGAAGGCACGGATGAGAATGAGCGTAAGCAATTGGCAATCGCTGTGAAGCAACTCCAGCGCGAGCGCTAATCTCATGACCATCTCCGATCTCCCTCCCATCAACGCCAGCCTCAACGTTCTCGCCACTGTGTTCCTCACGCTCGGCTACATTTTCATCAAGCGGAAGAAACAGAACGCGCATCGCAACTGCATGATCGCGGCGTTCATCACTTCCACGGTCTTTCTGGCGTGCTATCTCACGTATCACTTCAACGTGACGGCGGTGACGAAGTTCCAGGGGCAGGGGATTGCCCGGCCGATTTATTTCTTCATCCTCATCACGCACATCATTCTCGCGGTCATCATTGTTCCGCTGGTGCTGATAACCCTGAGCCGCGGATTGAAGCAACGCTTCGAAGCGCACAAACGCATTGCCCGCTGGACATGGCCGCTGTGGATGTACGTCTCGGTGACGGGCGTGATCGTTTACATGATGCTCTACGTTTGGTTTCCGCCGAAGTGACGCGCTCCAGATGTTCCGGCGCGCCTCTCTTCGATCACTCGCGGAGACGATAGAATGCAGCAGCGCCGTCCGTTGAGATAAAGAAGGGACTTGCCGCGCCGGAGACAGGCATCCACGGCTCTGTCAGCGACGTTGCACTTTCCAGCACAGCGGATGAGTTCCACGACAGGATGGCCTGGTTGCCCCAGCGCGAAATCTTCAATGAAAGCGAGTTCGCAGGGGTGAAGACGACACTCGGAATCGAGCCGGAGATTTCAACACCGAACACGATGTCGGAGCTGAAGGCGCCATTTTGATGCACTTCCGCCGCCAGAATGTTGTTGCCTGCCAACAGCGTGCATCCCGGCAGGTCAAATGGACCGAGGAGTGCTGCGTCGCCGATGGATGGAGACAATGCCTGCGTGCCCGCACTTGGCTGGCCGGAGGGCATGTTGAAGCGGTATATCTCGGTGCCGTTCAGATGCAGGACGAGACCATCATCAATGATGTGTCGGATGTGCAGGGTGAGGTCTGACGCGCCAACTGCTGCGACCAATCGCTTCCTGAAATAGAATGTGTTGAACACATTGCCGGAGATGTCCGTGAGGGAAAGTAATGTATTTTTTGGCGCCGGAAGAGTGGCGCCTTCAACGTACAACAACGCGTTGCTTGGCCCGGCCCACGAGGAGTCATCGTAGGACACACCGGCGAACGCCGCCTGAACGTCTGCGTTCGTGTTGATGAGCAGGTATTTCCACGCGGCATCGATCGGAATCAAATAGCTGGCGCCAATGGAAGCCCGCGTTCCGGGTGCGGTGTCATTTCCAAACGTCGTGGTGTCCCGCAAATGGTTCACCGCGACGAAATAGTTGCCCGCAAGCGGCTGCGCGAACATGAGAACGACGCTGGTTCCATTGACGAGCATGGCGTTGGTTACTGAAAGCGATGCGCCGCTGGCGTTGGTGATTTCGTAATTCGCGAGATTGGATGCCGACTCGACCGACAGCGCGCGGCTGAACGTGAGGACGATGGAACGCAGATCGTTACTGCTCGCCAGCGCTGACAGCAGAAGAGGCGCTTGCCGGTCCGGGAGCACGTGCAGAGTGGCATTCGTGCTCCAGACGGAGTTCTGCGCGTTGCCGCTGAGAACCCTGAACGGGTGTCCGTCCAGCGCGAGCGGTGCGTTTGCAAACACCAGGGCGGCGTTGGTTGCACTCGAAATATTCGTGCCATCGAGTTGCCATTGAAACCATGCCGCGCCAGCGCCGCTCGCCGCGAACCGCGCCGGTGCGCCTTCCATCACGGTTAAATCACGCGGCCCGCCCGTGAGCACAACCGGCCCAGTCACCAGCGACTCCACGGAAGCAACCATCTCCATCGCGAATGTCTTCTCATCATTCGCCGCCTTCTGGTGCAGCTCGACTGCGAACAGGTTCTCTCCGCCGACAAATGTGTTCGGCTCAAGAATCATCGGCGTTGTTGGCCATGACAGGTTTCCAACTCCAGATGCGGGCGTGTTGTAGTTCACTGGGCCGGGCGGAATGTTGGTGCGGAAAAACTCCTGGCCATTCAGATAAAAGACCGCGCCGTCATCGACGAGCGTTTGCATCTCGACGCGAATTCCCGACGGACTAAAGATCGATTCAAATGGAAACCGAAAATAGGCCGTGAGCGCCGGACTGGGAGAGAGCGTGGTGTTCACCGACACTGGGACCGCGGTGTTGCCCCAATGGAATGCACCCTCGCCCCAACCCCACGTCGTCACGTCGTATCCCAATGCGTTCCACATTGGACCGGGATCGGGATCGTCGATCGGCGGATACGGGTCAAAGAAATCCCAAGTGTCCTGAAGCGCGATCAACAGTACGCGCGTGCGCACGGGTGCAGATGTGTCCGGCAAAACGGTGGCGTGATTGGAGGCCAGGCCAGCGACGTTGTTCACGACCACGATGTAGTTCGCGTCCGTGCGGCGAACTGAAGTTTGGAGAATGACATTGGTTCCATTCGTCATCGTCGCGTTTACCACCGAGAGCAGTTCGCCGAACGTATTCGTGACCTGATAATTTTCGACATTGGTCGCGGTGTTTGCGAGCAGGAGTTGGTCAAACGAAAGCCGTATTGTGACGGGAGTCGTTTCTCCATTCGCTTCAATCAACGCAGGCCCAACTGTGACATGATTCACGAAGACCCGCACTGGGTCACTCACGACGCTGGATAAAGCATTCGTTACCACCACTAAATAAACACCAGCGTCGGCGGGTGATGCTGCGGGGATGTTAAAAGTGCTGCTGTTCGCACTTGAAATCGCGACGCCGTCCTTGAACCACTGAAAATCCTGCTGAGTGCCTGAGACTCCCACCGATAGCGCGAACGCGTCACCCTCCTTGACCGCGACATCTTGCGGTTGAGAGGTGATTGTCAATTGAGTGGGTGGGGCGATCACCACCAAGCCGATCAAGCCAAAGACGATGTCCGAGCTTGGAATGGTGTTCTGATGAACTTCGACCGCGAGAGTATTTGTTCCTTGAACCAGCAAACTGGTTTGCAAATTGGTCCACGTGAATACGCCTTCGATTGCGGCAGCGCTTGCGAATATTCCATAAGCGACAGTGCCATTCGGCATGTTGAAACGCTCCACTTCAGTGCCGTTGAGATACACCACGGCGCCGTCGTCGATGATGTTGGACAACGACATCGTTACTGAAGCTGGTTTGTTCGTCAGCGTGAAGTGGGTGCGGAAATAGTAAGTGACTATGGGACTGCCGCCAGAATCCGTCAGCGACAACACGGTGCTGGTTCGAGCAACGACGTATGAATTTCCGGTTTCGAACGCCAGGATGCCGCGACCTGATAACCACGCGGAATCGTTGTATTCTGGATCCTTCCATGTCAGCCCGCTGATCGCCGGAGGCTCGGAACCAGCTTGATTGTATTTCCATACAAAGTTGGTGAGGCCGATGTTCGTATAGATGATCGGCGCGATGAATGGGGTCAGCGTAACATTCGTGCTATTGGTGCTGCTGACGGAATTGGTGATGTTGACGTAGTAAACTCCGGAATCAGCCAAAGAGACTGGATTGAACGTCAATGTTTGGTTGGTTTTGTCCGCGAGTGGGTTTCCGTTCTTAAACCACTGGTACCTTGGGGAAGTGCCGCTGACGACCACCGAGAGTGTGGCTGACGCTCCAACAGCGACGGTTTGGCTTTGCGGTTGGGAGACAATCTGGACTGGCGTCGCACCCGCGCTTAATTCCTCCAAACGAATTCCCGTGATGGCATAGCCTCTGGCACCTGCTGAAGAGCCGCCGGGCACCGTGCCCGTGTAATGGCGGGAGGTGATAGCGATGACTCCACCAGCACTTGGCTGGATGTTATCCCAACTCGCGTAGTCGCCACTGTTCGAGTCGTTGTTCACACCCGTGTTGATCGCCACTTGGGCCGGTGTGAGCGTGGGAACTTGGTTGCTGGTCAGAGCATGAGCGGTGTGGGCAGCAGTGAAGGACAGCGCGTTCTGAAGTTCGATCAACGTCCAGTGATCTACATACGGTGCATTGCCGCGGATCGCTGTGCCCGCGAACCTGTAGCGATTCGCTGGATTCAGTCCGGTGAAGGTGTATGTGACCAAATCGGGACCATCCAATTCCACGGCTGGATTTGGGGTGCCTTGGAAATCCACAAAGCCATTGAACAAGGAATAAGCTGGGGTTCCTGTCGCCGCAGCTCCCTGTGTTCCGGCAAGTGTCACGCCAGCATTCGTGGTGATCGCAAGGGTGACCGGCAGATTGGCGCCGCTGACGATGTTCTTTAGAAAACCGGATGATCCTGGGGCGCCGCCGGCGGTGTTAAATGCATTCCAACGCGTAGCATTCACGTGAGTGCCGGTGCCCGCGGCGTGATCGTTGAACGCGACCCAACCTGCGAGCGCTCTGACTTCGAGAACACAGCAACTCAACAAGGCGAACAGAGACGCAAGCGCTCGGAGAAAAATCCGGGAGCGAAAACTCAACTGGTAGAACGCGACGCGCGACTGTTGCGGCATGTGGTTCCTTTGCTTCTGAATTGCATCAGACTTCAACGAGGCAGCGAATGAAAGTCAATTGTCGAAAGCCAAATCCCATCCCCAAGTTTCCTGTTTGTCTTTCCCACACCTCTTTTCCACTCTCGCCCGCTACGAAACCGCGTCTCGGACGTGTTGAAACGTTAACTCAACAAAACTGAAAACATGGCTGCTCTCACTGTTAAATCCGCCGGCTCGTGTCGCTGGGACATGCTTGCCCTCGGCGAAATCATGCTGCGCCTCGATCCCGGCGAAGGCCGCATCCGCACTGCCCGCGATTTCAAAGTCTGGGAGGGCGGCGGCGAATACAATGTGGCGCGCGGCTTGCGCCGTTGCTTCGGATTCAAGACGGCGGTCGTCACGGCGTTCGCCGACAACGACGTGGGTCGCCTGCTCGAAGACTTCATTCTTCAGGGCGGTGTCGCGACGGATTACATCAAGTGGGCGAAGTTTGACGGCATCGGCCGCGACGTTCGCAACGGCCTGAACTTCACCGAGCGCGGCTTCGGCGTGCGTGGCGCGGTCGGCATTCCCGATCGCGGACACACCGCCGCGAGCCAACTCAAGCCGGGCGATTTCAACTGGGATCAGATCTTCGGCGAACACGGCGTGCGCTGGTTGCATACCGGCGGCATTTTTGCCGCGCTGAGCGACACGACGCCGCAACTCGTCATCGAAGCGGTGAAGGCGGCAAAGAAACACGGCACTATCGTTAGCTACGATTTGAACTACCGCCCGAGTCTCTGGAAATCCATTGGCGGCCAAAAGCGCGCGCAGGAAGTGAATCGCGAGATCGCCAGATATGTGGACGTGATGATTGGCAACGAAGAAGATTTTACCGCGTGCCTCGGCTTCAAGGTCGAAGGGGCGGATGAACATCTGCTCCACATCGACGTGACGGCGTTCAAGAAGATGATCGGGACTGCGGTGAAGGAATTCCCGAACTTCAAAGCCACCGCCACCACATTGCGCGCTGCGAAGACCGCGACGATCAACGACTGGGCGGCCATCGCCTGGCATGACGGAAAGTTTTTCGAGAGCCGCCAATATCCTGACTTGGAAATTCTCGATCGCGTCGGCGGCGGCGACAGTTTCGCCAGCGGTTTCATCTACGGATTGATGACGACCGGCGATGCACAAAAGGCTGTCGAGTACGGCGCCGCCCACGGTGCGCTCGCCATGACCACGCCGGGTGACACCTCGATGGCGGACAAGGGCGAAGTCGAAAAACTCATGAAAGGTGGCGGTGCCCGCGTGCAGCGTTGAGCCGGAGCGCGGACGGTCACGTCCGCGCGAACGTTTTTCAACGCAGGGGCATGGTGCGAAGACGTTGAGACACGGAAGGAAGTCCCGTTGGGATCAGTACTTTTGACGGAGATGCCACCGGTTTTTACGACACGAATTGGTTGCTGCGTTTTTTTCAGACCGCGATACGCTGCGTTCATGCGCTTAACCCAAGCCGTGCTCCTGGCCGGGTGCTTTCTGGTTGCGCAATTTCCTGCCCAGGCTGCGACGCTCACGCGCGGGCCGTATCTGCAATCATGCACCAGCACCAGTGTTGTTGTGCGCTGGCGCACGGATGCATTGGTCGATTCGCGGGTACGGTTCCATCCGGCGGATGATGATGACGAATTGGAGGTGGTGAACCTCACCCTCGGCTTCGGGCATGAGATTCAGTTGACTGGCCTCAGTCCGGACACGCGTTATTTTTATTCCGTCGCCTCGTCTGCCGAGACGTTGGCCACCGGCACGAACTATTACTTCCACACGCATCCTACCAACGCCCGTCCGGTGCGTGTCTGGGCGATCGGGGATTCCGGCTCGGGAGGGCCGCCTCAATTTGCCGTGCGCGACAGCTACATGCGCTACACGAACAGCGCGTCCACGGACGTGTGGCTCATGCTGGGCGATAACGTGTACGGCGACGCCGATGAAGACGATTACCAAACCAAATTGTTCGACGTCTATTCCGACCTTTTGGCGCACACGGTACTCTGGCCGGCGTTGGGCAATCACGACGCTCCTCTCGGTACACCATTTCCGTATCTCGACATTTTCACGCTGCCTCGAAATGGAGAGGCGGGCGGAGTTCCCTCGCACAGTGAGATGTACTACTCGTTCGATTTCGCAAACGTCCATTTCGTCTGCCTGGACTCGTGGCTGTCCGATCGTTCATCGAGCGGAGCCATGTGCAACTGGTTGCGGGCGGACCTGGCCGCGACCTCGCAAGACTGGATCATCGTTTACTGGCATCATCCGCCTTATAGCATGGGCACTGACTTCTCGGACTGGACACCCATTCTCATCGAGATGCGCGAACAGGTCGTGCCGATCCTGGAGAGCTTCGGAGTGGACCTCGTGTTAAGCGGTCACAGCCACGTGTACGAAAGATCGTTCCTGCTCAACGGCCACTACGGGCACTCGTGGACGTTGAGCCCGACCAATATTTTGGATTTCAGCCTTGGCCATGCGGACGCAGGCGGCGCATACCTCAAACCGCCACTGGCGATGGGTGTGAACCGCGGCACAATTTACACCGTGTGTGGAAACTCCGGGCAGGGCGGCCCGGTTTCCTTCCAACGTCATCCCGCCATGGCGACGTACCTCGCTCAATACGGTTCCGTCGTGCTGGACATCGATGGGCTTCGTCTGAGCGCCAAATATCTCCGGCCCAATGGAGCCATCGACGATTACTTCACAATCGACAAGTCTGCGCCGGTACCCGTCCCGCTGGCCATGAGCGTGGAGCCAGCCACGAATGCTTTGGCGTTTGTGTGGCCCGCAGCGTCTCCGGATTTCGCGCTCGAATCCTCGACAAGTTTGTTATCCACCAATTGGAGTCCGGTCACAAAGCCGCGCCTCAGGTTCGGCCGCACGAACCGGGTCAATCTGCCGATGACCAACAACGCCGCTTTCTTCCGTTTGCGCGCTGCTCCACATTGAGGCCGCCGCCCTTTCAAGTTCCGATCCCACCTATCGCCTTTTTCTGACATCACGTTGCGACGCACGCTGATTGGGCGCTCCTTCAGTCGCGCCGTTGGACAATACGTGCATGGTTTGAAACGCCCAACTTCAGCCAACACACGTTGCGTCATTGGATCGAGTGATTCTTTCGAGCGTGTGCGAAAACGTCTTTTGCTGATGCCTCGTTCCACCATGTCGCTCTCCCGACATGAATCAAAGATCCCTACGGTTGTGCCCGACTCCTCTCCAACTCCTTGTCCTCGTTCTTGGGTTGATCTGCATTGCAGGCAGCACGCGCTCGTTCGCCGCCACCCTCGAGTGGAATCCGAATCCCGAGCCTGAAATCGCCGGCTACAAAGTGTACATCGGCACGCAAAGCCGCAATTACGACCGCTGCATCGACGTGGGCTTGGCGACCAGTCATGTGCTTTGCCTCCTGGTGCCGCTTCAGACGTATTATTTCGCAGTCACTGCTTACGCGGTCGACGGTGCCGAGAGCGATTTCTCGGACGAAGTCACCTACGTGCGCAGTGTCGACGGGACCAGTGCCTGGTTTGTTCCGTTGCGAATGGTGTTCTCGGCGGATGCCCCGGTGAGTCTCGAATTCACGAACGGCGTCTCGTGTGATTACTTCGTTCAGGGCTCAACCAATCTGGTAAACTGGGAAACACTGAACCGCTTCTCTGGCGACACAAATGTTCTAAAGCAGTGGACGGACACCAATTCATCGCAATATCCGTCCCGCTTCTATCGTGTGATTGGCGGCCAGCAATAAGGATTCTGCCTCACCCAATAACGCGGTGTCTTTGGAAGACACTTGCAGTGGCAAACCCGTGGCGCGAAAACTCGCCCGATGCGAATCATCAAATCGGTCGCGGTGATGCAGCGGGCCGCGCTGCAATGGCGACGTGCCGGCACACGCGTGGGCTTTGTGCCGACGATGGGGTATCTCCACGAAGGCCACATCAGTCTCGTCCGAGATGCGCGGCGTCGCGCCGGGCGGGATGGCATCGTGGTTGTGAGCATTTACGTGAACCCGACGCAGTTCGCACCCACGGAGGATTTGTCGCACTACCCGAGAGATTTGACGCGTGATCGCCAACTCTGCGGCGTCGCTGGCGTGGATGTGATTTTTTTTCCGACTGATGCGGAAATGTATCCCGGGAAGTCAGTCGGTCGCTACTGCACTTACGTCGTGGAGGAACGGCTCTCGCAAGCGATGGAAGGTGCGTCGCGTCCAACGCATTTCCGTGGCGTCACGACGATCGTCGCCAAGCTATTCAACATCGTGCAGCCGGATGTGGCGGTGTTCGGTGCGAAGGATTTCCAGCAGGCCGCAATGATTCAGCGCATGACGGCGGATCTGAATTTTCCGGTGAAGGTGATCGTGGCGCCCACTGTGCGTGAATCAGATGGCCTCGCGCTCAGCTCTCGCAACAAATACCTCGATCCGGAACAGCGCAAGCAGGCGACGGTTCTTTGGGAGGCGATTCAGACCGCGAAAGCCGCCGCAGGATCCAACGCGATATCCGCAGATCAACTCAAGCGGCGGCTGAAGGAACTCATCGAGAGCCGTCCGAGTGCGCGTGTGGATTACATCGAATTCTTTGATCCACAAACTTTGGCACCCGTGCAGAGAGTCAAACGCGGCACACACATGGCGCTGGCGGTGTTCATCGGCCGGACGAGACTGATTGATAACGCTCGACTGTCGTGATGCCTGCGAACCGAGCCGGACTCGATTGATCGGACGCAAATTTGCATTGGCAAAACTCAGTTTATGCGTCCAAGTACCTGCCATGAGTCCGAGCTTTGAAACGTTGGTGGAACAAGTGCGAACGCGCTCGACCGAGGAAAAGGAGGAACTCAAGTTCCTCCTGGAACGCGCGCTGATCGAAGAGCGGCGCGTCGAGATTCGCGCCAACCACCGCCGCAGTCAGGACGAAGTGAAGCGGGGCAAGCTGAAATTTTCCAGTGCGATCAACGACCTCAAGAAATCCGTCGCCACCAGATGACGCAGGTTGCCCTCAGCTCGTCCTTCAAGCGGGCATTCAAAAAGCGGATTCAGGGACGGAAAGACCTTGAGAAAAAATTCTGGAGGCGCGTGGAAATGTTCACCGACGACCCGCACGATCCGCGGCTGCGCACACACAAACTCACCGGCGAATTGCGCGAGCAATGGAGCTTCACAATCGAATACGACGTGCGCGTCGTCTTTTCTTTTCTGTCCGGCGATCGCGCCGTGTTCGAGGACATAGGCAGCCACGACGAGGTGTATTAGAAAATGAAACACTTCGACTTCCTCGTGCTCGGCAGCGGCATTGCGGGCCTTTCGTTTGCCCTCAAGGTCGCGCCGCACGGACGTGTGGCGATCATCACGAAAAAAGATCGCGCCGAGTCGAACACGAATTACGCGCAGGGCGGCATCGCTTCGGTCACGAGCAAGGAGGATTCATTCGAACTGCACGTGCACGACACGCTCGAAGCGGGTGCCGGCCTTTGCAACGAGAAGGTGGTGCGCACGATCGTCGAGGAAGGTCCGCCGCGCATTCACGAGTTGATCGAACTCGGGATGAAATTTTCCGAGCGCGAAGTCGCCGGACACCGCGAGCTTGATCTCGGCAAGGAAGGCGGCCACTCGAAGCGGCGCATCCTTCACGCCAAGGATGTCACGGGCCGCGAAATCGAACGCGCCCTGCTCGCCGCGATTGCGGAGCACCAAAACATCGAGATTTTCGAGAACCACATCGCGATCGATCTCATCACTACGCGCAAGCTCGGGAGGGCAGGGGAGAATCGCTGCCTCGGGGTTTACGCGCTCGACAAAGCCGCGGCGGAAGTAGAGACGTTCGCCGCTTCGGTGGTGCTGCTCGCGACGGGCGGCTGCGGCAAGGTTTATCTCTATACAACCAACCCCGACATCGCGACGGGCGACGGCGTGGCGATGGCGTATCGAGCCGGTGCCACCGTCGCGAACATGGAGTTCATTCAGTTTCATCCCACGTGTCTTTATCACCCGCGCGCGAAATCGTTCCTTATCAGCGAGGCGGTGCGTGGCGAAGGCGGCGTGTTGAAAACCGTCGATGGCGTGGAATTCATGGACAAGTATCACCCCATGAAGTCACTCGCGCCGCGCGATGTCGTGGCACGTGCGATCGACAGCGAAATGAAAAAGAGCGGCGCGGACCATGTGTTGCTCGACATCACGCACAAGCCCGCGCGCTTCATCATCGAGCGCTTCCCGAACATTTATGAGACGTGTCTGCGCTACGGCATCGACATGACGAAGGAGCCGATTCCCGTCGTGCCTGCCGCGCATTACCAATGCGGTGGCGTGCGCACGAGCATCGACGGCGAGACGGACATCGCGTGCCTTTACGCAGTGGGCGAGGTGGCATCGACCGGACTGCATGGTGCGAATCGGCTCGCGAGCAACTCACTGCTGGAAGCGCTCGTTTGCGCGCATCGCGCGGCAGAGAAGTGTGTAACTGAAACGAAGGGTCCGCTCGAAACGAATCTTCCAGCGTGGCAATCCGGCAACGCTTCCGATCCTGACGAACTCGTGGTGGTGTCGCACAATTGGGACGAAATTCGCCGCTTGATGTGGGATTACGTGGGAATCGTCCGCACGAACAAGCGGCTTCAACGCGCACAGAAGCGCATCGCGAATCTTCAGGAAGAGATTCAGGAATATTACTGGGACTTCAAAGTCACGAGCGACCTCCTCGAATTGCGCAACATCGCGACGGTTGCCGAGTTGATCATCGAGTGCGCCTTGCAGCGGCCGGAGAGCCGCGGGCTGAATTACAATTTGGATTATCCGCAGCCCGATCCGGCGTGCGCCCAACGTGAAACGGTTTTGCGGAAGAGCGTGTAGCCGCGCGGCTCAGCGGCCCGTTTTTTTTGTTTTCAGTTGTTGCAACAGGCCTCTCGCCGTTGCGTCGTTCGGGTCCAATCGGAGCACTTCGTAGAACTGCATTTCCGCGAGATCGGGCCAGCCTTGCTCCATCGCCAGAATTGCGAGGCAGGCGTGTGCGCGCGGATGATTTCGATTCAAACGGATGCAGTCCTCAAAGTTTGCGCGTGCCTCGTCGGCATGGCCGCGAAACTCCGCGACGATGCCGGAGAGCGATCTGTTCGCGCAGCCGAGTGAAGCTTACTTCGATTCGCGAATCTTCATGTTCCGGAACCACGCTTCATCGCCGTGATCAGTGAGCAGGATGTGGCCGATAATCTTTTCGCCGAAGCCGGGCGCGCTCTTGAACTTACTCTTCGCCACCGCGGCCTTCACCTCGGGGCTGCCGAGTTCGAATTCCAAAACCATCGCACCGTTGAGCCAGTGCTCGACATGATTTCCCTTCACGATGATGCGCGATGAATTCCACTCGCCGGCTTCCTTCACTGAAGTATCCACCGTGCGCGGCAGGACGTCGTAAAAAGTCGCGGTGAGATGTTTTGGCGTCAGGGTGTCTTTCGCGCTTTTGTCGTCGATCATTTGATACTCGGGGCCGGGCACGCCTTTGCGTTCCTCGGTCACGAGGTACTTCACGCCGTTGTTGGCTTTCGGTTTCACCAGCCATTCCCAGGAAAACTCGTAATCGTCGAATTTCTGCTCGGTGACAATGTCGCCGCCCCTTTGCTTTTCGAGCTTTTTGAGAATGCCATCCTCCACCTTCCAGCCCGGGCCCGGCGGCGCTTGCTTGCCGTAAGTGCGCCAGCCGCTCAGATCCTTGCCGTTGAAGAGCAGTTTCCATCCGGCTGATTTTTCGTCGTCGGTAAGTTTGTTTGGATCGGCGGCTTGAACAACTGCAGCGGCGAGCAAGGCGCAGAAAATCAGAGTGGACTTCATTAAGCGAATGATTTGCAGGTGAGGAAAAAAAGCGAGCACGGAACCTTAGAGCCTCGTGTGCGCTGAAAGGTTACGCGTTGCATTCAATCACTCGGCGCCCGTCACCGGCTTCGCCATCTTCTCGCCCAGACGGATGTATTCGTACAACGCGTTGATCTGCTTCTCGCCGTCGCCTTCGTAATAGTCCGTGAGCGGGCTCTTGCCATCTTCATCAAAGAACGCGGGCATCTTTGACTGCGGATCGATGGCGAGCGGGCTGCGCATCCAGCGAAAGAAAAACGGCTTCATCAAGCGCGCGCTGGTCAGGGCGAGATTCACCCCTTCGCTTTCAAAAACCTCCAGGGCCGGCATGTCATTCACGCCGTGGCACGAGATGCAGGAAAGCCCGTTGTCCTTGCCGATGAGCTTGTGGCCGATCTTCGCTGCCGCTTCATCGACCGCGCCTTCGTCTCGCGTCCTGGGCGCGTAGCCTTGTTGCTCCGCCATGCCTTCGGACAGCAGTGCCGCGCGTGATTTGAACGACGGCATGCGCGACTCGATCCATGCGCCACCTTTCGGGTGAATGTCCGCCCGGACCTTGAACGGCGAACCCGCGATGAACTGCGCCGCCCATTCGGGTTTCAACTTGCCGCCCATGACGTCGAGCGGTGGCACGAGCTCGATCTGGCCGTGACACGCGTTGCATTGAAGCGCACGGGTCTCTCGCGCCGCGAACTCGATCGGACTGTGATGTGAAAGTGAACTGATGTCCGTTTTCACGAACGCCACCAGCGCCTCTCGTTGTTTCGAATCGAAGCCGAAGTCCGGTGCCTTCGATTTCTCATCGCGTTTCTCCACGAGACATCCCTTCGCCTCCTTCGCGATCTTCGCGAGACTCAACCCCGTGAACTTGTTATCCACACCAGTCGCGGTGTGGCAATTCAAGCAGCCGAGGGTCTGCACGAGCTCTTTGCCGCGGGCGCGCAACTTCTCGTCGTCCCACTTCAGCGTGTCGCCCTTGTCCGCGTTCTTGAAAAGATAGGCTGAGAGTTCCTGCGCTTCGGAGTCGGCGAGTTTGAAATTCGGCATCCGCGTCCATGCGAAATGTTGCTCCGGCGACTTCAGGAAATCGCGCAGGTTCGTTTCTTTCTCGAACTTCGCGGCCACGTGCTTCAACGAAATCTTCGCGACATCGTTTTCCGTTTTGTCCGGCGCGTTGTGGCAACCCGTGCAATAAAGGCGCTCGAAGATTCCTTTGCGCACGCCCGGCTCCGGCGCTTCGTTGGCTTCGCCAAGTGTAGCCTTCGCGTTCGGTCCGGAGCGTTTACTTACCTCGGAGATCGCCTTGGAATTCTCAGCGACGACGCCGGGTGCAGTGCTGGGAGCGATGATGCCATTTGTGATCGAGCTCAGGTAGGCCGCGATTGCATCCGCATCCTGTTTCGCCGCCTGTCCCATCAACAGTCTCGGCATGCTCACCGAGGCGCGCGTTGCTTTCGGATCGAGCAGCCACTTCACCATCCACGCAGCCCCGCGCCGCGCGCCGATCGCGTCGAGGCTCGGCGAATCCATGCCCAGCTCCGGCACCGGCGCGGGAAACTTCTCCGTGTGACACTTCGCGCAGCGATGTTCGAGAAACAGCTCGCGCCCGCGATGGAGCATTTCGGCTTGCGCAAGGTCCGGGGTGTTGGCGTGCGTGATCGATGCGTTGGGAATCGGAATCATGTTCGTTCCCTTTTCCGTCCAGCCAATGCGGACGAACGAATCGCCGCCCGCGCTATTGAAGGTGGCCTTGACCGCGTTCGCGCCTTTGTTGAGCTGCACGCCCTTGCTCACGTCCGATGGGCCGCCGTTTCCTGACGCGGATAGAACCTCCTGACCGTTGATCACCAGCTTGAACGCGCCGGCGAGTTGTTCAGCCTTGAAGAAATAAGTCGCGCGCAGATCGGCGCTGATTGATCCGTTGAACTCGGCGGTGAATTTGCCCGGTGGCAGAAACGGTGTCGCGGAGTTGCTGCCCTCGACGAAGAGCCACAGGTTCGGCTGCACCATGGTGTCGATGGCTTTTCCGTCATCGCTCGTGAATCTCACCGCAAATCCATTTGTGTCCGCGGCCACAAGACCATGCGCAAACATCGCCACGCTCAGAACCGTCACCAGCAATCTCATTTCCATATAAACAAAACGGGGCGGTTCTGCCGCCCCGGCGCGATATTGACGCTGAGAAATCCCGCATCATCAAGGAATCTCCGCCTGGAAACCGACTGCGCATAACGGGGCGAAGGTAGCGTGCCGGGCCGCGGATTCCAACGCCGGAGGGGGTGCCTCTTTTCTTCATCCGTCTCGAGCGCGGCGCGCAGGCTGTTTTTCGGGGCGCAGCCCGGTTTGCCACCATTCCGTCACTTTTTCTTCACTGCCGCCAAGCGAGCGCGCACGAATTCGATTTCGTCGGGGGGCGCTTCCTGGGCGTAGCGGAGATAGCTTTTATAATGATCGGCTGCGGCCCGCCAATTGTTCCTCCGGTAGGCAACCTCTCCGAGGCCGTAATAAACCCGGTAGTTGGAGGTGAAGCGTGCCAGGAGGTTCCGATAGTCGCGTTCGGCCTCGTCGAGTTGGTTGCTCTGGAGGCGAGCAATCGCGCGATTCAAGAGCGCGGTACTATTGTCCTTTTGCGATTCCAATACTTTGGAGAAAGCGCTGGCGGCCCGGTCGTAATCGTTCAAGGAAATAAGAAGGGTGCCGAACTCGAACTGCGCCGTCGCGTTATGCGGCTGCGTCTTAAGCTGGCGCTCGATGACTTGGAGCGCGTTGGTCAGTTGCGCCCGCGCCGCCACGGCGTTCGTTTGAGCACGGAACTTGTTCGCGTAAATGACATATAATTTTGAAAGCGCGTTGTGACTGGCGTCCTGCTCCGGGAACCGCTGCACGGTCCGTTGGAGAATTCTTTCCGCCTCGGGAAAATTGTCCTTCGCGTATTGCGCGAAAGCTTCGATGCGCGCGAGTTCTATCTGCAGGGCCGGGCTGGCGTTGGTGGCGCGGGGAACCACCGAATAAATCAGTGCCAACGCGCGATCCGGCTGCAGCGAGAGCAAGACCGCGTTCGCGTAGGTGGCTCGATAAGACAGTTCCTCCGGCCTGAAGGCTATGGCGCGCTGCACCATTTGGCCCGCTTGCCGATAGAATCCTTTCTCAATGAGGATGTCGGCGATCTGCACCAGGAAGTCGGGATGATCGATGGGGCCACAATTGCTGAGCAGGCCGTTGATGCCGTTGAGGCCGCGATAGGGCTTGAGCTTTTCCTCCGCGCGCGGGCTGATTTTTGCGAGGGGCTTGCTTTCCTTGCGCCAGGCGGCATTCGCCTCCTGATTGATCAAGGCCGCGACATTATCGGGATTGAGCGCCAGTGCTTCCCCGAAGAACTTGGCCGCCTCGTCGAAGCGACCCGCGCGCTGCAATTCCACGCCCCACCAGTCCATCGCATGGGAATAACACGCGGCCACGTAGGCGGAACTGGTGAGTTGGCGCGTGCTGGCTTCGGAAGGCAACGAGGCCGTGGCCGCTTTCAGTTCCTTGAATGATCCCTTGGCCGCCGCATCCCAGGCCGCCGTCTGCTCCGCAATGACGGCCGCCGGGGGTGCCGGCGCTTCTGTCGCGTTGGCACCGTACGGCCTGAGCCAATACACGAGATGGCGGGGATCCTGATAAAACGTCTCGTAGATAAATCCAAAGCTGGGGTGCAGATAAATGAGTTTGTGCTTTCGAGCCTGTTCCAAGAGCAACTGAACTACTTGCGGCGAGGTCAGCGCGCCAGAACCTTGTTCTGGAGGCCGTTTGGGCCAGCGGTTGCCATGACGCTGATGCAAGAAGGTGTGATATGCCGGATCGGTGAGGGAAGTCGTGTCCAACAAAATATGGGTGTTCCCGTCCGCCAGGCGGAGGGCCGCGCCCACCGCGTGCAGCCGCAGAGGGTCGTCGCTCAACACCACCGCCGGTTCTGTGGGCAGCGACTTGGCCAGCGCCGCCGCATAATCGTGCAGGGCCGGCGAGATTCTTTCCCGAATCCTCGGAACATTTTGGGTCAAGAGCCGCGCCGTGGCAAAAAGAGCGCCCGCACACACCGTCGCCACGATGGCGTAGTTAACGAAGGGCGGCAGGGGATCAGGAGGACGCCTTTTGCCGCTGGACTCCCGGAAAATCAGCAACAGAAAGCCAGTGTAATAGCCGATGCTCAACGCGCCGAGGAAGTACGCCGGCAAGAAACTCAGTCCCAGCCCGATCTGCCGGGGTGAGGTCGGCGGATCAAAAGCCATATAAACGCAAAAGCCGAGCAGGGCTGCGTGGAGAACGACCCCGATGAAACTTGTAAATTTTCTGCCGTACTTGCTGGTTTCCTCAAAATTGAACTGCCAGCGAATGGCCGCGACCAGCAGCGGCAGCAGTGCGTAGAGTCCGATCCATCCAGCGCGCCACCGCGGAAAGCTGAAGACGTGTTGTTTCTGGAACAGCAAATTCGCCTTCAGCGCCTGCCAAAAGGTCACGGGCTGCACCTCCGATTGCATTTGCACCACTGGCAACAGCAAATAGAGGCACAAGCCGGCGAGCCCAAACAAAAACATCCGCGCCAGAAAAGGGATTTGGAAAAACCGCAGGCCTTTCATCCAGAGCAGCGCCACCAGGAAGATGGGAAAAAAGCCGATCATCGCGAAGTTGTTCGCGATGCCCAGACCGTAAACCACCGTGAGTTTGTATAACCACGCGTCGTTCGCCAGGAGCCGGAATTCCAGCAGGCAGCGAACGCAATAGGCGAAAACGAGCAGGTCGAGCATCTCGCCCGTGCCGATGATGGCGTGTTCCCAAAATGTCCTTTGGAAACCGCACACCATGACCGCGAAGAAAACTGGCACCCATGCCAGTGGAAGATCCAGCAGCGCACTGCCCGGCGTCAGCTTGATGCGCTGCCAGGGCGTTCGATCTTGCGGCAGAATCGAAACGCACCGCGCCAGCAGAGTGAGACTGAGCACCGCGCACAGAGCGGCCATGAAGTTCAGCCCCACCAATTGGAGGCTCGGAGATAGCCAGCGAACCGGCAGTGTGATGAGCCAGGACAGCGGCGAAATGTAAACCGGGCGCCCGTCCGCGCCGGACGCGCGCGCCCGCGGCCAATCGCTCTGCCCCGGCCCGACCGTGTCGCGCGGGCGGAG
>JBBRBM010000011.1:0-58935 GCA_038205745.1 Verrucomicrobiota bacterium | reverse complement strand
TTGGTTGCGGGGGCTGGATTTGAACCAACGACCTTCAGGTTATGAGCCTGACGAGCTACCGGGCTGCTCCACCCCGCGGTTAATGCGCGCGGAATATAGAGGCCGCACGTGACACTGCAAGGGGTTTGTTCCTTTTGATCGGGTTTTCTCGCGAGAAACATCCACACCGCTGCCTAACTGCCCAAGTATTCACCGTCGTTGGTTAAATGTTGCGCCGCTCCAGATCACCACAGCGCAAAGCAGCCATCGTTGGCCCAAAGGCGCGAGCCTTGGTGCGGCTCCATGACGGAAATACTTTTCCAGTGTACTGAGCCGTCGAGCAGACCGATGTTGCCGCCGACTGCGCCTGCTTTTTGTGGCGCGGCGCCAGAGATGGATCCGTTGCTGTAGTCATCCGTCGCGATCGGTCCGCTGCGCGCGTGGGGCACAAACGTTTTTCCGTAGCCCGGCGACCAGTTATTCGCGTCGGTCGCGAGGGGCAGCATCGGATCGTCGGTGGCGGTTTGCGGGGAGATCCAAGCCACAAATGGCGAAGCGACGGGCCACGGCGTGTTCGTGTGGCCGCCGAGATAATTGTAGCCAATGACGTAACCGTAATCGGCGTAGTACCATCCGCCGCCTTGATTGAACGGCGGACCGAGGCTGGGACACTCGAGCATTTTGAAGTTTCCGGCGTAATCGATCAGGTTGCTGCGCGTTGTCCCTGACAGCACAGGCAGGTGTTCGTCTGTCGGGTCAGAATTTTCAGAGGCGCCGCTGGGTAGTTTGCCGTCGTGGTCGTCGGCGAAAATGGTGGCGGCAAGGAGAAATTGGCGCAGGTGATTTTTGCAGTTCACGCGCCGGGCTTGTTTCTTCGAGTTTGAAAGCGCCGGCAGCAGCAGCGCGGCAAGGATCTCAATAATGGCAATGACGACAAGGAGTTCGATCAACGTGAAAGCGCGTTGACGCGGCGCGCGGCAAAGTTGTTGGGCGATGGCGCGTGGCACGATCGGAATTTGGCACCGGATGATGAGTTGTAAACTGTGTTCGCGCTGCAAAGTTTCACTCCGTAAACTCGTCGCGTGATTCGGAACGTGATCTTTGATTGGTCGGGAACGCTGGTGGATGATCTGCCCGCGGTTTGGGAAGCGACCAATTACGTTTTCAAGCAGGCAGAGCTTCCAGAAATCACGCTGGAAACATTTCGCGCCGAGTTTTGTCTGCCCTTCGAGCAGTTCTACAACAAGTTCGCGCCGAACGTCCCGATGCCGCAGCTCGAGGTCTGGTTCCATTCGCACTTCAAGAAGTGTCAGGACTCGGTGGCGCCACTGCCGCACGCGCGTGAGTTCCTGGAATTTTGTCGCGCGATGAGCTTTCGCACTTTCGTGCTGAGCAGCGTTCATCCGGATCACTTCCGAGTGCAGGCCGAGGCGACGGGATTCGCGGAATTCATCGAGGAGCCGTTCATCGGTGTGTGGGACAAGCGCGAGAAAATTCATGCGATCCTGGAGAAGCATAAACTTGATCCGAGCGAGACGCTGTTCATCGGCGACATGCAGCACGACATCGAGACGGCGCATCACGGCAAGGTGAAATCATGCGCGGTGCTGACCGGTTACAACGGCCTCGCGCAGCTTCGCGCTGCGAACCCGGACATGATCGTCGAACATCTGGGTGAACTTCGCCAATTGCTTGTGCGCGAGTCGCCCGGGATTGCGCCCCACGCCTCGGCGACGCAGGCATTCCCCATCATCACGGTCGGCGCGGTGATTTTTCATCCCGAGAACGGAGACGTGTTGATGTTTCGCACGCACAAATGGTCGAACCTCTGGGGCATTCCGGGGGGCAAGGTGCATTACGGCGAGCCGTGTGTTGATGCGCTCCGTCGTGAGTTGAAGGAGGAGACGAATCTCGACATTGGCGATATCCGGTTCGTGCTGGTGCAGGATTGCATCGGTTCGAAGGAGTTTTATCGCGACGCCCATTTCGTGCTTTTGAATTACACGTGTCGCGCCCGGCTTCCGCTCGACGTGAAGTTGAACGACGAGGCGCAGGAGTTCCGGTGGCTTGGTATTGAAGAGGCCATGGCGCTGCCGCTCAATCAGCCCACGCGCATTCTATTGGAAGCCATTTGCGGAGGGAGTGAGCTTTAACCGTATGGATACGATCACCATTCGCGATCTCGAAGTGTTTTTCTGCGTCGGCGTGCCGGATGACGAGCGGGCCAAGCCGCAGCGACTGCTCGTGAGCATCGAGATCGAACACGACTTCACCGCCGCTGCCGCCAGCGATGATCTCGGTGAAACGATCGACTACTACGCCATGAGCCAGCGCGTGCTCCACTTCGGCGAAGGAACGCATTGGAAGCTCATTGAAACTCTTGCAGTCGATCTTGCGCAGATGTTGATCGACGAGTTCCGAGTGCGCCGCGTAACGGTCGAAGTGAAGAAGTTCATCATTCCCCAGGCGCATTTCGTCTCGGTCCGCGTCGCGCGACAGAAGTGATTACTTCTTCGGCTCCAAGACGATGGTGTTTTTGAAAGCGTTCGTGTTCGCGGCGAACTTCGCGATGAACTTCTGCAACTCCTCGGTCGACGCGGTGAGCAGGGGATAATTGTCGCGCATGACATGAGAGATGAGTTTTGGATCTTCCTTGAGCGCCTTCTGCATCCATTCGACATCGAGTGCGATCAGATTTAGCGCGGTGCCTTGCTTCTGCACCTTCAAGAAAGTGTGCGCGGGGATAAGGTGAACGACGGCGAAGTTGCTCAAGTGTTCGTCGGGCCGTTCATCGCCGAAAAAGGAATCGATGAAGATGTTCGTGCCAATCTTTCCGACCGAGATTGTGAATTCGGCCGTGCGTTTCTTTTCGTCCACATGCGTGAGCTTGTAAGTCTTGCCGTCCTTCTCGAATTTCCATGAGTCCTCGCCTTTGCCATCCTGCGACCAAGTGCCAATGAGGTCGGAGTAGGAGACGAAATCCTTTTCTGAGAAGAGAGGATTCAGCGAAGGAATCAGACAGCCGGTAAACACCGCGGCACACGCCGCGACCAGCACGACAAAGAATTTCGATTTCATGTGCGATGAACTTGAAGATGTTTTCACGTGAGTGTGAATTGAATTTTGGCTGACGGCCATCGGTGTAGCTGATGCCCGGCGAATCGTCAGCGAAAACTTCGCGAGCTTTACGCATTGCCGCGCGCGCGCTACACACCTCGCACGAAAGGCACCATGCTGAACCAGAACATCCTGCTTTACGGCCACGAACAATTGCCGCCCGAACCGCTCGCGCTCCGGGCGGGGCCGCTCACGATGATCTTCGAGCCGGACAATGCCTTCCTGCGCTACATCCGTCTTGGCGATCACGAGATGGTGCGCAACATCTACGCCGTGGTGAGGGACCAGAATTGGAACACCATCCCGTGGCAGGTGCGGAACTTGAAGGCGGATGTGCGGGCGGATTCTTTCGACGTCTCGTTCGAGGTTGAATGCGATGATGGCGCGATCCGGTATGCATGGCGTGGCGCGGTGAGTGGAACGGCAGAAGGGCGCGTGACGTTTTCGTTCGATGGTGAAGCGATGTCGGATTTTCTCCGCAATCGCATCGGCATTTGCGTGCTGCATCCCATTCTCGAATGCGCCGGAAAGACGTGTTCGCTGGAACACACGAACGGCAGTATCGAACCGACTTTATTTCCCAAACACATTGCGCCGTGGCAGCCGTTGATGGATGTGCGCGCCATCACGCACGAAGTCGCGTCCGGCGTGCGCTGCGAAGTGCGGCTCGAAGGCGAGGTGTTCGAGACGGAAGACCAGCGCAACTTCGGCGACACGTCGTTCAAGACTTACAGCACGCCGCAGGATTTGCCGAAGCCTGTGCCGGTGAAGACCGCTGAACCCGTGCGGCATCGCGCGACAGTCACACTGCTGAATCCCGAACGGAAAAAAGTGCTGCCGGTGGTGCAGGGCAGGCCGCCGCAGATTTCGATCAGCACGTCGCCGATTGTGCCGAAACCGGCGCTGGGTTTGCAGTTGTCCAAGGACGGGCATCGTCTCACGGAACTGGAAGCAGAACGCATTCGTGCGCTGCGGCTCACGCACCTGCGCGCGGATCTGACGCTGACGGCGGGAGATTGGCGAGCACAACTGCGCGCCGCTTCGGAGGAAGCGAATCTGTTACGGCTGCCGCTGCACATCGCTTTGCACATTGGCGCTGATGCCGAGACAGAGCTCGCAGAGTTTGTTCGCGAAGCGGAAGTAGTGCGACCGCGCGTGGCGATGTGGATTGTGCAGAAGCACGGCGAAAGTTTTCCGAAGACGGAGACGATTCAACTTGCGCGGAAGAAGCTGGCGCCGCTGGGGTCGATGTTGATTGCCGCAGCAGCGTCGCCGTTTTTCACCGAGTTCAATCGCAACCGGCCGGCGGAGGATTTCGCGGCGTTGCCGTGCATTCCATTCACGCCGCAGATTCACCTGACCGATCGCAACACGCTGATCGACAACATCGCCGACGCGACTGAGATGATCGACACGGCGGCGGCTATTACGCCGCAGCAGGCGGTGATGTCGCAGATCACCTTGAAGCGCGCAGAGCCAAAAGCCACGAAACTGAAGGACGCTGACGCGTTGCCGCCGACGGTTGACGCGCGGCAGTCGTCGCTCTTTTGCGCGGCTTGGACGCTGGCGCACATCGCACAGATCGCGACGGCGACGCATCTGCACAGCGCGACTTACTACGAAACTGTCGGCTGGCGCGGTGTGATGGAGAGCGATGCGGGTTCGTCGTTGCCGGCGAGGTTCTACTCGATTCCGGGCGCGGTGTTTCCGGTCTATCACGTGTTCGCGGACGTGACGGAGTTCAATCGCGTGTGCCCGACGTATTCGACGCTGCCGCTTGAGGTCGTCGGGTTGACTTTGCTCGACGCACAGAATCGCCGGCGCATTCTCGTCGCGAATCTTCAGCCGCGCGTGCAGGAGCTGAAGATCAAGACGGGTTCCTGCAGTGGGCGCTTACGACGGTTGAACGCGAGCAATGCCGAGGATGCCATGCGTGCGCCGGAAAAATTTCGGGCCGAGGCCGGCGAACCGGTCCAAGCCGCAGGCGGAAAGATCGAAGTGCGGTTGGAGCCGTACGAGATCGTGCGACTCGACGTGGACTGATCAATCGACGGGCGGACCGATCGTGGAGCGCTCATCGCGCGGCTCGGGCAGCAGCGCGACGCATGGGACGGCCAGCAGGAACAGGAACCCAGTGTAGAAGAGGGTCTGACGAAAGCTGCCGCTTTGCGTTATCTGCGCAGCGAAGACAGTGCCTACTGCTGCGGCGATGCGTCCGATGTTGTAGCAAAATCCCGCGCCGGTTGTGCGGAGCAGGGTGGGGAACAGCGGCGGCAACAGCATCGTGAACAGCCCGAACACGCCGCTCCAGAATCCGACGGCCGGCAACCAGAAACGCGTCAGTGCTGTCAGCGAATGTTCCACACCGAACGTCGCGAGGAACGTGACGAAGAACCCGCCGAACATGAACATCAGCGAGCGCTTGTAACCGAAACGGCTCGCCAGCCCGCCGGCGACGAAGTTGCCGACAATCGAGATTCCGATGATCAACGCGAAGGTGGTGGACACCAGTGAATCGCGTTGGCTCGCGGTCATCAGTTTCACGGCGTCGAGGTTGCGAACGTGTTGCGCCTGCCAGAACATGAATGCCCACCAACCCGTGAGCGTGAGCGAGCAAATTAATATCGAAACCAGCGTGATCCGGCGTGTGGGTCCACGGAACAAGTGAATGAGGCGCGGCTTCTCGCTTGTGGCGGCGGCGGCACTCCACGTTTCGGGTTCTGGAACATTTCGGCGGATCCAGAACACAAGCAGCGCCGGTACGACACCAATCAGGAAAATCCAGCGGGGGTGTTGGCCTTGCAGGAGAATTCCCGCGGCGCACGCGATCACCACGCCGAGATTCACGCCGGTTTGCAGCACTGCCGCCGTCCATGGCCGCCATTTCTTCGGCCACGTTTCCGCGAGCAACGTCGATCCCACCGCCCATTCGCCGCCGATGCCCAGTGCCGCGAGGAAACGAAAGATCATCAAGTGCCACCATTCCTGCGCGAAGAATGAAAGTCCGGTGAACAGCGCGTAAGTGAGCACGGTGAGACTCAGCGCGCGCGTGCGGCCAAGCAGATCGCCCAGCCGTCCGAAGAATCCACCGCCGAGCGCCCAGCCCACAAGAAAGGCGGCCTGGATCCACGAACTTTTCTGCTTGGTCTCGGCATCGCCCGTGTGACTGCGCGCGGCGAACACTTCATATTCCTGCCGGGAAACGACGCCATCTGTGTTGCGATCGACCGTGGCGATCGCTTCCGTGCCTTTCCACTCCGCCGCTTCGATCGTTCCGCTTGCGTTCGAATCGAGTCGGGTGAAGTCCGAGCGGAAGGTGGAATTGTTGAGCAGGATCGCCACAAACGCCGTGGCGACCAGCGTGTAGATGTGCATGTCGAGGCCGTCGAACAGCCAGCCCAACCATGCCGCGATGCCGGATCTCCATTGACCTGACGAGAGGTCGCTCAGCTTTCGGACATCACGTTCGCTGCCATCGCAGGACGGCGAATCGGCAAGTGTCTTGACCTCGTTCATGCGTGGTTGGCGATGAGACTAACGAGGCGCGCACTGCATTGAAAAGAAATTCACCCCAGCGCCGGCTGAATTTGGTGGATTGCACGGAGCCGGCCAACACCCATTGAAATCAGCATGACGGCGCGACGTCTGCAAAGTCATCTCCATGAGGCGCTGAGCAAATGAATCGGATTGGCACTCGATTCGCTAAGAATGTGAGGAGAGGGTTAAGAACCCGATCATTGATGAATATTGTGATTCAACGAGTGGAGTCGCGCGAGTTTCTCGCCAGCCCAAACGACTGGGTGAGATATCCGCATGACGGGCTCAAGTTCGCTGACATCCGGCACGCGCTCGCCTATTGCCGCAGGCACGAACTGGAGAATGTCAGGCTTGTGGTCATCTTCCGTAACCGCAAAGTCAGCCTGCTGCTTTATGTGCCGGGTTCAACTGCACCCACGCCGGCGGGTGCCACTCAATTGAGTTCGTGGCACGAGACTGCGTTCAGGTAAAGCAATACCCTTGCGCCGAATTCTTCGGCGTGAATCGAAACTGGAATACCAACGAGTGACGACTAGCGCTTTTTCGTGATTTTCTTGATCGCGGCGCTGCCAGCCTTCGTGTCGAGAAGGACGGCTTTGTGGGTTTGCAGCATTTCCTGCACGCTGGCGATGTTTGCCAGTTGAGTAGGAGCGCGCCGGTTGTCGAGACTACGGAAATGTTTGTAGCTCGCGAGACGTTTTCCCATCTCGAGAATTTCGATGTGGCTGTCTTGCAGCTTCCAAATCTGACCCTTGGCGAGCGTCAGACCAGCGCTTTTACGATTCAATTTCATACGGGTGTGGTCCCTGAGGCAAATGCCTCTTCTGATTGTGGACAATAAGGAAAACTCATGCCTCAAGCAAACATCAATTTCGGAAACTTCGACTGCACCGCGTGAGTTTTGTTCAATGGAAGCTTTAGAAACTTATTAGCCGGTGGGCATCCAGCCGGGCGTAACAATCCACCAATTAAGCACGTACGCGGGGAATAGACATTGGCAACCAAACCTCTTACCCGTAAATTCCGCGCTCACTTTAATGCGTCAGTTCACGACAATTGCCACGAACACCTTCATGGAATTGGTGCGGCAGCCGGTCTTCCTGCTGCTCACCACGGCTTCGGCTGCCTTCTCGGTGTTCCTCTCGGCGGTGCCGTATTTTGGCTTCGGCGACGACCCGATCCTGGTGAAACAATCCGTCCTCGCGATCATGATGCTTGCCGGTTTGCTGGGCGCGGTGCTGAGCGCCAGCAATACCCTGGCCCGCGAGATTCGGACTGGAACGGCGCTATCAGTGCTCTCGAAACCCGTCGGTCGCGCGCCATTCCTCCTCGCGAAATACGTCGGTCTGGCCGCGGCGCTGGCGGTGCTCAATTACGTGAACATGATTGCCGCGCTCCTCGCGAGCCGCATGGCGTTCGATGCCTACGGCGGCGCCGATGTGCGAGGGCTTGCCATCGTGTTCGGTTCGATGGCGATGGCTTACGCCGTGGGTGGTTTCACGAACTATTTTCTTCGACGCCCATTCGTCTCCGATGCGCTCTTCGCCCTCGTGCTGATGATCACTCTAGCCTTTGCGATCGTGGCCATGCTGCCGAAGGCGAATACGCCGGACGTCACCGGCGGCAACATCGACTGGCGTTTCATTCCCGTGTCGCTGCTCGTTTTGTTCGCACTGTGGATTCTCGCGGCGCTGGCGCTCGCCTGTTCGACGCGGCTTGAGATGATGTCCACGCTGGCCATTTGTACTGGATTTTTTCTGCTCGGTCTGGTTTCGGATTACGTATTCGGCACGCGCGCCAGCGCCGGGTCGTGGTGGGCGAATGCCATTTACGCCGCGCTGCCGAACTGGCAATTGCTGTGGATGGGCGATCCGCTCGCGAGCAAACAATCGATCGACTGGACGCGGTATCTCGCGACCGCGCTCGGCTACACCACCGCCTACGTCGGAGCCACGTTGTGCGCCGCGCTTTGGCTTTTTGAAGACCGTGAATTGAACTGATGGAACAGAACCGAACCAGACTGACGATTGTGAACATGCTCGCGCTGCTGGCTGCGGCTGCCGCGGGATTTGTCCTCGCACGCACCTCGCAATCGCTGGCCGCCTACGCCGCGCTGCCTTTCGTCGCGTTGGGGTTAGTGGTCAGTGCCGTCAGCTATTTCCACATGCGGCTCGTCGAGCGCGAAAAGCTTGAACAACTCGAATACGACGAGTTGACGAAATCGCCGTCCGCATCCGCGCTCTTTAACAAGGGCGAAACTGAATCGCTTCCCGCGCGCCGCTCGCGACGGCAATTCGAGAAATTCTTTCTGCCGGGCGTCGCAATTCTCCTGCTGCTCAGCCAAGCGGCGGGCGTGTTCTTCCTCTGGCGCTGGCTGATGAAGCCACCCGTCGCGCCGCTGAACAATCCGGCGTTGCTTGCTGCGATCGAGGCGATTTTTTTCATCGTCCTGTTTCTGCTCGGCAGATTCACGCTGTCGCTTTCGAAGCTGGAGAACCAGCGGCTGCTTCGTCCCGTTGCCTCGTTTGTTCTGGCCAACGCGTATTTATTGGGGCTTGTCGGAGTGGCCACAGTTTTTGTGATCGCGGGCTTCCCTCACCTCGACCTCTACGTCGCCCGTGCGCTGGTCATCCTGCTTGGGTTTATCGCCGTCGAGACGTTGCTCACGCTGTTGATGGAAGTCTATCGTCCGCGGGTCCGCGGCAAGGAAGTGCATCTGCTCCACGACAGCCGCGTGATGGGCTTGCTCGCGCAGCCTGAAAGTCTCTTTACCACCGCGGCGCATGCGCTCGATTACCAATTTGGTTTCGCCGTTTCGCAAACGCGCTTCTTCCTGGTTCTCCAGAAACAACTGGCGTGGATCATCGCGGTTCAGGTGTTGTTCCTCGTCCTTTCGACCACGATCGTCGTCATCGAGGCGGGAGAAGAGGCGTTGCTGGAACGCTTCGGCAAGCCGGTCGCGACTCGCGGGATTGTCGGGCCGGGTCTGCATGTCAAATTCCCTTGGCCCGTGGACAAGATTCATCGCTACCGCACCGAACAGATTCAGGAATTCGAAGTGGGCCTCGCCAGTGAAGAAGGCGAAGAGGAAAAGCACGAGAAGACCGTCCTCTGGACCGTCAGCCACACGAAGGACGAGTTCAATCTCCTCGTCGCCAGCCGTGAAGTCGGCGCCGTCACCAACAGTGATATCAAGAAAAGCCCGCCTGTGAATTTGCTCTCGGTCGGCATCCCCGTGCAGTTCCAGGTCACGAATCTCACGGCGTGGGCTTACAGCAACGCGCAGCCTGATCAATTGCTTCACAAGATTGCGACGCGTGAAGTGGTGCTCTATCTCGTCAGTGCTGATCTGAACGAAATCATGTCCACCGCCCGCAGCGCGGCGGCAGACGAATTGCGCCATCGCATTCAAACCGCGGCCAACGAACGCGGCCTCGGCGCACGGATTGTGTTCGTGGGCTTGCAGGACATTCATCCGCCCGTCGCCGTGGCGGGCGCTTATGAGAAAGTCGTCGGCGCGCTGCAAACGCGTGAGGCAAGAATCCTCGCCGCCACGGCGCAGGCGGCACAAACGAATGCCCTGGCCACGGCTCGGGCTTACAGAACCGTTCGCGAAGCCGAATCGGAGCGTGACCGCACGAAGGCATTCGCGCTCGCGCGTGCCGCCTCGTTCACCAATCAGATTCCCGCGTATCGTGCGGCGCCAAGCGTTTATACTGAGCGCGCCTACGTCCAGGCGCTCGCGCGCAATGGCGGCAACACGCGCAAGTACGTTCTTGCAACCTCGAACACCGAGGACGTGATCCTCTTCAATCTCGAAGACAAGCTCCGGACCGATTTGCTCGACGTGCAATTGCCCGCTCCCAAAGCCAAATGATTTCGTAATGAAAAAGAATCCTCTCAACATGACCATCGGCGCATTGCTGATCGTCATCTTTGGTCTGCTGCTTTTCCTTTTCCAGGTGCGCACATCCGAGGTGGCGGTCGTGACGACATTCGGCAAGCCGTCGGCGAACTCGATCACGAATCCGGGCTTGTACGCGAAAGCCCCGTGGCCGATCCAAAAAGTCCATAAGCTCGACAAGCGCATCCAGAATCTCGAAACCGAGTTCAACGAGACCTACACGTCCGACGGCATCACGCTGCTGGTGAATGTCTATGGCGGATGGCGCATCACCGATCCTGCCGCGTTCTTCCCGCAGTTTCGCGGCGGCTCCGTCGATGCCGCGCAGGGTCGTCTCGTCGAGATTGTTCGCGATGCCAAGAACGCTGTCGTTGGAAAGCACGCGTTTGGCGAGTTCATCTCCACCGACGAAAAAAACCTGAAGTTCGCGCAGATCGAAGGCGAGATTCTTGATCTGGTGCGCCAGCGTCTTGCCGCAGGGAAATATGGAATCGCCGTCGAGTTCCTTGGCATCAAAAAACTGGGGTTGCCCGAGAGCGTGACGCAAAATGTCTTCGAGCGAATGCAATCCGAGCGGCAGGTGCTCGTGTCGCGCATCGAGTCCGAAGGCAGCAGCCAGGCCGAGATGATCCGCGCCACCGCCAATCGCGACGCCGCCAAACTCATCTCCGATGCCGACGCCGAAGCCACACGCATCCGTGGCGAAGGCGAAGCAGAAGCCGCGAAGTCGTTCGCGGTTCTCAATCAGGATCCGATCCTGGCGAACTTCCTCCAGCGCCTCACCGGCCTTGAGATGTTTCTCCGTGATCGTACGACCTTGATCCTGGATCAAAACACGTCACCGCTCGATTTGTTGAATCGCCCTGCTGGCACCGCGCCGGCGCGCATGGAGCGCAACCTGGGAGTCGGAGCGCAATGAATACACGGAGGCAACGACAATTTAGTGGGGCAGCCGTCTCGGCTGCCGGCCGTCCACGGGCCGTCCCGGCTGGTGTGTTCTGCAGGCCGGAGGCCCGCAGGACGAATGGCAGACGAGACGTCTGCCCCACTATTCGCATCCGCGCAATCGCATGAGCGAACACGATCACCAACACGAGAACGAAGCGCCAGTGCCGTTGATGCCTGACGACGCCGGGTCGCGAGCGCTGTCCGACGCGCTGCGCAGCAGCTTCTTCATCGTAAAAATTCTCATGGCGCTGCTCGTGGTGTTTTTCCTCGCGTCAGGAATGTTCACCGTCGGCCCGCAGGAACGCGTGGTGTTGCTGCGCTTCGGAAAGCCCGTCGGCGAGGGCGAGAAGGCGTTGCTCGGTCCGGGATTTCATTGGGCATTCCCGGCTCCCATTGACGAGAAAGTGCGCATCCCGTTCAGCCAGGTGCAGATCGCGAACTCGACCATCGGTTGGTACGCGACCACGCTCGAACAGGAAGCCGCCCGCAATGAACCACCGCCGCGGCCCACCTTGAACCCATCGGTCGATAGCTACGTGCTGACCGGCGACGCCAATATCATCCATGTCCGTGCGACGCTGCGCTATCGGATCATTGATCCGCTGCAATACATCTTCGCATTCCGCGACACGCCTGACCTGATTACCAACGCGCTGAACAACGCCGTCTTTTTCGCTGCCGCGCAATTCACCGTGGATGACGCGCTGACGCGGAACGTGACTGCGTTCACCGAGCGCATCGCCAACCGCGTGTCGCGCCTTGCAGTGGAACAGAAGCTCGGCGTTGCCATCGAAAATGTGGCGCTCACCTCCGTGATCCCGCCGCGCCAGCTCGCTGAACGATTCCGCGCCGTGCTCGATGCTTCGGTGCGGCGCGATAAAGTTATGAATGACGCGCGCAGCTACGCGAACGAAGCGGTGAGCCGTGCCAAGGGCGAAGCCGCCACGCGTCGCGCCATCGCGCAGAGCGATCGAACCCGCATGGTCGAAGTGCTGGCCGCCGAGGCCAAGAGCTTCTCGGACGTGTTGCCGCAGTACCGCGAGAACCCCGAGCTGTTCATGCGCCTGCGTCAGGCGGCGGTGGTGCAGCGCGTTTTGACGAACGCGCAGGAAAGGATTTATGTGCCATCGCGGGCGGACGGAAGACCTCGCACGATTCGCATCGATCTGGGCCGCGAGCCGCAGAAGCCGAAACCGGCGCCGGAGCCGCAGAAGGACGAGCACTGAAATAGGAGCGCGTACGGTCACGTCCGCGCGAACTGAACAAAATGAACGTTGGATCAAGAATGACAGGCCTGCCGCAATACCGCGGCCACCCGGAGTTCTTCAAGGAATCGTGGCGGCCAGAAGTGGTGCAACGCGTCTTCACCAACGCCGACGAGCGCGTGTATATGGCGGGCAAAACCGACGGCAAGAAGCAAACACTCTGGCTGCCCCTGAGCCGCACGCCCTTGAAGCAAAAGCCCGCGCCGGAGCCGGTGAAGGGGGATGGGCATTGATGTGCGTTCCTCTATCAAGCGATGACAACCAGTGAAGCCAAAGTTCTCTTGATGATGCACAGCTTCAGCCATCCCGACATCCATCACCCGAAGATGGAAACCGGTTTTCTCGGTTCACTGCGGCCGTACTGCGGACTCAAAGTGGAAAACTTTCATGAAGTGATGACTGCGCTCCGGGTAATGGCTCCATCACTGCAAGAGTCGCGAGTTGATCGCGATATGGTCGGTGCGCTTTGGTCAATCTGCGACTTGTCTTATTCGTGGGGAGTCCATCCCGACGGGATGCTGCGCCGCAACGACCTGATTGCTCCCTCGGATGTGGAACGATTGAAGCGGTGGGGCAATTGCATCTCTTACGCCAGTAGGATTTTGTTTGGCGGCGTTTTGGGTGATGCCGCGATTGCTGAGGCATTCTACAGTTACGACAGCAACGAAACATGACTCAAACATCGTAACTATGGGTGCAGCGTACTTCATCGTTCTGGAACGCAAGATTGATGGCCTGGATACCGGCATGGACGGCAAGTGCTTGTCACGAAACATGGAGTCGCTTGATGAGGCAGCGCGGCAACTCGGCATTCGTCCACTCTCCGAGTTTTTCAGTGCCGATCCGAAGCAGTTGGCGGAGTTCATGGAAGGCGAAGGTATGGGCGCAGGAGACATTGAGTTACCGGCACTCCAGCAATTCGCGGCGCAGGACGGACTCGCCACGGTCAATGCACTGCTGCCTCACACGGCGGCAAAGGCCGATGGTGTCACTGAGGATTTGCGCGCGTGCGAGCGCATGTTGAATGTCGCGGCGCAGCATGGAGTTGGGTGGCACTTCGAGATCGACATTTGAGCGCCATGAATATCCCGCACATTCCAGAAGCAGTTGAGTTTCATCGGAAGCGCGTCGAGCGATTGCGCCGGACGACGGACTTGTCTTCTCCTTGGGAAGTGTATCCAGAGATACCCTGCGGATCGATTCACTGGCGGATGGGGCCGGGTGAGGACGTTTTCGGTGACTGGCTCATTTGGTTGCGCGCGTTGACGCCAGAGCAGCGTGTCGCCTACCGCAGCCGTCATCCTGAACCAGAGTCTTGGTCGGAACAATGCGGGTGGCACTTTGATCGTTTGAGTCGGGAGACTTCTACTGCGACTTGGGATGAGTTCTGGGACGTGGAATTTCAACGGCAGTACAAAATGTGGGGGCCAAAAGAATGACCGCCGCACGAAATCGCGCGGGTAGCACAGGCTACCAGCCCGTGCCGTCCGGCCACTGGCCGGACGGAACGGCGGGACGCCCGCTCTGGCCCTGGACGCCCCAGGAATTTCGTGCCGCGCTCCCCGTTCCGCGCGGCGAGTCGCCGCGCGTCACAGGCGGGTCGCCTGTGCTACCCATCGCCGTCCCGAATCCCAACGGGATTGAACGCGCTGCCGCGCACCTTGACCGCTCAACTCCTTTGACACCATGAACGTTTCATCACTTCTCAGCAGTCGCACCGAGCCGCACGCGCATGACCACGACCACTCGCACGAGGGCTGCGCCGATTGCGGGCACGACCACTCGCACTCGACCTTTAACCTGAACCGCACCGTGCTCGGTCTCGTGCTGATCGTGAACTCGTTCCTCGTGGAATGGATCCTTGATCGCGGCAGTGTCGTCGCGGACATCAGCGCGGCGATCGGCGCGCTCATTCTCGGGACTCCAATTCTCATCACGGCCTTCAAAGACCTCCGGCGAGGCGTTCTCAGCACGAATGAGCTCGTGGCGCTTGCCGTAACGGCGTCGTTCGCATCCGGCCACTATCAGGAAGCCGGTGTCGTCGCGTTCTTCATGTTGATCGGCGAGATCATCGAAACGCGCACGGCGGAGGGCGCGCGCAATTCGATCGAATCACTGATCAAACTCACTCCCACGAAGGCGCGGCGAATTATCAATGGGAAGGAAGGGGAAGTGGCGGTCAGGGAACTCGCGGTCGGCGATGTGATCCGCATTCGCCCGGGCGACAACGTGGCGGCCGACGGCGTGATTGTCACCGGCACCGGCTCGTTCAATCAGGCAACTATCACCGGCGAATCGCTACCGGTGGACAAGAAAGTCGGTGACGAAGTGTTTGCCGGCACGCAGAACCTCACGGGTGTTCTCGAAATTCGTGTGAGCAGGGCAGGGCAGGACACCACGCTCGGTCGCGTGCGCGAACTCATTCTCGCCGCCGAAAAAACCAAGCTCCCGATCATGCGCATCGTGGATCAATACATGGTCTTCTACACGCCGCTCGTCCTGGTGATCGGCGCGCTCGTGTGGGCATTCACGCAAGACCTCAGCCGCGTGATCGCGGTGTTTATTGTCGCGTGTCCTTGCGCCTTCGTGCTCGCGACGCCGACGGCGATGGTGGCCGCGCTTTCCGCCGCGGCGCGTCTTGGCATCTTGATCAAGAACGTCGCGGACATCGAACTCGCCGCGAAGATCAACGCGTTCGTCTTCGACAAAACCGGCACGCTCACGACCGGCAAACTCGCAGTGAGCCGGCTCGCGCCGCAGGACGGCGTGCAACCGGCCGAGTTGCTGCGCATCGCCGCGACCGCGGAGAAATACAGCAACCACCCGACGGCCAAGGCACTCGCTCAACTCGCCACCGAAGCCGGCGTGCCGCTCGTGGAGCCAAAGGATTTTGCCGAGACCGCAGGCCGCGGCATCAAGGCGAACGTGGACGGCGCGAAGATCCTCGTGGGTCGCGCGCAATGGTTGCAGGACAACGGTGTTTCTCCCGAATTCGTGAAAGCGGTCGACTTGAACGAGGCGGAAGGTTTCAGCCTCGTCTTTGTGGCGCGCGACGGAAAATTCATCGGCTGGGTCGGGTTACAGGACCAGACGCGCGCCGAGGCCCGCGAGTCGCTCGCCGAGCTGAAACACAACGGCGTGCGCCGCATCGCGATGGTGAGCGGTGATCGTGCCGCCGTGGCGAAGCGCGTCGGTGCCGAGATTGGTTGCGAAGAAGTGATTGGCGATTGCCTGCCGCAAAACAAAGTCGAATTCGTTCGCGCGATGAAGGCGAAGGGCTATCGCGTCGCTGTGGTCGGCGACGGCGTGAACGACGCGCCCGCGCTCGCCGCCGGCGACCTCGGCATCGCGATGGGCGCCGCCGGCAGCGAGGTGGCGATCCACAGCGCGACGATTGCGCTGATGAACAACGACCTGCGCCGCCTGCCGTTCCTCGTGAAGCTCTCGCGCCAGACCCGCAGCGTCATCAACCAGAACTTTCTGCTCGGCATCTTGTTCGTCATTGGCGGCCTCACGCTTGCCGCGATGAAATACATCAACCCGATTGTCGCCGCCGTGCTCCACGTGGTTGGTTCATTGATCGTCGTGTTCAACAGCTTCCGTCTCGTGCGCGAAGGCGAGGAGTTGGAGCCGTATCAGCCGCTCACGCCGGAGGCGCCGCAGGAACACAAGCATGAGGGTGGAGCGCAGGCGATTGAGTTTAAGGCGAGGACGGTGTGAGCAACGCCGTTTCCATAGCCCTGAAAGGGCGACAGACGATAGCCCAGGGCAAAGCCCTGGGCTCGCGTGCAAATAATTTCATCAGCCCTGAAAGGGCGAAACTCTGGGCGCGCAAAAATGGGCGCGCCCTTTCAGGGCTTGGAATTTTTTGGACGCCTTACCCAGGGCTTCGCCCTGGGCTGACGAATGACGGCCTTTCAGGCCTTTTCCCGCGCGTAGTAATGTTTGTTCTGCTCGCCGTCTTCGCCTGTTGCACTGGTTGCACGACAGTTCGCGAATTTCACGGTGCCACCACCAATCTCAAAGGCGACGGAACGCGCACGCCACCGGGCACCCACGCAAAGATTTCAATCGCCTGTTCAGGCGCTACGGCGAACGGCGGTCGTTACGTGGTGTATTCCTTTCGCCATCAAAACTGTTTTTTGGTTGTCTGCCATCCGCCCTCTGAACCACCCGGGTCGTTGATGACAAGGACGGACTTAGGCCAAACAAGTGCGTGGGTGGTCAGAGGTAGCAAACCCGATTGTGTCATGCTTGCCAAAAACGGAAAAGACGCAGACTTCTCGGCAGGTCGAGCAGAACGAATGCGCGGGTCGGTGGAGATCCTTTGGATCAGCACCTCTGACTTTGTCATGCCTGTGAAGTTGGCCGGGGAAACGGGTGACACCGCACTGGAGGGCGAGTGTGTTGGCTACACTGCGCTTTGGAAACCATTGCTTCTGCCAGCAATGTTGTTCGGTTTTGGAGGCGCTGAGATTACGGCCGGAAAATGATTGCACCCCTCTCATCAGCACCGCGGCTTCAGCCCGGTAATCGTGTCGGAGGCCGAGGGCCGAGCCGTTGCAACGGCTTCCCCGCCGGGCTGGTGGAACGGGCTACCAGCCCGTCCCGTTGGGCAACCTGCCCAACGGAATGGGGAGCGCGCTCGAACGCTCGGAACGTGCTCTTGTTTTCCAGCGTCACCCCCGTTCCGTCCGGCAGGTTGCCGGACGGCACAGGCTGGTAGCCTGGGCTACCCCCGCCGGGCGGCAAACCGTTGAAACGGTTCGCATCGACGGTGGGGCGTTTTTCTACCGGGCAAAAGCCACGGCGCTAATGAACGCTGGCTTGCCCGACATGAAGCAAAGCAATACTTTCAACCTGTGAGCGCTGTAGAAGTCATCGAAGAATTCAAGAAACTGTCGGCGGATGAACAGGCGAATCGGTTCATCGCCCTGCGCACCGCTTTGGAGGGGGAGATGCGCGCCCTGAAGGCGCGTATCGCCGAAATCGAGCGTGTAATGAACTATGAGGGATTACAGCCTGCCAAAGTGGACGAGGATTTCAAAAAAATTGCCGACCACATCTTCACCAAGAACGCCGAGTTGTTTCGCAAGCTCGCCTCATGCGAAATGGCGTGGACACTCCCGTCGATGACGGCACCATTTACAATGCGTTGATGGACATCGCCAACAAGCGTTTGGATAAAACAGGATTGATCGAGGTGTTCCGAATATTTTGCTCCAAAGACGAACGCGCATGACTGCCATTGAACCCAATCCGCAATCCGCAATCCGCAATCCGCAATCGACGGAGACGGAGACGGAGACGGAGACCGTGATCGCAGTCCGCGGCCTCACGAAAGTCTTCAAAGATTTTTGGGGACGTCCGAAGGCTCGCGCAGTGGATGACGTTGATTTCGAAGTGCGGCGTGGTGAGGTGTTCGGGTTGCTCGGGCCGAACGGTTCCGGCAAGTCCACGACGATCAAGATGCTGCTCGGGTTGTTGCATCCGACGAAGGGTGTGATCGAAGTCTTCGGGCAATCGCCGCGCGACGTGAAGACGAAGGAGCGCATCGGTTATCTGCCGGAGGAGTCGTATCTCTACCGCTATCTTGATTCGCGCGAGACGCTGCAATTTTTCGGGAACCTTTTTTCTCTTTCCAAAGAAGAACGTGATCGGCGCACGGAACAGTTGCTGGAGATGGTCGGGCTCACCGGCGCGCGCACGCGGAGCGTTGGCGAGTTTTCCAAAGGCATGGCGCGCCGCATCGGCCTGGCGCAGGCGCTGATCAACGATCCCGATCTCGTGATCCTCGATGAACCGACCGCGGGCCTCGATCCGATTGGTTGCCGCGAGGTGAAGGATTTGATTGTTGCTCTCGCGCGTCGTGGCAAGACGGTGATCCTGAGCAGCCACTTGCTCAGCGACGTCGAGGACGTGTGCGATCGCGTGGTGATTTATTACGGCGGCAAAATCCAGGCGATGGGCACGCTCCAGGAGTTGCTGGCGAAGCCGGATGCAGTGCGCATTACCACGCCGCTCTTGCCGCGCGAAACGATGGAGCGTGTGTTGGAAATGATTCGTCGCGACGTGAGCGATGACAAAGTGCGCATCGACACGCCGACACAGAATCTCGAGAGCTACTTCCTCGACGTGGTGGCAAAGGCGCGGCAGCAGGCGGAAACCTCCGGCGCCACTTCGGGAGCGCGCGTCGCGGAGTATTTGCAGGCGGGCGAGACAGACAAACCGCGAGCGGAGAAAGTATTGGAGCGACTGACGATTCCGACAGCAGCGGCGCCAGAAAGAGTGCTTTTGCCAAAGCCAGAACCGGCGCCGGCCCACGATCAAAACAAGCTCGCCGCTCTCTCAAAGCCGGTCGACCCGGTCGCATCACCGAAGCCGGCGGAACCTGCACGCGAGACGCAGCAATCCCAGCAACCTGCGGACCTGAGCAAAGCGAACGAGAAGCTGTCGTCGTTGTTGAGGAGGGACGAATGAACGAGCCGCTGCGCTTAGATTTTTTTGGATTCTGGATGCGGGTGGCGACGGACTTCCCTCGCCCCTCAACGGGGAGAGGGGTGGTTATGGGCAAGACGTCACAGTCATGCTGCCAAACCTTCGTCCTCACCACCTCTTTCCATGAACCTTTCCCCGTTAGCAGCCGACGTGAGGAGGCTCAAACTTCTCCATCGGAGGGTGGTCAGAGCCTCGTTACCTCGGCTGCTACGGTTCAAGGGTTCAAGGCGCGAAGTTTCGTTTCGGCGAACTCTCACCCCGGCCCTCCTCATGAACCTCCCGTTTGGTGTCCACCCTTTAGGGTGCCAGCGGCGCAGAAGCACGCTAAAGCGTGGACACCGAACAATGCTGTGTCGGTTCAGGGGTCCAAAGCGCGAACAGTTTCGGGGCAGTCTCTCCCCGTTGAGGGGAGAGGGAGAACAAATGGGCGCGCACGGTAAATCTTCCCCTCTGACTTGATGCGCCGCGTGCTCACCATTTCGTGGCTCACGTGGAAAGCGGCGCTGCGCTTTCGTTTGTTCTGGGTGCTTGCTGCGTTGCTGGTGCTGGCAGTTGTCGGACTGCCGCTGGTGTTGAAGGACGACGGCACCGCGCGCGGGTTCACGCAGATTCTTCTCACCTACACGCTGGGCAGCGTTACGGCGTTGATGGGAATTGCGACGCTGTGGCTTTCCTGCGGCACACTCGCGCGAGACATCGAGGAGAACCAGATGCAACTCGTGGCCGTGAAGCCGATTGCGCGCTGGCAGATCTGGCTCGGGAAATGGATTGGCATCGTGTCGCTCGATGCGGTGCTCCTCATGTTCGCGGGTGTTTGCATCGTGGGTCTGCTCCAATGGCGCGCGGGCAAGCTTCCGCCCGAGCAGCAGAAGATTCTTCGCAACGAAGTGCTGGTCGCGCGCGGTTCCTTGAAGGAAGTGCCGCCGGATGTCGAGGGCGTGACCGAGCGCGTGTTCCAGCAGCGGATGAAGGAGACGCCGGTTGGCGCGTCGAGCCAGGCGCTGGTGCGCAACCAGATTCACGAGCAGGTGAAGGCGCAGTTTCAGATCGTGCAACCGAACCATGCGCGCTTTTGGGAAATGGACCTCGGAGCCCGCCGCTTCACCTTGAAGGATCAACCGCTCTTCGTTCGGTTGAAGTTCAATGCCGCGAGCACGAATGCGTTGGGAACGTATGTCACCGAGATTCTCATTGGGCCGGTGGACTCGACGAAGCAGGCAATCTCCCGGCGCTCGCTGGTCGCGGACACCATCCATGAAATCGAAATCCCGCCGAATCTTTGGAATGAAAAGGGCATCCTCCGTGTTGAAGTGCGCAACTACGACCGAGTGGCAGTGCTGTTCCCGATGGAGGACGGATTCGAAGTGCTGTTCCGCGAAGGCGGGTTTGCGCTGAACTTCAGCCGCGGACTTTTCATCATCCTTTGCTGGCTGGCGCTGCTGGCGACGGTGGGATTGGCGGCGGCAAGTTTTCTTTCGTTTCCGGTCGCGGTGTTCTGCGCGGTGACGTTGCTCATGGTCGGATTCTCCACCGGCACCCTTGCGAGCGCCGTCGAGGCGGGAAGTGTGGGCGGAGTGAACGAAGAAACGGGCGAGGTTCATCACTCGACTCTCGATTGGCTATTGATTCCGGTGTTCAAAGGCTTGCTGGGCATTTTCAAAATGGTGCAGCAATTCTCGCCGGTGGACGCGTTGAGCACGGGACGCAGCATCCCGTGGATCGATGTGCTGGCGGCCTTCGGCGAAATCGTGTTGCTGCTCGGCGGGATGATCGCCCTCTTCGGCATGTTCGTCTTCACGCGCCGCGAGCTGGCGCGCAGCCACAGCAACGCATGAACCGGCGCGCTTACAAAGCCCTGCTCGCGGTCATCGCGCTGGTGTGCATTTCCATCGCCGGACTGTCGCAGCATTTCCTCAATGTCCAGCGCAAGGCGCTCGGCATTGCGGGACGCGAGCCGCTCGAAAATGCGCCGCCCGTCCTCGCGCTCACCACGCAGGTTCTCGGCGGCTTCCGCGGGTTGATCGCGAATGCGCTGTGGCTGCGCGCCACCGAGATGCAGGACGAGGGAAAATATTTCGAGATGGTGCAGCTCTCCGATTGGATCACGAAGCTCGAGCCGCACTTCGTCCATGTCTGGCTCGTTCAGGCCTGGAACATGACCTACAATATTTCGATCAAGTTCAGCGACTATCCCGATCGCTGGCGTTGGGTGCGCGCGGGCATCGAGTTGCTGCGCGACGACGGCCTTCGCTACAACCCCAACGAGCCGCTCATCTATCGCGAGCTCGCGTGGTTCTTCCAACACAAGATGGGGCAGAACCTCGACGAAGGGCATGTTTACTACAAAGGCGTCTGGGCGCAGGAGATGATGCAGGTGTTCGGCGGCGAGCGGCCCAACTTCGAGCGCCTGATCGCGCCGCAAACACCTGACGAGCGTGAGCGCGCGCGTGTCCTTCGCGAGAAATACAAAATGGACGCGGCGGTGATGCGCGACATCGACCAGCGCTACGGCCCGCTGGACTGGCGCCTGCCCGAAATTCACGCGATCTATTGGGCCACGGTTGGCTTGCAGCACTCGAAGAAGGAGGAACTCATCGTGTTGCGCCGCGTGATCTACCAATCCATGAACCTCACGTTTCAACGCGGGCGACTGCTGTTGAGCACGAACGCGCCTCCGCGCTTGTTGCCGAACCTGGAGATTATCGACCGGGCGAATAAAGCCTTCCTCGACCAGATTGCCGACGATGTGGAGAAACGCGACGCGATCAAGCGCGCGCATCGGAATTTTCTGAAAGAAGCTCCTTACCAACTCTTCATCCACAACCGCGTGCGTGAAGGCGAGAAGTGGCTGCGCTACTTGCGCGAGCAATATCCCGATGCGGTATCAAACACCGTCTCCCTCGCCGAATTTGCCATCAACCGTGCGACCGAGGATGCACGAGAGCCGAGCCAGGTGAAGGCCGCGGCCCTGGTGGAAGCGTTCGTGGCGCAAAGTTATTTCGCGCTGTTGGGTGATAAACCCGAGGACGCAAACGAATACATGCTGCGCGCTCAGGAGTTGTGGAACGCGTATTTCCAGAAGACCAAAGGCGGCCAGCGCCTTGCCCTCCTGCCATTGGACGAGATGAAGAAACTGGTCGTGAAAGACATGCTGGATCCCCAGCGCGGCTTGCCGAAGGAGACGCGCGATCGGTTGCGCACGTTGCTGCGGATGCCGGCGGAGACTGCTGCTCCATGAGGCATGTTGGGCTGGTGCTGGTCGTCGCCCTAATCGCCGGGTGCAGCGATGAAACGCAGATTCATCGCACGCTCAAAGTGGTCGGCGCGGCGAAGCTCCGGCAGGAAGCGATTGCGAGCTGCGGCAATGAATTCCCGCGCGAGGGCTTTGTGAAGATTGCTGACGCGGCGTGGCCACCAACCGTGCGCGCCTTCCGGCCGAAGGGCGTGTGGACTGAGCCCGACGGTGTTTATCTGCTGCTCGATGCCGATGCGGGCGGAGAACGTGGTGTGTTCGTGCCGCGCGTTGTTTCGGACAAGGATCCCGTGTGCGGTCCGAAGCTGAAGCACGTGAAGCTCGACGCGGGTGTTTACTGGTACGAGCGGAAACGTTAGGAGAAAACCATGCTTCTCTGGCGCGAAAAAATTCCTGACGACTGGTTGCCGAAGGTGTTGAGCGATCTGCCGGCGGTGCTCGTCGATCACGCGCATCTCGAGCGCAAGGCGGCGACCAGCGCGCTCAATCTGGAAAAATATCGCGACCTCTTCCCGCGTGTGAGCGAACTGAACGCCATCGCGATCGAAGAGTTGCAGCACTTCGAACTCGTCCTTGGATTGCTAAAGAAGCGCGGCATTCCCTTCGGTCAACCGTTTCCGAGTCCGTGGATCACCGGTTTGATGCGCGGTCTGCGCAATGGCACGCGCCAGCAGGTCATCGATCATCTGATCGTCTGTTCGTTGATCGAGGGACGCAGTTGCGAGAAATTTCAAATCCTGGGACGTGAACTGGAAACGCGGGATGCGGAGCTCGCGAAGTTTTACGCCAGCCTCGTGGAATCGGAAGGTAACCACTACGCAACTTACATCCTGATGGCGCGCGACATCGACGATGCGGAGACGGATCGTCGGCTCGATTACTTTCTCGATGTGGATGCCAAGCTGATTCGCGACCCGAACCCATTGCCGATGCTGCACTGAAGGCAAGGAGCGCGGACCGTCAGGTCCGCGCGAGCTTATTCTTGCGGACGTGACCGTCCGCGCTCCGTCATTTGCAAAGCCCGCGTTCACTCGCTCGAACGAACTTCACGAGATGCGCCAATTCAGGTGCGGCGGGTAATTCGCTTTCGATTTTCGCAAGAGCATTCGGCAGCGAGAGCCCGTCGCGAAAAAGAATTCGATACGCTTGCTTCATCGCGCTCTGAACTTCCTCACTCACGCCGTTTCGCTCCATGCCGATCTTGTTGATCGTTCGCGTCTCCGCCGGATTCCCGTCGGCGAGCATGAACGGTGGCACGTCCTGCACGACCTTGGAACAGCCGCCGATGATGGACATTTTCCCAATGCGACAGAACTGATGCACCGCCGCAAGTCCGCCGACGATCGCGAAATCCTCCACCACGATGTGACCGGCAAGCGTCGCCACATTCGACATCACGATGTGATCGCCCAGCGTGCATTCGTGTGCGATGTGCGCGTAAGCGAGAATGTGATTGTGCGAACCGATTCGCGTCGCGCCGCCGTCGGCAGTGGCGCTATTGACCGTCACGTATTCACGGAATGTATTGCGATCCCCGATCTCGACGCGCGTGTGGCCGCCACGCCATTTCAAGTCCTGCGTCTTCAGGCCGATGCTCGCGAAGGGAAACACGTCGTTCTCCTCACCGAAACTCGTGTGACCGTCGATGACGACGTGTGAGTGGAGCTTGCAGCGCGGACCGAGCCGCACGTGTTCACCAATCACGCAGTAAGGCCCGATCAAACATCCTTCGCCGATGAACGCGGCGGGATGAACTACTGCGGTCGAGTGAATTTCGGACATAGCCAATCGCGGTCGGCGCGGTGGTTCGCTACTGGTCCACGAGCATGAACGTCACTTCGGCTTCGCTCACGGCTTCTCCATCGACCGAGCAGACACCTTTCGCTTTTCCGATCTTGCCGCGCGATTTGGTCATCTCGACATCGATCACCAGGGCATCGCCGGGGCGCACCGGCCTGCGCCACTTCACGCTTTCGGCGGACATGAAGTAAGCGAGCTTCCCGGCGTTCTCCGCCTGCCTCATCATCAGGATGCCGGCGACTTGCGCAATCGCCTCGAGCTGCAACACGCCCGGCATGATGGGGTGCCCGGGGAAGTGTCCTTGAAAATGCGACTCACCCATCGTGACCAATTTGAGCGCGGTGATCTTATTCCCATCGATGCGCGTGACGCGATCGACCATCAGGAACGGCGGGCGATGCGGCAGTATCTTCATCACCTGCATCACGTCGAGAGTTGCGCCGTCTTGAACGAGTGTCTCGGGCGACCCCGCCGGCGTCGGTGCTTTTTCTCCCGTGGGTTTCTCCACCGGAATGGGCCGCTCGCGCAGAACAGGTTGCGGTGGCGGGGCGAATGTTTGCACGGCGACGAGCGGTTTGCGCATCTGCGTTTGAATCGCGCGCGTGAGTTCTGCGTTGGTCTGATGGCTCGGCTTCACTGCCAGGATGTGCCCGAGCACAGGACGCCCCAGCAACGCGAGGTCGCCAAGGATATCCAGAATTTTGTGCCGCACGAATTCCTCGGGAAAACGCAGCGGCTCGTTCGTGAGCACGGCGTCGTCGCGGATCACGACGGCGTTTTCCAGGCTGCCGCCGCGGATCAGCCCGTTCTTGTAGAGATATTCGATCTCGTCGAAGAAACAGAACGTGCGCGCATCGGCCAACTCCTTGCGCCACGTCTCGGGAGAAATTTCAACTTCGTAATACTGCGTGAACAGCCCCTGATCGTCCGCGCTCGTGCAGGTGATGCGCAATTTGTCGTGCGGAAAAATCGACATCGTGGCATCGCCCACGCGTATCTCGATCGGCTCGGTCACGCGATACGGCTCGCGCCCTTCATTCTGCGCCACCACGCCGACGGACTCGATCATCTTCACGTATTCGCGCGCACTGCCATCAGCGATGGGCGGTTCGTTCGCGTCGAGTTCCACAATGGCATTGTCCACACCGCAGCCCGCCATCGCGGCCATGATGTGTTCGACCGTGTGAATCTTCAGCCCGCCTTTGCCGAGGGTGGTGGATCGATTCGTGTCCACGACGTTATCGACGCGTGCATCGAGCTCCGGCTTGCCGTCGAGGTCCATGCGGCGGAAGCGGATGCCGGTGTTTCCGGGCGCGGGCTGGAACGTCATGCTGACGCGATTGCCGCTGTGCAGGCCAATGCCTGAGAAGCTCACCGAACGCCGCAAAGTCTGCTGTTGTGACACGCCGCGGATTAAACAAGCCGAGAAATGGCAACGCAAGCGGCACTTCGGAGCCGGGCGCGATTGGAAGTGGCGGGCAGTTTGTCGGCTTCCCTCTCCCCTCAACGGGGAGAGGGATTGATGGTGAGGGGTGGTTCGTTCCAATCGCTTTGGGCGCGCTCTTAATCACTCTGCCGTGACCACCCCTCATCCCTAACCCTTCTCCCCGTTGAGGGGAGAAGGGAACCAGACTCCCCTTTCGCCGCTGGCTTACGCGAGCTTGCTGCCAAAACCGGCGAGAGCGCGCACCGAGCCGTCATTCATCAACGCCGCGTTGAGCCGGATCGAATTGCGCGCCAGACAGACGTGAACGTCTTCAGCAAGTTCCCGAACACTCAAAAGCTTGCGCGCATTGCGGGCGAGAGTGCGGATGGTTTCAACCGAGCCTGCTTTGAGAAAAGTCGTATGCGCGATGTGTGCCGAGTCTGTGAGACCTTCGTTCTCGCACAGATGGCGAAGACTCTCGATCAGGGCACCGGCGGCGAATACATCTTCGTACGCGACCTGCTCGAACGTTCCAGCGCACACGATCACGAGTTTTCTCGGACGCAACTGATCCAGCACGTCCGCGAGAGTGCGGAGATTCAACAGCGCACCGACCAGAATCATTTCTGCGTGAGCACAAGCACGGAGCGCACGGGTGCCGTTCGTCGTGGTCCACACGATTGTCTTGCCCTCGACCTTTTCGCGCGGAAAGTCGCGCGGCGAATTCCCAAAGTGAAAATCAACGCTTCCGGTCAGTTCACGGCTGATGCGAAGGCCGTTGCGTTCGCCCGCCAGGAGGTGGCTGGGATTCTTTGCGTGAACTTCGAGCGCCTCACTGATTTCGCTGACCGGTACGATCGCAGCGGCGCCGTTGTTGAGCGCCGTGAGCATGGACGATGTCGCTCGCAGTACATCAAACACCACGCAGGTTGTGGCGCTGAGATCACGCTTGCTGAGAGGGTCGAACTCGGCCGGGCTGAGGATCACTTCAATGTTCATTGATTGGGAATGAATGGTGCGTGGCTCAAGCGCGTTCGCGTGCCCGCGCATAGCCGGGCTTGATGACATCGTAGATCAGCCGGAGCCGTTCATCGAAGGGGAGGAATGCGCTCTTGATCGCGTTGAGCGTTACTTTTTCCAACTCGGCGAGCGTGAAGCCGAACTCCTTCACTGCGATGGCGAATTCTTTGGTCATTGTCGTATCGCTCATCAAACGGTCATCCGTGTTCAACGTGACGCGAAATCCGCGGTCGAAGTACATCTTGAATGGATGCTCGCGCAACGACGGCACCGAGCCGGTGTGGACGTTGCTGGACAGGCAAATCTCCAGCGGGATGCGACGATCCAAGACGTACTGAGCGAGTGTCCCGAGCTTGATGATTTTGCCGTCCACAATGGTCATGTCATCGGAAAGCCGGGTGGCATGACCGAGCCGGTGCGCGCCACAAAATTGAAGCGCCTGCCAGATGCTCGCCACACCGAACGCTTCGCCGGCGTGCAAGGTGGAATAAAAATTCGCACGCTGGATCGCCGCGAAAGCCTCCGCATGTTTCTTGGGAGGATAGCCCGCTTCCTCACCCGCCAGGTCGAATCCCACCACGCCATGCGCACGAAAATTGATCGCCAGTTCCGCCGCTTCCAGGGAATCCATGCGGCCGCGCATGGCGCAGATGATCAAGCCCCACTTCACACCATACTTCTGTTCGCCGCGTTGCAGCCCATCAAGGATGGCACCCACGATCGCCTCATCTGTCAGTCCGCGTTCGCGATGAAAGCAGGGAGCAAACCGCACTTCGGCATAGACAACGCCGTCCGCGTGCATGTCTTCGATGAACTCGAAGGCCACGCGTTCCAGGGCCGGGCGCGTCTGCATCACTCCGATGGTGTGTTTGAAACCTTCGAGATAGAGCGGAAGCGATCCGCGATTGGCTCCGCGAAAAAACCACGCGGCGAGTTCCGCCGGGTCCTTGGTCGGGAGTTCGCCGTAGCCAGTTTCGCGCGCGAGGTCGATCACCGTTTGCGGTCGCAATCCACCATCGAGATGTTCGTGAAGGAGCACTTTGGGCAGCGATTGCAGGTCCAGCGGCACGGCCAACATTCTGCGTCTTTTCGCCAAGCCGCAAAGAATATTCTGCGCTTCGATCTCCTGCGATGCCCCACAATGAGCTTGCCGCACACGCGGTTGGCCCGTAAGTCACGCGCGGGATGCGGAAATACCTGCACGTCCTGAACATCGGGATTCAAAACCAGCTCGTCTATCGCGTGAACTTTTTGTTCCGCGCCTGCTTCGGGTTGCTGCCGCTCATCGCGATGATCTCGGTGTGGCGCACGATTTATTCGGGCCAGTCAAACGACGTGGGCGGCTACACGCTCTCGCAGATGATTTCGTATTATCTCGTCGTCACGCTGGTGGACATGCTCACCGCGGTGAATGAAGACGATTGGCAGATCGCCGCCGACATCAAGGACGGAAACATCAGCCAGTTTCTGGTGAAGCCGATCGATTATATGCGCTACCGGCTTTGCTTGTTTTTCGCCGGGCGCACGATCTACACCGTTGTGGCGATTGTGCCGGTGGCGATCTTCTTCTTCGTGCAACGGCAATACCTCGTGCTTCCCGGCGACGCCGCGACATTCGGATGGTTCGCGCTCTCGATCGTGATGACCGCGCTGCTGCAATTCTTCAGCGCCTACGCCATGGCGTTGCTCGCGTTCTGGGTGCTCGAAGTCTCGACGTTTATCTTCATCCTCTTCGCGTTCGAGTATCTCGCAGGCGGACATCTGTTCCCGCTCGACATCCTGCCGCCTGCGCTGGCGAACGTGCTGAACTACACGCCGTTTCCGTATCAACTTTATTTTCCGGTGAGCATCTACGTCGGTCGCACCAGCGGCGCGGCCCTGTATCAAGGACTGTTGACCCAATTCATCTGGGTCGTGCTCGCGTATCTGTTTGCGCGGTTCATGTGGGCGCGGGGAATTCGGAAATACTCGGCGGTGGGAGGTTGAGGATGGACCACGAAGACATCAAGGGTAGGGGGGAAGTGGCGACTGGGGGACATGGGGACATTCGCCCGATCGCCTTGTCTCTCCATCCCCAAGTCTCCTTGGTGACTCCGTGCCTTGGTGGTTCGTTGCGCCGTTACGCCTCGCTCTACGCCGCCATGTGGAAAAATTCCGTGGTGCGCGAGATGAGCTTCAAAACGAACTTCCTGCTCTGGATCTTCGTGGAGTTGCTCTGGTTCGCGCTGCAACTGTCATTCTTCGCAGTGATCTATTCGCACACTGATCACATCGGCGACTGGACGAAGTGGCAGGTCGTGCTGCTGATCGGCACGAGCCATTTTGTGCAGCAAATTTTCCAGGCATTGTTTCTTACCAACATCACGCAACTCTCCGAGTTGATCCGCACAGGCAAGCTCGACTTCATGTTGCTGCTGCCAGTGAACACGCGGTTCATCGTGTCGCTGCGGCAGGTCGATCTCGGCGGATTCGTGAATGCGGCGAGCGCGCTCGTCGTGATCGGCTACGCGTTGCACAGGCTGGACATTACTCCTGGCATGGGACAATTCGCCTGTTTCGCGCTGCTGATGGTGGCGGGAGTTTTGATTCATTACTCACTCATGTTGCTGCTGGCGAGCATCAGTTTCTGGACGGTGCGCGCGCAAAGCATCGTCTGGGGATATTACAGCTTGTTCAACATCGCGCGCTTTCCCGACGCGGCGTTCTCTGGGTTCTTCAAAGTCTTCTTCACCTTCGCCGTGCCGATGTTGCTCGTGGCGAATGTGCCGGCGCGATTGCTCGCGCACACGCTGACGACGCCCGCGCGCATGGTGCTGGTGGCGCTGATGTGCGTTGTGTGTTTTGTCGTGTCGGAAATTGGCTGGCGCTTCGCTTTGAAGCATTACACGAGTGCGAGTTCTTAAACTCATTCGAATGAAAACATTGAGATCAACCACGAGAAAAGAAATGCGCGGCGAAGAATTCTTTGGGAAAACGAGAAGAGTGAAACGTGCAATCCTCCCCGTGTCCCCACGTCCCCGCTTCCCCCTGTCCCCTGGGCGCCTTGGCGCCTTGGTGATTCCATTGTTTCTGTTGCTCGCGACTGGTTGTTCCACCTTCAACTACGAATGGCGGCGTGAAGCGAGGAAACCCGCGCCCACGAATGACTTTGTGGGTGCATGGGAAGGTTCGTGGATCAGCGCTCGCAACGGCCACCACGGCGCGCTTCGCTGTCTCATCACGCGCGAGACTAACGGCGCGGTGAACGCGCGCTTTTACGCGACCTACAAACACATCCTGCACTTCGGCTACGCGGTGCCTCTGGAAACGCGTCGCACGGACAACGGCGTGGCTTTCATGGGGCACGCCGATCTGGGGATGCTGGCGGGCGGCACGTATCGCTACGCCGGTTACTCCACGCCCACGAATTTCTTTTCCAGCTACGATTCAAAGTACGACCATGGCACGTTTCAGATGCTGCGGCCGTAGCGGAGCGCTGGCGGGGGTTGCGATTGAAAGTGGCGGGTGACCCAGCGTCGTAGCGCAGACTTCCAGTCTGCTGTATCGCAGTGCTTCCAGCCTGCGGGCCGCTGTTTTTTCCACACGTCTCGCTCTGATTCACGCTCTGCCGATTGGAAATCGGCGATACGGCAGACTGGAAGTCTGCGCTACCTCTTAATCATGTCCAACTGGCGGCACGTTGTTGACGCTTCGCGCCAAAACGTGTGCAGTGACGCGAAGTTTCAAGCAATGCACGTGAAGAAATACAACGTCGGCATTATTGGATATGGCTGGGTCGCCACCTCGCACATTCCCGCCATCAACTCCAGCGCCCAGGCGCAAGTCACTGCGATCTACTCATCGCGCAAGCTCAACGACGTCGAGGTGGGCGCGAAGCACGGCGGTGCGATCCGCACTTACACGAACCTCGACGAGATGTTGCGCGATCCGAACATTCACGCGGTTTCCATTTGCAGCTTTCCTTTTCAACATCGCGAACACGCCGTGGCCGCGGCAAAGGCCGGTAAACACATCATCATCGAGAAACCGCTCGCGCTCTCGTGGGACGATTGCGTGGCGATCAAGAACGCGGTCGAAGCAGCAGGCGTGAAGGTGTGCGTCTGTTTCGAGTGCCGCTTTTCCAGCCAGTTTCTCGCGACCAAGTCCGTGATCGATCAGGGATTGCTCGGTGACCTGCACTACGGCGAGATCGATTACTACCACGGCATTGGACCGTGGTATGGGCAGTTCCGCTGGAACACGCGCAAGGAAGCCGGCGGCAGCGCGCTGCTCACCGCCGGTTGCCACGCCCTCGACGCGCTGTTGCTCTGCATGGGCAGCGATGTCGCGGAAGTCACCAGTTACGACACGAAGTCGGGGAGCGAAGTCTTCGCGCCCTACGAGTACAACACCACGAGCGTTACGATCCTGAAATTCAAGAGCGGCCGCATCGGCAAGTGCGCCGCCGTGGTGGATTGCCTGCAACCGTATTACTTCCACACGCATCTCGTGGGCAGCCACGGCAGCCTGCTCGACAATAAGTTCCACTCAACGCGCATGAGCGGCGTGAATAAACACGAATGGAGCACGCTCTCGATGAAGATGCTCGACTCAGGCGATGTCTCCGATCACCCCTACACGACGCAGTTCCAGTCGTTCTTCGACGCGCTGGATCGTGGCGAGAACATGCCGTTGACCAGTCTCGACGACGCGTTGCGCACGCATGAAGTAATCTTCGCGGCGGACAAAAGCGCGGCGACTGGGAAGTCGGTGAGTCTTTGAGCCACGGATGAAACACGGATGGAACACAGATAGAGTCCCGGCACTTGGCAGGTATCCATTCGTTTCCCCATCCGTGTTTCATCTGTATTTCATCCGTGGCTAAAAAAACCGCCATCGCCATTGCCGCGCATCCGGACGACATCGAGTTCGTGATGGCAGGCACGTTGTTGTTGTTGAAGGCGCGCGGTTGGGAGATTCACTACTTTAACCTCTCCACCGGCAATTGTGGAAGCGTGCGTTACGACGCAGCGACGACACGGCGCAAGCGTCTGGCGGAAGCCAAGCGCGCGGCGAAACTGCTCGGCTCACATTTCCATCCGCCGATCGCGGATGATCTGGAAATCTTCTACGACGCGAGATTGCTGCGCCGTGTTGCCGCGGTGATTCGCGAGGTGAAACCCACCGTCGTCCTCACGCATTCTCCGCAGGATTACATGGAAGATCACATGAACACGGCGCGCCTCGCGGTGACGGCAGCGTTTGCGCGCGGGATGCCGAACTTCGTCACGACACCACGGCGCAAGATGATTCAAGGAGATGTGACCGTGTATCACGCCATGCCACATGGGTTGTGCGACGGATTGCGCCAGCGGATTCAACCGGATGCGTTCGTGAATGCCACCGCCGTTCACGAGACGAAGCTGGCGGCGCTCGCCGAACATCGCAGCCAGCAGGATTGGCTCGACGTGTCGCAAGGCATGAACTCGTACCTCCGCACCATGGATGACACGTCGCGTGAAGTGGGCCGCATGTCGCGCCGTTTCACACACGCGGAAGGCTGGCGACGCCATTTGCATCTTGGCTTCTGCGCGGAGGATGCCGATCCGCTTCGCGACGCGCTCGCGAGCGATTATCTTGCGCGCTGATGTCGAACTTCGCAGAACCGTTTTTCAAAGGCTGGGCCAAGCCTGGTCCCCTTCCGCCCGGTGCGTTAGGTCACGGTCCGCAAGTGGAAGGCGGCGAAACGCTGGACGCCATCAGCGGCTACTTCCGTTTGTTTCAACTCGCCAACGGCCATCGCTTCTCCACCGATGACGTGCTCACCGCGTGGTATGGAACAACTTGGTGTCCCACAGCGCAACGTGTTCTCGACCTCGGCAGCGGCATCGGGACGGTGGGCATGATCGCGGCGTGGCGTCTGCAAGGCGCGCGTTTCGTCACGGTTGAAGCGCAGGACGAGAGCGTCCGGCTCGCACGAAAATCTGCGCAATGGAACGGAATCGAATCGCGCTATGAAATCCGTCACGGCGATTTCCGCGACCCGGTCGTGCTGCGCCCGGATGAGAAATTCGATCTCGTGCTCGGCAGCCCGCCGTATTTTCCGCCGGGCAGCGGTGTGGAAGGCGATCATCCGCAGAAGATCGCGTGTCGCTTCGAGATGCGTGGCAGCATCGCTGATTACTGCGCTGTGGCTGCGCGTCATCTCGAACGCGCCGGTTGGTTTGCCTGTGTGTTCCCCGTAAATCCAGAGGAACAACACGAGCGTGTGAAGCAAGCTGCGAGCGATGCCGGGCTCACCATTGTGCGATGGCGTCCTGTGGTTTTGCGCGAGGACGAGCGTCCGTTGCTCGGCTTGTTCGCGATGATGCGTGCGCAAGACTTGCCGGAAACCATGAGTTCACGCTCCTGGCAGGAACCGCCGCTGATCATCCGCACGCGCGACGGCGCGGTGCATTCGGAGTATGCGGCGGTGAAACTCTCGTTCGGTTTTCCGCCGTGAGAGGGCGTCACGCGTGAACAACGAAGGGCAGGGCATCCACTTTGCCCGACGCGCGCATTCGAAGGTGAGCCACACCCGCGTGTACTCCCGGCAATAGGTTTGGTGCGGGAGCGAGGTAGTAATGATCACTGCGATTTCCTTGCGGACCCTTCGGCGTGATTTCTTGTGCGTTGATCTGTTTCCCGTCGAGCGTCAGGTCCAACAGTTCTGCAACCTGAGTTTTCGGCACACCTTGATTGGTCGTTTCCCACCAGCAACGAACACGCAGAGCCGCGCCGTTTTCGGGAGCGCCTTTCTCGAAGGCATCGCCCGCACGAACGAGAGTCACGATTACGGGCGGACGAGTGAGTGCGTCGGGCTTGTCGCCCCACCATTTCCATTCAGCTTCGCGCGCACGAAGGAATTCCTGCACGCCGGTGACACCACCGTGCATCCATGTCTTGAAGTTGCTCAGTGCGTCATGGCGAATGGCTGCGACCCAATCGTTCTTCAGCGCCTTGAGCCACGCATCCCACGTCGCTTCTTCGGCGAGAAAGACGGTGCGGAAGCCGGCGAGCCTTTCGCTCCACCACCATGACTCGCCGCCGTGCGCGTCCTGGAGCGCGACGAACGGGATTTGTCCGCGATAGCGTTTCAGGAACGGCTCGGTGTTCGTGAAGTCAGGGTTGCCGAAGTGAAACGTGCTGATGGCTGAGTAACCGCCGCGTTGCAGCGAGTCGTCGAGGTACATGCGAACGAGTTCTTCATTTTCGCCGAATTGCCAGATGAGCCGGCCGTTTGCTTTGGTCAGTGGATTGAGCCGTCGCTGGCGAAACTCCGGCCACGACACCAACCTGCCCCCGGCATCCTGCCGGGCCGGAGTGCTGGAAGGTTGAGCCAAGCCGCTCTTCTGCAGAGGCGCGGAACCCGGCAGGATGCCGGGGGCACGTTGGGTCAACGGTGCGCCGGGGTTGGCATCCGCCGGCGCGATAATGTCGCTCGTGTGACTGTAAGTGCCGAGACCGGGAACATTCACCCATGTGCCGTATTCTTCGTTCGCAACAAAGAAGTTCACCGGAACTTTTCGCGAATCCGCAATCGACTGCGCGCGCTCAATCCAGCCCGGTGCTGCGTTCTTCGCTCCCCAAAGATGAATCTTCAACGAACTTGCGAGTTCGACCGCTTCGCTCGGGCTGCCTTGGCCGGGAGCTTCGAGTTGAATGGTGAACAGCTTCAGGTTCGAAGGCAGGGATTTGCGATTTACGATTTGCGATTTACGCGCTGGAAGTTGGTCCAACGCACCCAGTGCTTCGAGAGCATCGAGGGCGTAGTAAGTCGCCGTCGCATTGCTTAACCAGTTGGGACGATCACCGAATCCACCATCCTTATTCGCGAGCGAGTGAAGGTAGCGAATGCACGCGTCGCGATTCTTCGGCGCCGAGCCGAGCAAATGAAGCGAACGCACTGCGGCCCAAGTGTAAGCCACGTCATCGACGCCGCCGAATTCCGGCTTCGGCGCAAACGTAAATCCACCATTCGGAAGCTGACACGAGCGCACCCATGCGGACGTCTCGTTTTTCTTCTCCTCCTCGCGGCCAAACACGCGCAGCGCTTGCAAGCCCCACCACGTGTTCATCACGTGACCGTCGCTGCTGTCGTTGGCTGGCGTGTTGTTGAAACTGCCGCTCACGCGACGGCGCGAGTTGATGTAATCAATCCACGCGGGCGCGAGGTCGTCGGACTTCAGACCGAGCAGGGGACGGCAACGGATCGCGCCAGTTTCGGATTGGAAGATCGGGTAGCCGTGTTGCTCGTATTGTTTCAGGTAAGCCATTGGCGCCTTCCATGCGCCGATCTTCTCGCGGAACTCCGAAATGTCTTCACCCAACCACGCGAGCGCCTGCACTTGCTGGAACTCGAACACACGCCGTTCCTGTTCCAGTTTTTTCAGCTCCCTCGGATGATGCGTGCGCACGAATTCCGCCAACGCCTTCTTGTTCGGCGGCGTTTGCTTCAGCACGTGATAACAACCGATCGCGTGAAACGTCGGCGTGAGGTGTGAATGCTTCTGGTCTTCCCACGCGTAACCGCCATCGGGCCGCGCGAGCGTCTGCAAATATTTCAAAACGTCCACGTGCCAATGGTTCTGCTCTGCAAACGTCCTCGGGACAACCGCTGCACTGATGCTCGCGGTCGCAAGCGTCTTGATCATCGCCCGGCGATTCATGGCGTGGTGGTGTTCGTGGCGAAATGGATGGTGGTTCACGCCACGAATTTAGCCACCGCATTCGGATTGGCGAGCGCTTCTTGGGGTAGCGCAGACTTCCAGTCTGCTGTATCGCCGATTTCCAATCGGCAGAGCGTGAATCAGGACGAGACGCGTTGGAATATAACAGCCGCTCGCAGGCTGGAAGCACTGCGACACGGCAGACTGAATGTCTGCGCTACGACGGAAGCTGCACGGCACTTTTGATCGCATCCTTCTCCGACACTGCCATTGCGAAACCGAGCATCTCGTGATCTCGTCTAGCCGTGAGCATGAGGCGCGAGGTTTTTTTTCTGTGGCTTTTCCTTTGTCCTGCCCTGATCGCGACAACTAATGCGCCCACGCCTCGCCGCGGTGATGCGGAAGATAAATCCGTCGAAGCACTCACCGCGACGACGCGCGGGTCGGTCGCCGTCATCACACACTCCGGGCGCGATGGACGACAAGATGGGGTGGGCGCCGGGTTTGTTGTGTCGCGCGATGGATTGCTGGCCACGTGTCTGCACGTCATTGGTGAGGGAAGGCCGGTCCGTGTCGAGTTCGCAAATGGAGCGCGCTACGAGGTCATTGAGGTCTTCGCATGGTCAGGATGTTTTCCGCTGGGGATGACGCGGTGGACCTTTTCTCCGCGGCGAAGCTCGTCGCGAAGCTCGACAATCCCGACCTCGACATCGCGCCGTATCGCGTGGAGTTGAAACGCATGGCTGCTCAAGTGAAGTCGAAGCTCGCGCCGAAAGCCGGAGACATCGCCAGGCTCAATGCGCTCACGAAGTATCTTTTTGCCGACAGCGGTTTTCACGGGAGCAGGACGGATTTTTACAACCGCGCCAATAGTTACCTTAACGATGTGATCGACGATCGAGAAGGGCTGCCGATCACGCTGGCGATTCTCTACATCGAGCTGGCGCGTGAACTGGGCGTGTCAGAAGTCAGCGGCATTCCTGTCCCGACGCGATTCATGGTTCGTCACGCGCCGACGAATGGGAAGGAACGCATCATCGATGTGTTCGACGGCGGCAAGGTGCTGACGCGCAGTGAAGCGGTGGAGTTGATCGCGGACGATGCCGAGAAAATCACCGAAGGCGATTTCACGCCTGCCAGCAAGCGCGCGATCATCGTGCGGATGTTGCGCAACCTGCTCGGCACCGCGCAGCGCGGCGGGACCGCGACGGACGCGTTGCGGTATCTGGATGTGATTCTGACGTTGGAACCGGAGTCGGCGATCGATCGTGTGAACCGCGCGCGGCTTCGAGCACAGGCGGGCGACAATGCGCGCGCCAAAGAAGACGTGCGCTGGCTGCTGGATCACGAGACGCCGGGCATCGATCTGGAGCGGCTTGCGGAGTGGTATCGCTCACTGTGACGGAGCGCGGACGGTCACGTCCGCAAGATGAGAGAGGAATTTCCGATTGAGGTTTCTCGTTCGTCGTTCAGTCGAAACATTTCGGAATGCGTCATTCGTGCGGACGTGACCGTCCGCGCTCCGCTCATTCCAGCGTGAAGGTTTCACCGACTTCGCGCCACGCGATGCGATCCTCATGGATGACGCGTTGGAGGCGTTGCATGGGTTCGCTCAATACATTTTTTCCGAAGTTGAACGTCATGTGGTGAACCGGCAGGAAGTGATGCGCTCCCGCGTCGTTCGCCATTTGCACCGCTTCCTCTGGCGTGCAGTGATCGCATGTGTTGTGCGCGTTGTAGGAGCCAATTGGCATGATGGCGAAGTCGAATGGGCCCTTGGCCTTGAGCTTCTTGAAGTGTTCGCAGTATGCGGTGTCGCCGCCGAAGAGGATTTTCCTTCCGTTCCGTTCTAGGATGTAGCCGTTACAGCCGCGGTACTTATCGCGACGCCAGCGTGCGCCTCCATGCGCCACCTTGAATGCCTCGACGGACAGTTCGCCGTGATGCGTGTGGAGCGTTGTGCGTTGGCCCCAGTGCAACTCGGTGATGTCTTTCATCCTGGTGCCGGCGAGGAGATCGGCCGTGCTCGTCGCCGTGATTGCGCGAGTAGTGGCGGGGAACAAGTTCAGCGTGGCCATGTGCATGTGATCCATGTGCGCGTGCGAGAGAAGCACAAGATCGATGGGCGGAAGCTCCTCGACGGTCATGGCCGGCGCCATGAGTCGCTTCGGCCCGAAGGTGCGCCTGCCAACGCTGACACCGATGCGATGCGCGAGGACGGGATCGGTGACGATCATGAAGCCGTGGAAATTGATCAACACGCTGGAGTGGCCGAGCCACGCGGCGGTGACATTCGAGGGATTCCATTGGGCGGGCGTGGGTCGAAAACGCGGACGCGTGACGGAGGTGGCGACCTCGTGAACGATCGTGCGGTAAAGCCTCGGTCCCCAATGGCGCCCTGTTTGCGCGAACTGCGCCGCGGCGACGAACACTGGCAATCGCTTTTTTCTGAGGGGTGAGTTCATGAAGGTCCACCGGCGTGATCGTGCCGGGCGGGCGGCCTAATTCGACCCACGAAACGCTTGCGCCCGTGTTCGAGGACATCCTCGACATAAAGCATTTTCACGAGCACGAGCACGACGACGGTCATTGGACCCGAGACGAGCAATCCGCCGAAGCCGAACAGCGATCCGAGCAACGCGACGAGTGCAAGGCTCAGAGCCGACGGGAGGGAGAGTGTTCTTTGTTGCAGCAGCGGGTTCGTGACATGGTTCTGCACCCATTGCACTGTGAAGTAAAGGATGCCGACGTAGAACGCCGATATGGGACTGTGTGTGAATGCAAGAAGCATTGCCGGCGCGGCAGAAAGCAGCGGACCGATGGTGGGAATGAACTCCAACAAACCAGCCACGATAGCCATGGCGAGCGCAAGCGGCACGTCCAGCAGCCACAGCCCGACGCCCACGCACACCGCCACAAAAACCATCGAGACAAGTTTCGTGAGCAGCCAGACGCGCAGCGTGCGATAGAGCTGCGCGAAGACCTCTCGGGCGCGTGGACGAAACGAAACCGGGACGAGGCGGATGGTTCCATTCACGTACGTGGCCGGTTGCGCCGCCATGTAAAGCGCGAGAAAAGCAACGATCGCCACAGCCGCGCCGGCCGTCATTGTGATCGAGAACACGCGCCTCATCTGCGAAAGCATCTTCTGGCCGTTGGTGCCGTCTGCGCCGTGTTCGAGGAGCCAGCGCGACCATTTGAATTCCTGCAGTTGTCCGCGCACCCGGTCGATGGCGATCGGCAACTGTTCGCCGAGTTGATCAAATTGCAGCCCGATGGACGGCGCGAGAAACCAGCCAACGGCCGCCAATCCGCCGCAAATCACCAGCACAACGGTGAGCACCGCGAGCCAGAGCGGCATGCGCGTCCAGCGTGTGAGCGGTTCGGCGAGAACGTGTAGCAGCACGGCCATCACGACTCCGCCAAAAATCATGAGCAGGATGTCGAGTCCCTTATAGGCGAACCAGAGGAGGACAACTGCGAGGGCTACAATCCCAACTGTAATGGCCGCGCGATACGCAAAGCTTGGTGTTCCCGGACTTCGATCATTGTCGTGGCCTTGAAAGTTCCTCCCCATTTTCCCTCCTTGCAGACGGTGCTGCTCGGCAAGATAGCACATTGCGAGATCGCGATGCAGTGGGTGAAATAACTCCTTGCATCGAAGGCGATCATTGATACCTTCTGCCCTCCTTAAATTTGAAACAGGAATCGTATGGCAGGCATTTGTGAATTAACCGGTAAAGGCCCAATCAAGGGCCGCCACATTTGGCGCAGTGGTAAAGCCAAGAAAAAAGGCGGTATCGGCACGCACGTGACCGCGACCACCAAGCGTCGTTTTTTCCCGAATCTGCAGCGGGTCAAGGCCATCTTGCCGAACGGCGAAGTGCGCTACATGCGCGTCACCGCGAATGCGCTCAAGAAGGGACTTGTGACGAAGGCCCCGCGCCGCACGTGGAAGAAGGATCAGGCGGCGAAGGCAGCGTAAGCTCCAGAATATTTTCGCGAGAGCGAGGCCAGCCGTGGCCTCGCTCTTTTGTTTTCTGGAACGCAGAGCTCCAGCTCTGCACGAACAACTCGGAAGCGGAACAAACACGCTGGAGATCTGCGCTCCTATCGTCCCTTGAAGCGATGCATCGTGGCGCGCTTCAACTCGCGGTCGGAGTCGCGCTTCTTGATGTCGTCGCGCTTGTCGAACTCCACCTTGCCCTTGCCGACACCGAGCGAAACTTTCACCCGGTTGTTCCTCCAATACATCGAGAGCGGAAAAATCGCGTTGCCCTTCACGCTGGCCAAACCGAAGAGTTTTCGAATCTCCGCCCGGTGCAGGAGCAGTTTGCGCGGCGCCTTTGGTTCGTGGTTGAACTGGTTGCCGTGCGAGAACTCATCGATGTGCGCGTTGTAGAGCCAAACTTCGTCCTTCTCGACCCGTGCGAATGCGTCCGAGATCTGTGCCTTGCCGGCGCGCAAAGCCTTCACTTCAGTGCCGTGCAAAGCGATGCCCGCCTCGAAAGTTTCGAGGATGTGGTAGTCGCGGCGCGCTTTGGGGTTGGTGACGATCTCTGCCATCTCAGTGTTGGGAGCTTAAGTGGTGCGACGAGAGAGGGAAAGCGTTGCGTGCCTGTTAAAACAATTGAGAGTTGAGATTCAGCCAATCGCCGACCCTCAACTCTCAAACAAAAACTCTCGACCAGACTAGCTCGATCGGCGCTTGCGCTTGGGCTTTTCTTCCTTGAGCACGCTCATCTCAGGCAGTTCAAACCCGATCTTGTCGTGGATGATCTCGAGCAGCGCGATGTCAGCGAGGCCCGCGGTGGCCGGCGCATCGACTAGCGGACGGCCCATGCCTCCACCGCCGGCATTGAGCTGGCGCACACGGCGCGAGACGAGGTTCACGAGAACGTTTGGGTTGCCAACTTTCGCCAGCGCTTGTTTTGCCAGTTCAGGATTCATTACAGATTTCGAGGGCGGTAAAGTATATGCCAAGCCCTTGAACGCAACAGAAAACTTCCGTCAAACGCGGCTCAAAAGCTTCTTTGCCCGGCGGACCCAGACTCGGTTGCGGCGACGATCGAAGGCGGGCGCATGGGCGTCGCCCTCGATCACTTCACGAATCTGCTCCCGCGCGCCGTCCAATGTCGCCGAGCTGGAGATGATGGTGCGGTTTGTCGAGGTGATGAATCTGCGCCTTGAGTTCCTTGATGCGGCGGCGCGAGTGAGCGCCGGGCAATTCAAACCCGCTCGTGGCCGACGGCGCGCTGCGATACACCTGAAAGAAATACCAGAACGCCGAGAACGGAAACGCCACCAGGAATACCACCCAAAGCCAGTCGCGGTTTCGCACCGCGTGAACAATCATCCAGATGTAGAACGCCATGAAGGCGAGGCTCGGCAGCGACGTGAAGATGAGTTCCGGATGTTCGAGGTACATCGACAATAGGGCGAACATCGGCCCGGTGTTTAGCGGAAATTTGCGTGCCCGGCAATCGAAGAACGTGCCCCCGGCATCTTGCCGGGTCAGGGGGTTGGAGTAACGAGCGCTGCCATTTGTCTACAGCGCTGACCCGGCAAGATGCCGGGGGCACGTTAGCCGAACAAATCGAGCTGCGGAGCCGGCGCGAGGGTCTTCAACTTATCTCGTTCAGCGCGATGCCGTGAGCCGCGCACGTTGCCTTCGGGCGTGAGTTCGGACTCTTCGAGGTTGCGCAGGATCACCTTGGCGCGTTCGACCACCACCTTCGGCACACCGGCAAGGCGTGCGACCTGGATGCCGTAGCTTTTGTCCGTGCCGCCTTCCACAATCTTGCGGAGAAAGACGATCTGATCGTTCCACTCACGCACCGCGACGTTGAAATTCTTCAGCCTCGGCAATCGGCCAGCGAGTTCCGTCAATTCGTGGTAATGCGTGGCGAACAACGTCTTCGCCCCGACCTGATTGTGCAAATGTTCGACGATACTCCATGCGAGCGACAAGCCATCGAATGTGCTCGTGCCGCGGCCGATCTCGTCGAGGATCACGAGACTGCGCGCGGTGGCATTGTTCAGGATGTTCGCCGTTTCGCTCATCTCAACCATGAAGGTCGATTGGCCGCGCGAGAGATCGTCGCTCGCACCGATGCGGGTGAAGATGCGATCCACGAGATCAATGCGAGCTTCCTTCGCCGGCACGAACGAGCCCGTGTGCGCGAGCAGCGCAATGACCGCAGTCTGCCGGATGTAAGTGCTCTTGCCCGCCATGTTCGGGCCGGTGATCAGCGCGATCTGAAGCGTGGTGCGATCCAATTGCGTGTCGTTGGGAACAAATCGTTCCTCGATCAGCGATTGTTCCAGCACGGGATGGCGGCCGTCTTGAATGGTGAGAATGCCGTCGTCGGCCACATGCGGGCATCTGTAGTCAAACAGCCGCGCCGTTTCCGCGAATGCAGCGAGAACGTCAAGTTGCGCCAGCGCTTGCGCCGTCTGCTGAATCTGTTTCAGGTGCGCCAGTGCTTCCTCGCGAACTTTCAAGAAGAGCTCGTACTCGAGCTTCACGCTGCGTTCCTCCGAACCGAGGATTTTTCCCTCCATCTCCTTCAACTCCGGCGTGATGAAACGCTCGCCGGTTGCAACGGTTTGCTTGCGCACGTAATGAGGCGGCACTTTGTCGAGATTCGACTTGGTGACCTCGATGAAGTACCCGAACACGGAGTTGAATCGCACCTTCAGCGAATTGATGCCGGTGCGTTCGATTTCCTGCTGCTGGAGTTTGGCGATCCAATCCTTGCCGTCACGTTGCGCGCTCTTGAGTTCGTCGAGCGCCGGATCAAAACCATCACGAATCAGCCCGCCTTCCTTGATGGCAAGCGGCGGCTCATCGACAATCGCGCGCGCGATCAATTCGATCAGCGAGGGCAGGGGAGTGAGCTGCTGTTCGAGTTCGTTTAGCAATGAAGGGCCGGTTTCAGCCCCACTGACGATCTCACGAAATTCCGACGGCGATGCGGTGGCAATTGCAGCAATGGCGCCCTTCAAGGTCGGAACCTGTTCGAGGCCAATTTGGAGTCCGACGAGATCCCGCGCGTTGCCAGAACCGAGGCTCAGTCGTCCGATGGTGCGTTCAAGATCGCGCACCTCGGCGAGTTGCGTGCGGAAATTCGCGAACGATTCCGTGCTCGCCGTGAAGTTGCCCACCGCATTCTGTCTGCGACGAATGTCGGCGACATTCGCCAGCGGTTGAGAGAGCCAGTCACGCAAACACCGCGCGCCCATCGGCGTGACCGTTCGGTTCAGCGCGCCGTAGAGCGTGGAGTTCTTTGGCGCGTCACGATGCAATGGTTCCAGCACTTCAAGATGTCGCAGCGTCGTCGAGTCCAGCTTCAAGAACTGCGATGTCTCGTAAAACGAACACGACGTGAGATGCGTCAGATCACGGCGAAGGTGTTGCGACAAATAATGCAGCACCGCGCCCGCCGCGCCGACCGCAGCGTCACGGTTCTTCAGCCCGAAGCCATCGAGCGACGCCACCTTGAAGTGTTCGCGCACGGTGAACGCCGCCGTCTCTGGCGCGAAGACCCAGTCGTCGTACGCCTGGAGAATGCTGAATCGTGGGCGGATCAACGCGTGGAGTTCTGAAGCTTCCGCCGGCAAAACAATCTCCGCCGGGTTTAGCCGATCGAGCTCCGTCATCAGCGCGGTTTCGCTATCGCATTCAGTCGTTTTGAAATTTCCCGTGGTGAGATCAACCAGCGCGAGACCGAACGCTTTTCCGCATCTCGCGATGGCGGCGAGGTAGTTGTTCCGCTCGGCGTTGAGCATTCGCTCATCGAAATGCGTGCCCGGCGAAATGATTTGCGTGACCTCGCGTTTGACGAGCTGGCCCGGCTTCGCTTCCTCGAGTTGCTCGCAGATGGCGACTTTGCGCCCGGCCTTCAGCAACCGCCCGATGTAGGCGTTCATCGCATGGTACGGAATGCCGCACATCGGAACCACACCGCGCTTGGTCAGCGTGACGTTGAGGATCTGCGCGCAGATTTGCGCATCCTCGAAAAACATTTCGTAGAAATCACCGAGACGGAACAGCAGCAGCGCATCCTTCGGCAGTTCGCCTTTGATGCGGCGATACTGCGCCATCATGGGAGTGAGCTGCGCGTCGGCCATTGCGCGCGGATTAAACGGGAACCGCTTCACCGGAAAAAGAATGAAGTTGATCCAAACCACTTCAGTTGACTTGGACACGCGTCTGTCTAGGCTCTGCCGCCGATGCCGCCCCTCGCGTCGAATTTTTCCGCTGATTATTTTCGCGCTTCCAGTTTTAACGGAGCAAGTGCGCTACGACATCGACAAGGGATTCGCCACACTAACGTTTACGCCTGACGTTTTCGCAGCGGGCGCGACGCCCATTGCAGCGACGAGCGGCACGTTTTGGGTGCAGACGGTGAAGGATGAAGTTTACAGAATTTTTTCGTGCAGCGGTCCGGGCTTGGAAATCAAGGAAGGAAAATTCCGGATCAAACTGCCGAAAAACCTCCGCCAATGAGTTGTAGAATGCGATTGGCGTTGCGAAACGTTGCGCGTGCCTTCAAGACTACGCGCGTTCATTGAAGGGCGGGACGAGTTCAATTTTTGTTTTTGGCTGCTGCATAGCGAAACCGGAGAGGGCAACGGCGGGGCGAGCACGGCAGCCAATGTGAGTAAGACTCGCCCCCTTCTGATCCGTCGCGGGCGACGGCGGTATGTCCTCATCGCCCAATCTTCTCCGTAGCGCGGACCGCCAGCGTATCACGGATGCGAGCGTGAAGGCAGCGTGGCCAACGTGTTTGCGCCGCTGGACGGAGCGGCGGCGGCTCCGAAGCCTGCTGGAAAAGCGTCGCGGCAGAACGGTGCATGGGGAAGGAGGGCGCCCATCAACGGTGGCCCAATGCCTGGCTGGCCCGGCATGGATTACAGAGCCTCAAAGAACTCCATGACTGGAAGCGGACAATCGTCGCGCTACGAACCCACTGACTGGAGAGCCGGATGCGGGAAATCCGCCCGTCCGGTTCGGAGGGAGGGGCAAGGTCAATCCCTTGCTCCTACCCTATCCTTCATCTTTAGAACATTGTCACACTCGTTGCCGTGCCGTTGTGTTTGTGCCAGTCTCCGCCGCGGACAATCGCATGGACATCTCGACACCACCTTCGTTGCCATCGATGCCTTCGCGGCGCGAACTCACTACAGCTCAACGCGCGGTGTTGATTGTTCTCTCGCTGGTCGGCGCGGCGTTGCTCGCATTGGTGATCATCTTCGCTGGATGCGTGCTGCTGCTGAGTGGCGGAATCGGCGGTTGATCTTATGGAATCTGACCCGAAAGACCGCAAGAAACTGCGATGGTGGTTTTGGGTGGTGCTGTTCCTGCCGGTGTTCATGGCTTTTGCCGCGCCTTACATTGCGTCCGCACTGGGAGCCCGAGGACTTGGCGCATTAATTGACGGGCAAGTTTGGTTGTTTCTTCCTCTTAACGCGCTTTGTTCGATGATTGCGGCGAATGTTCTTGTAAGTTCGGTTTCCGCTTTCAGCCGCCGTGCCAGCGTGGTGGGCACATCGATCTGCTTGTTCCTCATGAATATATGCATCGCGTTCGCCGGGTGCCTGGTTGTGAATGTCGTGAAATGAATGCTCGATGATTGCGCTCTCACTCACTTCCGAAGAACTGCTCAAGCGCACCACGAGTCGTTGCCCGTTGTGCCGCACCGCGTGTCCGGCTGAGGTTTGGAAAGTAAACGGCACTCCCGCGAAAGTGTTCCTGAAGCGAACATGTCCTGAGCACGGCGAAGCTTCGGTGTGCATTGCCTCCGATGCGCGGTTCTACTGGATCGCAAAAGGAAGTCCTGAGAATTCCTGCTGTGGCGGAAACACCGCGTGTTGCTCTGCCACTGGCCAATCCGTCGGCACGCTCGGACGCAACGCGCGTTCACACGGCGATGCTCCATTCGAAACGCTTGCCACGTGTCTTGCGCTGATCGAGATCGTTCGCTCATGCAATCTCCCGTGCCCGACTTGCTACGCCAGCGCGCCGCTTGGACACGGCGACAATGTGGATGCCGTGCCGTTGGATGAACTCAAGAAACGCATTCAAGGTGTCATTGATCGCAAAGGCGGCATTGAGATTCTTCAACTCTCCGGCGGCGAGCCGACGCTGCATCCGCAGTTCTTCGAACTGGTCGAGTGGGCGAAGGCGCACGAACACATCGACTACCTGCTGTTGAACACCAACGGCGTGCGTTTGGCGAACGACGTCGGGTTCACGCGTCGTCTTGGCGAAGTGTTCGCGAAGGGCGGACTCCAGATTTATCTCCAGTTCGACGGCGTGCAGGAGGAAGGTCAAAAGTTTTTACGTGGCGCAGACTTGCGAGCATTGCGGGAGCGAGCCATCGCCCACTGCGCCGCGGCAAATCTGCCCATGACGCTCGCCATGACCGTCACGCCGGACAACCTGCCGCGCCTGTGGGATGCGATCGCGTTTGGCCTCGCTTACGAAAACATTCACGGCATCACTTTTCAGCCGATGTTCGGCTCCGGCAGGGTGCCGGAACAGTTGCGCGTTTCGCGTTTCGGGTTTCGAGTTGTTGCGAACGGCGCAGCTTCCCAACTCGAAACGCGAAACCCGAAAGTCGAAACCAGACTGAACACCGCCGACATCCTCCTCGCCGCCGTCGCCCAATCCACCGGCCAGCTTCGCTTCGACGATTTTACTCCGCTGCCGTGCGGTGATCCAAACTGCGCGACGATCGGCTATTTGATTCGCCACGACGGGCGCACGCATTCCATCAGCGACTTTGTGGACTTCACGAAACTCCAGGGATTTCTTCAGGACAAGGTCCACTACACGCTTGAAGATCTCGCTCGCTGCGGCTGCGAGAACCAGCCGCTCGGCGATCTGCTCAAGCGTATGGAAGTGAAGTCGTCGATGGCCTTCCGCATCATGGTAAAGCCATTCATGGACGCGTGGACGTGGGATCAGGACCGCATCGACCGCTGCTGCACGCACGTGATCCGGCCGGACGGAAAGCTGGATTCGTTTTGTCGCTACTACGCGGGGTTCTGATTTCTCGCGAAGTCCGCGAAGGAAGCCAAGGTCAGGAAGAAAATTTGCCCTTCACGTTCGTCGCTTCCTTCGTCCGCTTCGCGAGACTCCACTACTTCTTCGCCCCGTTCTTCGTCAGCAGAAATGCAATCAAGTCATTGAGCTCCTGCGGGGGCAAACCTTCCGCGAGTCCTTCGGGCATGAGCGACAGCTCCGAGGGACGCCGTTCCTTGACACGCTTCTTCGCGATCGATTGTTCCTTGCCGGTCGAATCGGCGTAAACAAGTTGCTCGCCTTCCTCGCGACGGAAGAGGCCGGACACGATGTCGTCGTCATCAAGGAGGAAGTTCGTGGAGCGGAACGCCGAGTCCACGTTCCGATTCGGATCGACGATGTCTTCGATAATGCGCTCGGCTCCGCGCGCACCCACGCCATCGAGCTGCGGGCCAACGACCGCGCCTTTGCCATCGAGCTGATGACAAACGCCGCAGGTGCGCTCGAACACTAAAGCACCACGTGCCGCGGAACCGTGCGCCAAAGCAAATGCCGCACGTCGTTGTTCAATTTGCTGCTGCAACTGCTCGTTCAACGGCGTGAGATTCTTCGTAAGCCTGGCAAGGCGCGCATCAGCGCCGGCTAACTTTGCTGCGACGATCTTTTCCTTCACCGTACGGTCTTGCAGCAATCGCGCCGAAAGCTTGCCGCCTTCGATGTCGCGCAGCAGCGCTTCCGCTCCGGGTTTGTTGGCGGCCATTGGCGCCGCGAGTTTTGACTGATTGCGTTCCGGTGCAGTGCGGATCGCGATGAGCAGCGCCATGCGTGCTTCATCCAGATTCGCGTCGCTCAGAGCCTGGGCAAGTTTCTGGCGCAGGGCAGTCGAAGCGTTCGGATCGTTCAGCAAGTCCGCGCACGTGGCGACGTGTTGCTTGGCGTTCAGGGCGAGCAATGCCGTGACAAGACCCGCGCGCGTCTCGATGCTCGCGGGAACCTTGAGCGCCGTGACGAGTTGCGGCTCGATCGCCGCATCCCGCGTGGCGAGCGCGATCTGTGCGGCGGCCTGCAACCGTTCCTCCACAAGCTTGGGCGTGATCTTCGGCAACGAAACCACCGCAGGCTCGAAGCGTCCGACCGCGAGCCACGCGTAAGCACCCGCCGTGTCCGTGTCCACGAGATCGAGGAACACTTGTTTGACGGCGTGCGCGCCAAGGTTCCAGGTGACCTTGCACGCAGTGTCGTTGCGAGGAGCGGGCGCATTGGTCAGCACGTCATGCGAATCGGCGTCGCGCAATTGAACGAAATTTTTCTTCTGCAACGGCTTGCCGGGAGAACCATCGTGGCCGGCCATCCACAAGCTGAGCGTCGCGGGAGCAGCGAAGTCCTTTGAACGCAAGGTCCCCGTCGCGCCTTCGCCGGATGGCAGGGTGCAAAGGAAGTTCGCGCTCGTGCCGTCCGCGCATTGGCGATTCTGGACCACCCACGGGTTGAGATTATTCGCCGCGCCATCGACAGGCAGCGCGATCCAATCGCTCTCGGTGCGACGCACAGAGCTGATCAATCCTTCCGCCAGTGTGTTGCCCCACAGTTTCATGCGGAAGCTTGGCGCGATGCCGCGTTGCGCCATGCCGTCGAGAATGGGCTTGAACAACGCCCATTGAAAATCGATGTCGTCGGCGAACTTGTCGCGCACAAACGTGGCGAGGTCATCCACGCGCTCTTCGGGCAGGAAGCGTGCGGCGTGCTGAAGCATCTTCGCGGTGACCTCGCGCGGTTCGGAGAATTTCTGCAAGTGCGAGAGTAGGAACGAAGCGGCAGTGGAGTTCGTGATGGCAATCGCGACGTCCGCGATGGCGCGCTGCTCCTGCTCGTTCCAATTCTCGACGAGCACTTTTGTGAACACAGAATCTTTCCGAAGCTGATCCCGCAATGCTTTGCGGACGGTGTAGAGCAAGTGCGTGTCGTTCGTCGGAATCCGAGAGCGAAGCTCCAGCAACCTGCAAACATGCTGGCCGCTCGCTATGTTCAAACTCCCCACCGCCTCGGCCGCGCAGCGCTGCACCAATGCGTCAGCGTCTTTGAGGCCGGATATCGCGATCGACTGCGCTGTTGAGAGGCGCGGGACATTCACCGCAGGTCCGCGTCGCGAATCACGATACCAAATGTCTGCCGCAACCCGTTGCGCGTGAACGCGGAGGACGGTTTCGGGTGAGTTCGCGGCGCCTTGGAGTTGGTCGGCGGTCAGCACGTCGAAGCGTTGCATCAACCAGAGCAGATGCACTTGCTGCACGGCGTTTTCCAACTTGCTCCACGCCGTTTGCAACTTCGGCACGGCTGCTTGGCCGAAGCGATCTTCGATCGCGTTCATCGCCAGCATTCGACGCGTGAGATTTGGCGAAGCGAGTTCCTTGATCAGTCCGTCGAGATCGTTTGCGAGCGCGAGCGGGCGCAGTTTTGCTTTGCCGTCCGTGCCTTTGTAAACCACGCGCCAGATGCGGCCGCGTTCGCGGTCGCGACCGGGATGCACGAGCGGCACCTCGTAGTGGCCGATGATGCGGTTGTAAAAATCCGCCATGTAAAACGCGCCGTCGGGACCGAGTTGATTATCCACCGGACGGAACCACGAATCATCGGACTTTACGAAATCGTCGAGTTCGTTCGCGCGCGGAGACGAGCCGTTGAACGTGAGCCGATCGCGATTGATGCGGCTCGTCATCACGTTGCCGATAAAAATGTTGGTGCGGAACTCGACGGGCCAAAGATCGTCGGCGTAGTAGAGCATGCCGTCGATGGCGGTCGAGCCGTGGCTGTGTTCCATCAGCACCGGCGCGAAGCCGAGACCGTCGTGAGGTTTGCCGAAGCTCGGGTAATAGCCGCCCGCGAGCAGTTGATATGTCGGCGCGCTGTGGCAATCGCTCGAATACATGTTGCCGAACTCGTCGAAGGCGAGGCCGAACGGGTTCACCTGGCCGTGCGTGTAATGTTCGATGCGGGAGCCGTCGAAGCGGATGCGATACGAGTTGCCGGAGTTCATGTCCACGTGGCTGCCGTCCTTCGCGGTCACGTGTGAGTCGTTGTTGAAACCGTGATGCGCGTAAAGCCAGCCGTCGAAGCCGCGACGGAAACTCGATTGATTGCCGTGCGTGTCGCGCGTGACGTCGAAGGGGCCGTAGAGAAAAGTCTTTTTGTCCGCCGCGCCGTCGCCGTTCGTGTCTTCGAAGAGCCAGATGTTCGGGATGCTCCATGCGATGCATTTCCAGGTGAGCTTGCCGGAGCCATCGCTGGCGGGACTTTGGTACGGGTACAGGCCGATGGGGATGTTCAGGTTCGTGGCGAAGGTGGTGGCTTTGTGCGCGCGGCCATTCATGTCGAAGTCGGACAAGATGCGGATCGTGTCGCGCGGTTCCTTGTTCGTCGGCCACGGATACTCGCGCGATTCGGTGAACCAGAGACGGCCCACCGTGTCGAACTGCATGTTCATGGGCTTGCGCAGTTGCGGCTCCGCGGCGACGAGTTGCACCTCGAAGCCGGGCGGCACGCGAAACATCTTCTGTTGCTGCTCCGGCGTGAGGGGATCGGTCGAGCGGACGTTCTCCGCGAACGGATCGTTCGCGGCCCGAACACCCATGGCCGCGATGAACAAGGCAGTGGCGAGTGTTAAAGCTTGAACACGAAATGTGGAACTGGCTTGCACGCGCCGAGCATAAGCAAGAGCGCGCGAGCGTGGCACGGCAAACTTCGGCAGCGAAACCCAATTGATGATCAAGCCTCGAATGCGCGCGATTACACGGACGGTCCGGCGCGATGACGGACGCCGCAGTTCACAGCCTGGCCCAACTCAAACTCGCCCGCGGAAATACTCGATCGTGCGGCGCAAGCCTTCTTCCAGTTCCACCGCGGGTTCCCAGCCAAGAATCGTTTTCGCGCGGGTGATGTCGGGCTGGCGTTGCTTCGGGTCGTCCTGCGGCAAAGGTTTGTAGACGATTGTGCTCTTCGATCCGGTCGCGCGAATGATCTCTTTCGCGAACTGTAGAATGGTCAGCTCGCGGGGATTGCCGATGTTCACCGGCTCGTCGGTGTTGCTCATCATCAGGCGGTAAATGCCTTCGATCAGGTCGGAGCAATAGCAGAAGCTGCGCGTCTGCTGGCCTTTGCCAAAAACGGTGAGCGGCTTGCCCGAAAGCGCCTGGCTGACGAACGCCGGCACGACACGCCCATCGCGCAACCGCATGCGCGGACCGTAGGTGTTGAAGATCCGAACGATGCGCGTGTCGATCTTGTGCTCGCGGTGATACGCCATGGTAAGCGCCTCGGCGAAGCGCTTCGATTCGTCGTAGCAACCGCGCGGACCGATGGTGTTCACGTTGCCCCAGTAAGTTTCCTTCTGTGGATGTTCCAAGGGATCGCCGTAAATCTCGGAAGTGGACGCGATCAGAAAGCGCGCGCCTTTGTCCTTTGCGAGACCGAGCGCCTTGTGCGTGCCGAGCGATCCCACCTTGAGCGTTTGGATCGGCAACTCGAGATAGTCAACGGGCGACGCAGGCGATGCGAAATGCCACACGTAATCCACCCGGCCATGGAGGAACAAATATTCCGTCACGTCCTGCTGGATGAATTTGAAATTCGGATTCCCGCCCAGATGGTCGATGTTCTCGACGCTGCCGGTCACAAAATTGTCGATGCCGATGACGCGGTGCCCGCGGTCGATCAACAGATCCGTGAGATGCGAGCCGAGAAAGCCGGCCGCCCCGGTCACAACGGATGTCGGTTGGGATGATGTCCTGGCTTTGCGAATGGATTTTTTCTGCATGAAACTTGTTGTCCCTCGTTCTTCCCGGATCGCCACGGCGACGGCTGGAGAACGAAAATTATTTTGCGCCCGTGCCGATGAGCACGACCGGGATCGTGCGGAAGATGATTTTCACGTCGAGCCAAATCGACCAGTTGTCGATGTATTCGAGGTCGAGGCGAACCCAGTCCCGGAAGTCGCGCACATTGCTGCGGCCGCTGACTTGCCACAGGCACGTGAGGCCGGGCTTCACGCTGAGCCGGCGCCGATGCGCAAGGTCGTCGAAGCGTTTCACTTCATCGAGAGGCAGCGGTCGCGGACCCACCAGGCTCATCTCGCCGCGCAGCACGTTGAAAAGCTGCGGCCACTCGTCGATGGAGTATTTGCGAAGGAAGCGACCGATTTTGGTGACGCGCGGGTCGTTCGTGAGCTTGAAAACGGGGCCGGTCATCTCGTTCAGTTGCTCGAGTTCGTGCTTTCGCTGCTCGGCATCGCTGAACATGGTGCGGAATTTCAGCATCGTGAACGGCTCACCGCGCAGTCCACAGCGCTCCTGGCGGAATAGGATGGTTCCCGGCGAACTGCGCTTCACCATCAGCGCGAAGATGATGAAAAAGTTCCATCCGAACATCAGCAGGAATACCGAGGCGCCCACAATATCGAGCGCGCGTTTAAGCACGGTCTGCAACGAGAGATCCGGCGCGGAATGAAACACGAGCATGGGGCGCCCGTGAATTTCATCGAAGCTCGTGCGCGAGATTTTTGTTTTGAAGAAATCGGCCAGCAGCCACGCCTCGAGACCTTCCAACTCGCAGGCCTGCACCGCCTTCTCCACTTCGCCGAAGTAAGTGTGCCGGGCGTTGATGATGATGCCGCTGGCGGAATGTTCGTGCAGCACTTCGGTGAGCCGTTCGATGGAGCATTGCGCCAGATCGAGTTCGCCGGAGATTTCGATGCCGTCGCTGCCCAGCGACTTGAGCTGCCGGCGGATCTCCTGGGTATCTTCAGCAGCGCCCACGAGAATAAATTTCTGACGAAACTGCGGACGCAAGGCGCGACGCTTGTAGTACGCCCGCATCAATTCTTCGCTCATGAACACCAGCAGAAAGCTGACTGGCGCAAACAGCAGGAACACGCCACGAGCGGGTGATTCTTTCAGGAAGAACGTGACAAGAATCAGGCAGATGGTGGTCGCCACACACCCCTTCAACAAGCGCCACGCCGTGTCGCGCCGGCGCGCGATGAGCGGCCGGTTGTAAAAGCCCTGGAGTTCCAGGAGCAGCGGCACGCCTGGAATGAGCACCACGTAGAGGCTCAAGAACGCCGTGAACGGCTCGACGTAGCCTTTCGGATCCCACGCCGCGCGGAGCCCATGCGCCAGCCACAGCGAGATGGCGAACAAAGCGCTATCCTTCAGTTGGGAGAACTGAGTTCGGAGCTGTCGATGTCGCCGTAACATGATGAGTGATCAGGATCGATTCAGGTTGTAGTGGTGGTGAAATTCAAAGGCAATCACTTCCCGCCCGTGGCGCTGGTAAGCTCCGGCAAAGGCTTGCCAACCGTGATTTGATACTCGGGCACCGAGGCGCGAATGAAGATTTTCAGACGTTCGTACGTGGCGTCTTCGTTGCCCGGTTCACAGAACGCCATGCAGATTACGTAGGCCCACCGTTGCAGGACGCCGGTGCGCATCAGCTCGTACGTCATCTGTAACATTCGTTCGTTGTGTTCCGCGCTGATCTCTGTGTCACAAACGAACCAATAAGCAAACACGCCGCCGACCTCCCGGCGATTGCCGTCCTGCATGATCATTCCTTTGAATTTAAGTTTTCTCACCGGCAGGTCGTAAGCCGTGGGCCGGGTCATGCGGATGTAGTCGGTCGTTTCCGACCAGATATTGAAGCCCTGCCCCGTGAGGCAATACTGCGGCTTGTGAATGCTCGTGCGGTCTGCGCCCATCAACACCACCATGTTGTCGACCCAAAAGCCGTCAGGAGAAAAATAGCGGCGCTGCCCGTACGTCGTGTCTTTGGGGAGCCAGTCATAAACGACCTGTGACAGCGGCAACGGCTGTGAATCGTACGTGAGTACGCGCTGTGGCAGATAAACAGTGTTTGTGCCGGCCAGGACTTTGTTCGTCGCTGTCACAGCGTAGATTTCTCCCGGCACTACTTTCACGCCGGGCGACGAAAGTCGTTGCCATAACTGCCGCTGCGCAAGAAATCCCGCCGTGGCGCCGATGATCAGCAGACCGGCGGCACTCACCCCGATCGCACGAGCCGGCAGCGCACGAAATGGATTTCGCGTGGTGCAAAGCATGACCGCCGCGACGAGAAGGAAGGGCGCCATCACTGCCATGCGGGCCGGTCCGCCCGTAGTGTAATTGGCGTGGATCACCTCGACGTTCATGTGCAGCAGCCACCCAATCGCCGCCGACACTCCAATTCCAATGCCCACCGGAACGCCGACGTCCATGAGGTCGATCTCGCGGTCCTCCTTCAGTTGACGAGCCACCAGCAGCAAACCAATGAATGCGACGATGTAAGGCAGCAGGCTGATGATGGAGCTGTCGTGGACGTACTGCCCGGCGGCTTGCGGCGAACGCCCCATCGCCGCGGCAATTTCCGAGGCGAATACAATCGTAAGCAACCGCAACACATTGCTGATGACCGCGAGGGGAACGGCGAGACTGAGCACGACGGCACGCTTCCATCCGCGCGTAAAGAAAACGAACGCGTACGCGGACGTGAGGGCACAGATTGCCGTGAGGCTGCGAATCCCACTGCACGCCGCGGCGACGTCGTACTGATAACGCTGCTGCGGGTCGATGATGTTTGTGCCGTTCTGTTGCACAGCAATGCTGAGAACGTTGCAAATCTTGACCGTGATCCACGTGGCGAGCTTTCTCAGTGGAAACGTCAAAGTATCCGTTGCCGAAGCCAGGGGCACGCAGAACACGAACAAGAAGAAGGGGAAGAATGTGCGCCGCAGCACCTCCGGTCCCCAGACCATTCCAACAATCCCCCAAAGGCCGAAATAAAATCCAACCACGGAGAGGCGCGTCTGCTGCACCACGAAACCAAACACGTGAATGAGAAGGCCCACCAAGCACAAGGCAGTTGCCGGCCACCAGAATTTCTTCGCAGCTCGCGCGAGTTCGGCCCGCTTCCACCAGAGAAACCCAAGCACCGCAAACGGAATCATGTATCCGTGCCGGTCGTCTTCCCCCATGTCGTACATGTAAGACAGCCACGCAAACAGGCTGGGCGTCTTCACGTAGCCTTGCGTCGAGTTGCCGGCGAAGTGAAACAGCAGGAACCACGCAAGCAAGAGCAGGCCGAAGATCGCCTTGTGCGGAATATTCGCGATCGTTTCGCGCACCTCCGTGCGCCAATCGCGTTTGGCTTGCTGGTCTTCTGCTGCTTTCGGTTCAGCGGTCATGGGCTTTTGATTCAGAACTGAATTCGGGAATTTCGTTCAAATATTTTCACGGGCGGGCCGCAATCGCGACCATGGCCGTCGAGTGAGTTGGGAGTCTATCACGGAGGGCAGGGGTTGTCGGTGCTTTTAGCGTTTCGAGAGCAAATCATTCAGATCGTTCAATCCAGCGTGAGAGCCAATCTCGTAGAATCGCTCGGGTACTTCGTAGCCGGCCAATTGCTTTTCGGCCACGAGCCGTTGCATCACGTCCGCAAGATCGAACGGCTTGTCGCCCGGCCAGGTGTCAAATGCTTCACGGCGGAACAGACTCAGCCCGTAGTCGATGTGGTGCATGTCAGGCGGGCGGCTCTTTTTGTCATACACCTGGATCTCGCCATTGCCGAAAACGACGTTGCTGGTGTCGTACTTCCCTTCATTGCGAAACACTGTCATCAATCCAAGCTTGCCACTGCGCTCGAAGAACTCAGCGATCGGCGCAAACCGAACCGGCAAATACGAATCGCCGTAGAGCACAAAGAATTTTTCACCCAGCTTCGGCATCGCGCGTTTCAACGCGCCGCCGGTCCCGAGCAACGTGGGACCGTCAAATGAGTAATCAAGCTGCACGCCATGTGCGGAGCCATCGCCGAATTCGCGTTGCACCATCTCACCGAGATGCCCGAGGCACAGCACGGCGCGCGTGACGCCTTCCTTGCGGAGCAACTCAAGTTGATGCCTGAGAAAGGGTTTGCCGGCGACCGGCACCAGCACCTTCGGGATCTTCTCGGTGATCGGGCGAAGTCGTGTCGCGAGGCCGCCGGCAAGAATGGCCACAGGAATGTTTTTTAGGTTCATCCGCAGATTGCGCAGATGTCGCAGATTGGATGCGCGCCTCGCATCTGTGAAATCTGCGTCATCTGCGGACTATGAAATTATCTGCTTGGTGCCTTCGAAATCGAATCGGAACCGGACTTCCTTCAATCCCGCCTGCCGCATGGCGTGGCGCAGCTTCGATTTATCCTCTTCCGCATAGAACATCAGGAAGCCGCCGCCGCCCGCGCCAATCAACTTGCCACCGAGCGCACCGTTCGCCCGAGCGATGTCGTACCATTCGTTGATCTTTGGATTGCTCATGCCGCCGCTGCGCGCCTTCTTGCTTTGCCAATGCTCGTCCATGAGCCGGGCGAACTCGCGCAAATCACCACTCTCCAACGCCCGCTGGCTGGCGTAACCGATCTCTTTCGTTCGGTGAAGATTATCGAGCATCGCCTTGTCATCCTGCTTCGATTTCTCGTGCTGATCTTTCAGAATGCTCCCGGCGCTGCGGCTGTATCCGGTGAAGAACATCACGAGATTGTCCTCCAGATTATAGCGCGTCTCCTCCGCGATCTTCGCCGGCGCCGCTTCGACCCGGCCGTCCTTGTGAAAATTAAAACAGGTAATGCCGCCGAGCGCCGCGATGTATTGGTCTTGCTTGCCGACCGGTTCCTTCAAGCGATTGATTTCGATATCGCACGCCTGCGCCGCGATCTCGGTGTTGGGAACAAGATTTCTTTTGTAAGCGTGCAACACCTTGAGCAATGCGGTGGTAAAGCTGCCGCTGCTGCCCAGCCCGGTGCCGGACGGAATGTCTGCCATGCTGGTCAGTTCGAGATAACCGCCGTCGATGCCCATCATCTGGAACGCTTCACGGATAATCGGATGCTCGATCTGTGCCGCCTGCGCGACCCGTTCCAGCTTCGAATACTTGATGATGAACTCCGGCACGAAGGTTTCGTGCAGCGTGATGTAAATGTATTTGTCGATGGCCGCCGTGACGAGAAACCCACCGAACTTTTCGTAGTACGATGGTAAATCGGTGCCGCCGCCGCCCAGGCTGATGCGAAGAGGTGATCGCGCGATGATCATGTTTTTGCGGGCGAGGTTGTAATCGGCGTGACCCTCCGCGGCAAGGTTCAGTTTCGGATTGCTGCTGCTCCTTTGCGGCACATCTCGGAGAACCCGAAATCTTCAAATGGGGACTTGCCAACCCCATGCTGCACGCATAAGGTCTGCCCTCTTTTTTGGGAACCGTGTTCCTGTCCGGGTGCAGTGTCGCAGCAGGACCGAAAAGATTTTTTTAACGACTTTATGGCAGTTCGAATTCGCATGAAACGGATCGGCACGACAAATACGCCGGTCTATCGCATCGTGGTGGCAGACAGCCGCAGTCCTCGGGATGGCAAGTTCATCGAGGAGATCGGCACTTACCATCCGCTCACCAAGGGTAACAACGTGACTCTGAAGCTGGACCGCGCTGATTACTGGGTCAGCAAGGGCGCGCTTCCGAGCGAGACCGTCGCGAGCTTCATCAAGCGCGCGAAGAAGGCCGCCACCGTCGCCGTTTAATTTTATTTTCGCATTTGCAGCGCGATGCAGGCGTTCCTCGAATACGTGGTGAAGGGCCTCGTGGAGAAACCCGATGAGGTCACGCTCACCCCTGTCGAGCGGAGTGGGCTGACGATTTACGAACTGCGCGTCAACCCGGACGACATGGGCCGAGTGATCGGCCGTCAGGGCGTGACGATCAATGCGATCCGTTCACTTTTGCAGGCAGGCAGCGCACGCAAAGGGGTGCGCTGCACTTTGGAAGTGGTTGAAGACAGGCCGAGTTAGCGCGGCAAGTTTGAACCGGGGCGTGGCATGAAAATCGACGTGCTCACGCTGTTCCCCGAAATGTTCGCGGGACCGCTCGACGTCAGCATGGTGGCGCGGGCACGGAAAGCAGGGTTGCTCGATTTGCAGATTCGGAATCTGCGCGACTGGACCCATGACCGGCACAAGACTGTGGACGATCGACCGTTTGGCGGCGGACCCGGAATGGTGCTGAAAGTCGAACCGATCTTTGAAGCAGTAGAGAGTTTGGCGAACAAAAAAACGCGCGTGCTCATCATGGGCCCGGCGGGAAGGAAGTTTGACCAAGGCATCGCGCGCGATTTGGCGCAGCAGGAGCACTTGCTGTTTCTCTGTGGCAGCTACGAAGGTTTCGATGAACGAATCCGCACGCTGGCGCACGATGAGTTATCGATCGGTGATTACGTGCTGACGAACGGCGGGTTGCCCGCCATGGTGATCATCGACGCGGTGACGCGGTTGCTGCCGGGCGTGCTGGGGCACGACCAGAGCGCAGTGGATGAATCGTTCAGCCACGGTTTGTTGGAGTATCCGCACTACACGCGGCCGGAGGAATTTCGCGGCATGAAAGTGCCGGAGATTCTGCTCTCGGGAAATCACGCCGAGATCGAGAAATGGCGGCGCGAGCAGGCTCGGCTGCGGACGAAAGAGCGAAGACCGGATTTGCTCGAAGGGCAGAAATAAATTTACGACCGCTCCAATAAAGGCGGCGGTCGGTGAAGAGACTTATGAACCAGGCATTGTTGGACAAAATTGAAAAAGAACAGTACCGCAAGGAACCGCTGAACTTCCATGTGGGCGACAGCGTGCGCGTGCATACCAAAGTCGTTGAAGGCGACAAGGAACGCATTCAGATCTTCGCGGGCGTTGTCATCGGCCGCCGCGGACACGGGCTCAACGAGACGTTCACCGTCCGCCGCATCAGCTACGGTGAAGGTGTCGAGCGCGTGTTTCCGGTTCATTCACCGCGCGTGGACAAGATCGAAGTCGAGCGTCACGGCGACGTGCGCCGCGCCAAGCTCACCTACCTGCGCAAGCGCATCGGCAAGGGTGCCACGATGGTGAAGGAAAAGGTAAAGACCGCGGCGCCGGCCACTGCCGCGAAGTAACTCTCGCGCATCAAACTTTCGAAGCCCCGCCTTGTGCGGGGCTTTTTCTTTTCATTCCATGGAGCACTTCCACTTCGTGCTTTCGCGCCTTCGTGATAAATCACTCGTGTGAAATCAGCAGCGAAGTTCTCGATCGTCCTCGTCACCGCGCCGGACCTGAAGACAGCGCGCAAGCTGGCGCAAGGCGCGTTGAAGGAAAGGCTCGTTGCCTGCGCGAACCTGGTGCCGAGGATCGAGTCGCACTACTGGTGGCAGGGACGCATCGAGACCAGCGCCGAAGTGCTGTGCATTTTCAAAACCCCTCGGGCGAAGCTTCGTGCGCTTGAGAGCTTCGTGCTGGCCCATCATCCTTACGACACGCCGGAGATACTTTCGTTGCCGATCGAGGGTGGAACGGTGCGTTACCTGGATTGGCTGGCGGCAAGCACGCGATAGCTCCTTGGCAAAGGCTGGCAGCCTATTCGCGCAAACTCTATCG
>JBBRBM010000010.1:0-60418 GCA_038205745.1 Verrucomicrobiota bacterium | reverse complement strand
CACTGGATTCACAAGACTCGCTTTGAAAAGCCAGACCGACATCGCACGCTGTTCCCTCTCCCCGAGGCAGAGGGTCAGGGTGAGGGGAAACGGGACGTTGAAGTTTCGCACCGCTCGCATCTTCCGTCAGCAAACGCATCGAAGGCGTGCAGGTGTCTTCATACTGGCCCGACTTCACGGCCCAGATGAACGCGCCGAGAAAACACGCCGCGATCAGGATGCTGACGGGGATGAGAATAAAGATGATGCTCATGCGGCCTCCTCGATCGGAGTGCGGACGGTCACGTCCGCAAGACGATCAATGTTCGCGCGGACGTGACCGTCCGCGCTCCTGAACGCTCTGCGCGCCGCCCACGTTGTCATGCCGCACGCGAAGGCGACGACCGTGATCGAACTGAGGGGCATGAGTATCGCGCACACCACCGGCGCGAGCAGTCCCGATGCGGCGATGCTGAGGCCAACGACGTTGTAGAGGCTGGAAAGCACAATGCTCGCGCGCACCACTCGCACCGCGCTCTTCGCGAACTGCATCGTGGCGTGTAGCTGCGGCACCATCTGCGCCGACAGGATCACGTCGCTCGCCGGCGAGAACGCGCTGATGTTCTCCACCACCGCGACGCCCACATTGCTCTGCTTCAACGCGCCGGCGTCATTCAACCCGTCGCCGACCATCATCACCGTTTTGCCCGAGCGCTGGAGTTTGCGGATGAACTCGAATTTGTTGAGCGGCGATTGGTTGAACTGGAGAGGCGCCTTCGTGCCGAACAGCGCAGTGAAACGATCGCGTTCCTTCTCATTGTCGCCGCTGAGCAAAGCGAGCTCGTAGTCACTCGAAAGCTTCTGCACGAGCCGATCGGTTTCGGGTCGCAACGCACTCGTGAGCACAAATGCGCCGCGATACGCGCCGTCGATGGCTGCGTGAACGAAACTTCCTTCGAACGTCATTCGGTGAATTACAGTGATCCCGCGCGTCAGCAACCAGGCGGCAGACCCGATCATGATTGCGCGACCGCCAACGATGCCTTCGACACCGCACCCGCTCGTCTCGACAAACGATCGCACCGGCTCCGTAAACTCCGTGGAGATTGAATCCGCCACGCGGACGGAAAGGGGATGCGTCGATTGTTTCGCCACCGAGTGAATCCAGCGCTGCTCATCCGCGTTCAGTCGTGCGCCTTCGAAAATGATCGAGCCCGCCCCGGCCGCAGTGAGGGTTCCAGTCTTGTCGAACACGATCGAATCCACCTGGGCCAGCGCCTCGATGACTTGGGGTGATTTCACGAAAACATTTCGCCGGCCCAGCAACCGGATCGCCGTGCCCAGCGTGAAGGGCGACGCCAGCGCCAGCGCGCACGGACACGCAACGATGAGCACGGATGTGAAGGCTTTGAATCCGCGCGCCGTTTCGCCGCGGGCGATCCAAAACAACGCAGCGCCAATCGCGATGGCAACGACGGCTTTCGTGAATCGGTAGCTGAAGGTGTTGATGAGCGTGGTGAAGCTGGCGGCTTTGTCTTTGCGGAAAGCTTCCTGGTTCCACAGCGACGTGAGATAGCTCTGCGAAACGGCTTTCACCATCTCGACTTCGATCGCGCCGCCCATCTGCCGTCCGCCTGCGTAAAGGTAATTGCCCGCGTCTTTCTCGACGGGCTCGGACTCGCCGGTGACGAAACTGTAGTCAATCAGCGCCGCGCCTTCGACGAGCTTCGAGTCGGCCGGGATCAGTTCACCGTTGCGGATGATCAATCGATCGCCAATGCCCAGTTGCGCCAGGGCAGCGTGTTCTTCTCGCCTGCCGTTTCGGCGCATGACCGACAGCGGAAAGAACGATCTGTAATCGCGCTCAAAGCTGAGCCGGTCGTAAGTCTTCTGCTGGAACATCCGGCCGCAGAGCAGGAAGAAGATCAGTCCGCACAACGAATCGAAGTAACCTTCGCCGCGCCCGCTCAGAACCTCGAACGCACTCTGCGCGAAGATCGCGACAATGCCCGCGGCGATCGGCACCTCGATCGCCAGGCGCTTCTGCTTCACCGTCGTCCACGCGATGCGCCAGTAATCGAGCGCGCTGTAGGTCACCACCGGAATGGCGAGCAGCAGGCTGATGAAGCCAACCAGCTTTTTGAAGAATGGGCCGGTGAACGCATCGAGGCCGAAGTAGGTCGCGATGCTGAAGAGCATCAGGTTGCCGAAGGCGAAGCCGGCGTAGCCCAGTTGCAACCAAAGGCGCCGCGCAGCCGGGTCTTTCTTCGGTTGTTCCAGATCGGAGAATTTCAGTTCCGGCTCGTAGCCGAGCGAGGCGAGCAGTGCGACGACTTCGCTCAGCTTGATTTGCGCGTTCTCGAATGTGATGGCCGCCGTCTTCCGCAGAAAGTTCACCTGCGAGCTGCCGATGCCGGGCTTCAGCCGGAACAAATTCTCCAGCAGCCAGACGCACGCGATGCAATGGATGGCCGGGATGCGAAACGTGACGCGCGTGAGCTTTTCATTCTCGAAATCGATCAGGCACTCGCGCACCCCTGCCGCGTCGAGGTAGCGGAACTGTTCCTCGCGCGTCCCGGCTTTCACGCGCACGCCGGCGTTTTCGGAAAGGGTGTAAAAGTCGGTCAGCCCGTTTTCGGTCAGGAGCTCGAAAACAGCGAGGCAGCCATTGCAGCAGAAATGCTTCGCTGCGCTGGCGAAAGCCGCGTCGCGCACCGGCGTGCCGCAATGAAAGCACGTCACATTCTCAGCCGGGCTTGCGGCCATGACGGCACGCCCGTGCTGAGAATGATTCAAGACTGATTTTGTTCTAACGATACTCACGTCCCCGCCAAACTGGAAAAAAGTGCGCATGAAGGTCTTGCGCGGCTCACCCGATCTTGGCGTAAGTTGCGCGCAATTGGCGGTGAGTGGTGGAGATTCGTGTAACCGCAGACTGTGGGGGAAGTCATTGACTCCGTGCTAAGCAGTTGCGCCTTGGGCGTTGTATGGTGCGATTCTGCGGCGCTTTGGCCGAAACGCGAAGCGCCGCGCGACCAGGCGTCCGAATGTGCGAGCAAATCAAGTATGGATGACGAAGGGCTGGATGTTTCAGCCTGCGTCACCGCCGTGCATGCCGGCGACGAGTCGGCGGCGCGGGCGTTGATGGCTCATTTGCAGCCCACCGTCGCCAAGATCGTGCGGGCGAATCTGCCGCGGCGCACCAGCGAGGAAGACATGATGCAGATGGTCTACATCAAAGTGTTCACACGCCTGCACCAGTTTTCGGGCCTGGTGCCCTTGCATCACTGGGTGTCGCGCGTGGCGGTGAACGAATGCCTGGCCCAGATCGCCAAAGAGCGTGTGCGGCCCGAAGTTCGCTGGGCCGACCTGAGCGAACAGCACGAGGAAGTACTCACCGCCCTGCTGCACTCGGAGGAAGATTTGCCGCCGGGCAGCGAAATGGCGTCGCGCGAGATCGTGGACAAACTGCTCGAAGGACTTTCACCGAAGGATCGGCTGGTCATTACCCTGCTGCACATCGAGGAGCGGACGCTGCAGGAAGTTCACGCGATCACCGGGTGGAACATTTCGGTGATTAAGGTGCGGGCCTTTCGCGCCCGATTGAAACTGAAGAAGCGATACGACATTATCATCAAACAATTGCAATGAACTCTCGCGATCGACAATTGGATCGTTTGTTGAAGAACGCGCGGCAGGTGCCGGCGGCTCCAGAGACAAAACTTTCATGGGCCGGTGAACTCAGGATCCTCGCTGCGTGGCGCGAGGCGCGTGCCGGTGGCGACACATTTAACTGGCTGCCGCTATTGCACCGCGCCGTCGCGGTCGCCTGCGTGATCGCCGTGGTTTCTGCGGTGGCGAGCGTCAGTTTCAAACCCAGCGTGCCGCAGCCCGATGAATTGTCGTCGCTCAATGAAGTCGTGAATGCCGCTGCTGCGTGGCTATGAACCGCGCCAAAGTCATCACGATGCTGAGCGCGCTGTTTCTGGCGGGCGTGATGGCGGGCGGTTTTGTCGGCTATAATCTCGGGCGACGAACCGCAGAACCGGTCATCGTGCCGGAGCAGCCCAAACCACCCGGGCCAAACAGTTTTTCCCGGCCTCCAGGACCGCGTAAGAACACGCTCGATCGTTTGACCACTGAACTGGCTCTGACCGGAGAACAATTGGTGAGCATCGGTCCCATTATTACCGAGTTCGACGAACAGCTCGAAAAGATGAGCAAGCAGAGTTGGAACGATCTTTGGCTCGCCATCTCGAATCGTAACGAACGGATCAAGCCATTCCTCACGCCAGATCAACTCAAGCTTCTCGACGAGCGAAACTCCAAGCGGCGCATGATGCCGGGCGGCGGCCCGCCGCGACGCGATCACGAACACCGCGAGAAGCAGGACTGACGCGGTCGCTCCGTTCACTTCGCGCCGATTCCATCGGCTCACAACTGCCTACGGCCTCTCCAAAATACGGCTTGGCAATACCAACGTCCGTGTAGCTGCATGTCACCTAAAGGCGAACAGTCACATACATAAGTTCACGAACTTTTATGAAGGCCATGCCGGATCATTCCGCGAATGTGACACCGGTTGTCACAGCGCCAACTTCAACCCCGACGTTGAAGGCCGCCGATTCGCATCCTGATGTCCGACGGCCCAACGTCGTCTGCTCGCTGCAAACGGCCTTTGGCTGCCCGCGGGACTTTCTGAATAACCGCTACGTTTACGTGGTCATCTCGCCCCGTGCCCGCGGCTTGTCCATTGGGATCAATCTCAATCCCGACAAGCGGTGCAACTTCAACTGCATCTACTGCGAGATCGACCGCAGCACGCCCGGCGGTTCGCCGAACCTGGATCTGGACGCGATCGCGGACGAGCTGCATCGCACCATCAACTACATCAACGCCGGCGGTCTGGGGGTCCATCCTCGCTACGCCGGTTTGGCGCCCGATCTTTTGATCCCGCGACACGTCACCCTCAGCGGGGATGGCGAGCCGACGCTTTGCCCGCAATTTCTCGAAGTGACGCAGACCGTGGCGCATGTTCGCGCCATGGGCCGCGTGCCCTTCTTCAAGATCGTTTTGATCACGAACGCCTCACACCTCGATTCATCGCAGGTGCAACAGGGATTGAAGCTGTTCACTTCGCAGGATGAAGTCTGGGCCAAGCTCGAAGCTGGCACCCAGGAATACATGCAGCGGGTCAACGTCGCCGATGTGACGCTCGACAAAGTGCTCGCCAATATCCTGCTCGTCTCGAAACAACATCCTGTCGTCATTCAAAGTCTTTTTCCGATGGTTGGTGGCGAGCCGCCGACCGCGGAGGAGATTGAAGCATTCGCGCAGCGCCTCAACACGCTCAAGCAAAACGGCGGACGCATCTCGCTCGTGCAGATTTATTCGGCGACCCGGCCGTACGCGCATCCGCTGTGCGGGCATCTTTCGTTGCGGCATCTTTCGCAGATCGCGCAGACGGTCCGCCTGGTGACCGGGTTGAAGGTGGAAGTTTTTTGACGAATTGAACCACGCTTCATCGACGCGCCAGAAAAGGTTTCCCTCACGACAACCCGGGCGAAGTATTTCGCTCGCGACGAGCTAATCTTTTGCTGATGACGCCGGGCGTTTCCAACGAGAATGGAACTTCTATTGCGAAGCTCATCGCCGAACATCGCGTGTTCAAGGGTATCGCGCCGCAATACCTGAAGCTGCTCGCGGACGTCGCCATGATTAAGGAGTTGGGCGCGGACGAAGTGTTATTCCGCGAGGGCGATCCAGCGAATCGCTTCTACCTGATCCTCGATGGCGAGGTTGCCGTCGAGAGCGTGAATGGCGACATCACGGTGAAAATCCAAAAGATCGGGCGCGACGACGTGCTCGGCTGGTCATGGCTGTTCCCGCCGTTTTACTGGCACTTCGATGCGCGCGCCACTGTGCCGACGCGCGCCATCTTCTTCTACGGCACGTGGCTTCGCGAAAATTGCGAGCGTGACCATGAGTTCGGGTATGAGATGTTGACGCGTTTTGTGCCCATCGTGATCGAGCGGCTCCAGGCGACGCGCCGCAAGCTCGTAAAGGTAGAAAACGGCTGCGCCTGAGTCGGCTCTGAGCCAAGCCCCACTAAGGGGATTCCTTAGCGTCTCTATTGCTCTCCCCCGAGACAAATTGGGACTAGCCCAATAGTGGATTGCCCAACACTCCCCCTAAATTGTCCTCAGACGAAACAACAATAGGGATGCAAAATATGAACAACGACAATAACAACCTGATCGAAGCCCTCTGCAAGTCACCCATCTACCAGGATTATGAACGCGCGTTCTTCGAAGCCACCGGTTTGCCAGTCGCCCTCCGTGCGGTTGAGTCATGGCAATTGCCGCATCATGGGCAGCGCAGCGAAAATCCTTTCTGCGGCATGCTGGCCGCCAAGAGCCGCGCCTGCGCCGCCTGCCTCCAGGTCCAGCAACGCCTTGCCGAGTCTTCCCGCGATGAAGCGCAGAGCGTCACCTGCCAGGCCGGCCTGTGCGATACTGCGGTGCCCGTGAAAATGGGCGGACAGCTCATCGGCTTCCTCCACACCGGCCAGGTCTTTCGCAAGAAGCCGACCACCCAACAGTTCGACAAGGTCGCCAAGCTCGCCGAGGGCTGGGGTGTGGCGGTGGACCGCAACACCATGCGCGACGCCTACATGAACACCCGCGTGTTGACGCCCAAGGAACACGATTCGGTGATCAAGCTCCTCACCATTTTTGCCCAACATCTCTCCATGGTGACGAATCAGATCGTGGTGCAGCAAAATCACGCGGAGCCGCCGGTCATCACCCGTGCGAAGGATTTCATCAAGGCCCACCAGACCGAGGATCTCTCGCTCGGCCAGGTCGCCAAAGCGGTGAACACCAGCACGTTCTACTTCTGCAAAATGTTCAAGAAGATCACCGGCTTGAACTTCACCGATTATCTCTCGCGCATCCGCATCGAGAACGCCAAGAACCTGTTGCTCAATCCAAACCTGCGCATCAGCGAGATCGCTTACGAAGTTGGCTTCCAATCGCTCACGCACTTCAACCGTGTGTTCAAGCGCATCGTGGGCCAGTCGCCGACCGAGTATCGCGGCCAGCTCGCCCGGGCGTAAGTGACTGTCGCGCGACGTCGGACGTTCGAGTAGCGTCGCGCGCATGAGCGAGTTCTCCAAGATGTCACGCGACGATCTGATCGCGAAACTGCAGGCCGTCTCTTCGGGAGACAGCTATCAGCAGGCTGAAGCGGCTGCGCGCTTGCTCGTTCAGTATAAGTCGGCGCTCGACGCCCACTCGATCGTCGCCATCACGGACCCGCAGGGTCGGATCACTTACGTGAACGACAAGTTCTGCGAGATCTCGAAATACTCTCGCGAGGAACTGCTCGGCAAGGATCACCGCATCATCAATTCGCGGTTTCATCCGAAGGAATTTTTTCACGACCTCTGGGGCACGATCGCAGCGGGGCAGGTTTGGAAGGGCGAGATTCGCAATCGCGCCAAGGACGGCTCGCTCTATTGGGTGGACACCACCATTTTTCCGTTTCTCGACGCTCTCGGTAAGCCGACGCAATACGTCGCCATCCGCACCGACATCTCGCAACGCAAGCTGGACGAACTGCGCATGATCGAACTCGCGAACTCGCTCGCGGAAAAAAACAAAGAACTCGAAGCGATCGTGTATGTGGCTTCGCACGATCTGCGTTCGCCGCTCGTGAATATCCAGGGCTTCAGCCGTGAGCTTGCGCAGGCATGCGAGCAGTTGAAGTCAAAGATCTTGGGCGACGATCCCCAAGCCCACCGCCGCGAACTCGAGACGATCCTCACCCAGGATGTTCCCGAATCGGTCCAGTTCATTCTCGCCGGCGTGTCTAAGATCGATTCATTGCTTGCGGGATTCCTGCGTTTCTCGCGGCTGGGGCGTGCCGCGTTGCGCGTCGAGCCGGTGAACATGAACGAAATGATTTCAAACGCCTTGCACGCGGTGGAGTTTCAATTCAAGGAAGCCGGCGTGAGCGTCACGGTGCAGGATGATTTGCCGGCGTGCTCTGGCGATGCCACGCAGGTCAACCAGGTTTTCTCGAACTTGTTCGACAACGCGCTCAAATATCGCGACCGCTCCCGGAAGCTGTTTCTTTCTGTCACCGGCCGCGTCGAAGGTGACCGCGCCGTCTATTCAGTCCGCGACAATGGCATCGGCATCGCGCCGGAACATCAGGCCAAGGTCTTCGAGATTTTTCACCGCCTGAATCCCGGCAAGACCGAAGGCGAAGGTCTCGGCCTCACCATCGCGCAGCGCGCCCTCGAACGGCAGAATGGAAAAATCTGGGTTGAGTCCAAATCCGGGGAGGGCAGTACATTCTTTGTTTCCTTGCCTGTGGTGCCTGCTTCGCACCATAGACAAGGAGCATGACTCGCGACGTAATTATCCTTGTGGCCGACGACGACGAAGGCCATGCGCGGTTGATTGAAAAGAACCTTCGGCGCGCTGGCCTCCAGAATGAGATCAGACGATTCGCCGACGGTCAGGAGATTCTCGATTTTCTCTTCCGCCGCGGTGAGGCGCCCGGACGTGACGATGACACCCCTTATCTCCTGCTGCTGGACATTCGAATGCCGAAAGTGGATGGCGTTGAAGTTCTGCGACAACTGAAAGCCGATCCCGAGTTGCGGAAGATTCCCGTGAGCATGCTCACCACCACGGACGACCCGCGCGAAGTCGAACGATGCCACGGCCTCGGCTGCTCGAACTATCTGGTGAAGCCCGTGGATTACGATCGCTTCTCCGAAGCCATGAAGCAGCTCGGGCTTTTCATCTCGCTCGTACAGGTTCCCGGCATCAACCCGCGCAACTGAATGAGCAGCAGCGGCGCAGCGACGATCCTGATTGTCGACGACGACCGCGGCCTCGTCCGGTTGATCGAGAAATCACTTCGGCGCGAGGGCTACAACACCGCCAGCGCCCATACTGCTCCCGATGCGATTGTCTGGCTTGGCACAAATCGCGCTGACCTGATGTTGCTCGACCTGAAACTCGAAAACGTTGAGGCTCGCGATGTCATCGACCAACTGAACACGCACGGCACGTTAGTTCCGTTCATCATCATCACCGGGCAGGGGGATGAGCGCGTGGCCGTCGACATGATGAAACGCGGCGCGCTCGATTACCTCGTCAAGGACGCGAACTTTCAGGACTTTGTTCTCCCGCTCGCGCGGCGAGGGCTCGAACAGATCGATCGCGACCGCCAATTGGTTGCCGCTGATAAGGAGCGGTTGCGTCTCGAGCAACAGATCCTCGATATCAGCGATCGGGAGCGTCGTCGCATCGGTCAGGATCTTCACGATGGCCTGGGACAACATCTCGCGGGCCTCGAATTGATGATCGAAGCGCTCCAACACAAGCTCGCCGCGAAAAATAAGACCGAAGCGGCGCGCGCTGGCGAGATCGCGAGCCATGTGCGTGAGGCCATCCGCCAGACTCGTTCGCTCGCGCGCGGTTTGTCACCTGTCGCATTTGATCGGCACGGGTTGATGTCCGCGTTGCAGGAACTGGCTGCCAACGCCTCGAACATGTTCCGTGTGAACTGCCGTTTCACCTGTGTTGGCCATGTCCACGTGGAAAACAACGCGGCTGCCACCCATTTGTTTCGCATCGCTCAGGAAGCGGTGAGCAACGCCGTCAAGCATGGCCGCCCGCGAGAGATCCAAATCGCATTGACCGACGATCCTGATGCCGTGCGCCTGATGGTCGCGGACGACGGCGCCGGGTTGCCCGCGCCCAACCAGCCGCGTGGCAATGGAATGGGGCTGCGAATCATGACTTACCGTGCCACGGTGATCGGCGGCACGATCAACATCGCTCCCGCAGCGGGCGGCGGCACCTCGGTTACTTGCGTCGTTCCACGGAAAGCTTTGAAGGAAACCCAGTGAGCAAACCCAAAATTCCACGCGTCACGAAAAAGCAAATCTTCATCGTCGATGATCACCCGATGATGCGCGATGGGCTTCGCCAGTTGATCGGCAACGAGCCAGACCTCGAAGTTTGCGGTGAAGCGGACGATGGGCCTGAAGCGCTCCAACAAATCGACGCCTTGAAGCCCAGCCTCGCGATCGTGGACATCACGCTTCGCACCACGAGCGGACTTGAATTGATCAAGGATCTGCACATCCGCCGTCCGGATTTGCCGGTGTTGGTCGTCTCCATGCATGACGAGTCGCTCTATGCCGAGCGTGTGCTGCGCGCCGGGGGACGCGGCTACATCATGAAACAGGAAGGCGGAAAAAAACTCATCGAAGCGATCCGCCGCGTCCTCGAAGGCCGCACCTACGTCAGCGAAAAAATGGCGGCGAACATCCTCGATATTTTCTCCGGCCGCCGCCTCGACACATCCTCGCCGGTCGAAAAGCTCAGCGATCGCGAGTTCGAAGTGTTTCAACTCATCGGGCTCGGTTTGAGCACGAAGGAAATCGCCGGACGCCTGCACGTCAGCGTGAAGACCATTGAAGTCCACCGCGTGAACATCAAACAGAAGCTCAACGTGCAGACCGCTCCCGAGTTGATCCGTTTCGCGGTGCGGTGGGTGGAATCGCAGAACGGTGCTTGAGGAGGAGTGCGCACGGTCACGTCCTTGCCATCGATCGAACTCGTGGCCACGACCATCCGCGTCCCTGACCGTCTTCGGCAATTCGCCTACTTGCTTTCCGGGTGCGCCCCGATTGTGCCGGAGACTGAAGGGCGGAAGAGTTTGTGCCATGGATCTCTCAAACTTCCGGCGAAGCTCCATCTCCGAGATGGGCTCCAACGCTGAGTCCCCGTTCGTCGTTTCTATTTTTTACCACGATGTCGCCGCCGCCAGCCGTGCGGTTGATCTCGTCAATCGCGTGAGCGGCAACTTCAAAGGTGAGCTGCCCGTCGAGACGCACTTGTGGAATTTTGACGTGCTCCAGCTTGATGAAATTGCGGAACAGGCCGCACTTAAGACGGCCTTCGCAGACCTCCTCGTCGTGGCTGCGCATCGCGCCCACGAGTTGCCTGACGCAGTGAAGCGTTGTCTCGAACACGCCCTGACGCTTCGCACGGGAGACGAGATAGCCATGGTCGCGTTGGAGGACGGCACACATCCGCAGATCCATTCGTCAGTCTGCGATTACCTGCAGCAGCTTTGCCACTCGACTGACGGGTGCTTCTTTTCTGCGCAGACGCTGCCGCTCGACTCGTGCCAACTCACACCGGAACGAATCCATGAACGTGCCGAGGCAAACTCCGCGGTGCTGGAAGGAATCATGCACCGCCGATTGCCCCGGCTTGAGTGACGCCAGGGAAAAGTGACTACTGCGGGAGCGCAGGGCTGCGCTCCCGCGGCGTCAAGGGCGCCACTGCTCATCGAAAAATCCTGCCAGCGCAATCAGGTTGTTGCTGCTCACATTGAACACAGCGTAATCGGGAAGCTTCGGCGTCTGCTGCGCATTGCTGCCGGCGCCAGCCGAGGCGAAGGTGAAGCCGCTGTTCATTACAACGTAGCGGTGAGGGTTCAGCGGATTTGGGAAGATCAGCGCCATCGCGTGCTCGGCGGATGAGAATTCTTTTCCGGCAAATCGAATCGTCTTCGCGTTCCACTGGAACGGCAACTTGTCCGCCATACGAGCGAGCAAACGATTGCTCTGCGGATCACCGAAGAGCACGAGGTTGTGATCCGCGATGTCAGCGGCGGTCACATCCGAATCATCTTTCACTCGCGCGTCACCGCGGAATTGCGCACGCCAGTCATTGGTGGCTTTTGTGAGTTGAACCGAAGTCCACACGCCGATCTTTTCGTGCTGCGCCTTTCCCGTCGGACGAACAACGAGGAAGCTGTCCGTGAACGCATCATCAATGGGGCCTTGAAGGCCGGGGAGTTTGTGTGAACCAGAAATCGGAGCGGCATTTATCCAAGTGCCGTTGGGTTGCTTCCGAAGCCGAAACACTGGCATCGCGATCCCGACAACACTGAAGAAGGAAGGGGTAATACCGCTTTGCCCATCAACTTCGATTTGAATGACTTCTAGGTGAGTTGGCCCCAAAGTAAATGAGGCAATGTTGGTGGTGCGCACTGTTGGCTTTGCGGTGTTTAGATCACAAATCAGGTCAGCGCGTTGCCAGTGTCTTTCAAGCGCCTCAACTGTCACGCTTGGAGCTCGGTTGTATCGCAGCGTGCGCGTCGTGAAGTGGATTTGCTTCGGATAGAAATCTTTTCCTTTCGCGATCGTGGTATCAACGAACTCGCTCACCTCACGCTTTCCCTCCGGCGTATACTTGTGCCCGACGTTCGTGCCCCAGACGCGCGGGAGCGTCAGTCCTTCAGCTCGCATCGTCTTCTCCATCATGTCGGCGGCCTGGCGTTGTTTGTCGTCCGTGCCGTTGTAGGCCACGACGGGAAGGTTAAAGAAATTCACCGCGTAATCGGTCGCGTCGTAAAGCTGCCAAAGCTTTTGTTCCCATCTTGGCGGCTTGTTTCCTTTCGTGAGCGCGCCGGTGTAATCCGCCGTTTCAGAAAAGCCCGCGCCCGGTGCTGCCACCGCCCACACTCCCGGATGATGCGCCGCGAGATGCCACGCACCAGCCCCGCCCATCGAGAAGCCGCGCAACGCCAGCCGCGCTGCGTCAATGGGATAAGATTTCTTAACGTGTTCCAGTGCTTCGAAGACATCGACTTCGCCCGCGAACTTGAACGCGTTGCAGTAGCGCCCATACGGATGCAACACAAACGCTCCTTCTGGTGCGAACTCACCGAACGAGCGTTGCCGATCGGCAATGAGTTTCAGCTCGGAAAGATTGTTGTCGCGGCCGTGCAGCCACACATCGAGTCGATGCCGGTGGTTTGCGCCAGCAATGAAGTTCGCGGGGACAACCAGTCCATACGGCTGAACCGAACCATCAATCTTCGAAACGTAGCCACGCACCACGAGTCCTGTCGCCGTGAGCCACAGTGCGTTGCCAGCACGCAACTGTTCCGCCCGTTCCATCCCACGCTTCAACAGATCGCGCGCGATACCGACTTCATTCGAGCGATAAAACTCGTCGTAGCGCAGCGGCCAATCCACGGCTTTGTGATAAATCTGCACGTCGGGAAGCAGTTCGATGAGAGCGGGTTTGGACGCAAGTTCCCGGCGAAGCAGTTCGATTTGCCGGCCCAACTGCGCCGCGCCAGCGGTTAACACTTCTCGATCAAGCGCGTTGATCGTGATGCCGCGAGGAGGCACGCGCGTGTTCGTTGCTGCGTGGAGCGACACGACCGTAACGGCCATCAGAAAGCAAAGCCGGAACTTCATCACGGCTGCGCCTCGCTCAGCCGCTGCGCGTAAACCTTCCGGGCGTGATCGTAAGCCGCAATCGCTTCCTGCTTCTCGTCCGCCTTGTAGAACCGCTGCTTCTGAGACCAGCACTGGTCCACGCCCTTCTGGCACCACTCGATGTTCTTACGCTCGCGCACTGGCTTGCCATCGATGGTGACCCAGATCGGATTGCTGTGGGATGAGGGAAGAATCCTCAGCGCCACCCAACTGCTGCGCGAGATCGCGGTGTCGAATGAGATGTCCCGCAGCTCGCCGTCCGCAACGATCTCCTTTCGCGCAACCGCTTGTCCGTTCACCACCAACTCAACCGGAACAGTGCGCGTCCCGTCGATGCGGGCCTTCTCAATGGTCCACGCGAATCGCTGGCGCGCGGCGGTGTTCGGTTTCTCGTCGAGACGCGCCGCAATCTTCGCCGTGGCACGCATCTTTGTTTCGCCGGGTTGCTTCAGCTCGCTCCCATTCTCGCCCACCGCGACATCGTTCACCTTGAAATCAATGATGTGGCTGTAGCCATTTGGAACGGTGTAATTCGGCAAGTCCGTTCCCGGAACTTGAATGCCGCTGCCGGAATGCGCCGGTCCAGTGACCGCACCCTGCTTCTTTGCCCACTTCAACGTGTTCAACCCAAGCGTCGGCCAATGCTTCCACGAATCGCCGCCGGGATGAATCTGTTCCTTCAATCGCAGCAGCACGAGATGCCCGCTCTGATGCGAGCCGAAACCGCTCACCTCGATGTCGTAGCGCAGCAGGTACGGATACTGGGACACCTTGTCGATCGTGCCGCAGAAGAATTGCTTCTGAAAATCGAAGCACGGCCCCCACGTCAGGTTCGCGCCGATCTTCAAGTCTTCGCCCTTGCAGTGGCGAATCATGTCTTCGGCGAACACGCCTTCAGTTGGTTTCTCGTAATGCGCGCAGCCGGCGGCGTGAATGTGATGGTCGCCTGACCACCACCCGAACTTCGCGGGATCGATCCACCGCGCAGCTTTGAACGACAGCTCGCGCGTGTTCTTGTCGATGCGATGCGTCGAGCGTTGAACGATCGACTCCGGCCCACGAAAGAGTTCGATCGAGTATTCGCCGTCCGGCAGCTTCAGCGACTCGCCGTCGGCGCGATACACCTGCGGATGAAACGCAAAGTCCGGTGCGAACCGTTTGGACTGCGCTGGATAAATACGCCCGCGCGCATCGCGAACGACAAACGACGCAGTGGTGGGCTGGCCGGTATCGTCCTGCACGCGCAGCTTGATGTCGTGCGCCGCGTGCGCGGTGAAGAGGACATCCACTTCGTTTCGGAAGCCGAGATCCTGCGTGCCCTGCCCCACATCGAACGAGAACTTGCCTTCACGCTGTCCGGCATCGCGGCTGTAGAGCTGGATGATGCGATACTCCAGCGGCAACCCGCTCAACGTGGCCGCGAGCGGTTGCGCATCGAACATCGCGAGATCGAGCCATCGGTTCGCCACATCGGCAGCGGGCGAACCGTGAAGCTTCTTCGCGTTCGGGCTGGAAGCTTTGAGCGGCGCCGTGGTACCGGACTCATTCGCCACTTTCACGAGGAATACACGCCAGCCGTGTTCATCCAGTTCGGCATTCGCTTCACCGACGGCGACCTTCACCCGCATCTCGGGATTGATGTTCACGCCGAAGAGACAATGCCGATCGAGCACGGATTGAATTTGCTCAATGGCTTTCGCTCGCGGCAACGAAGGCGCGGCCTCGATCTGCTGCGACTCCGCTTCGCCCAGCGGCACGCCCAGCGCAGAGAGAGCCTGCGCCACGCGCTTCACCTGCGCATGCAATGGCTGAAGATCAACATTGGTCACGAGCGCGAGTGGGGCAGCGCTGGCTGTCGCGGCCAGTGCGCACAAGAGCAAAGCAGTTCGGCATTTCATAAAGGTCCGCGGGGAGTGAGACCGGACATTAGCAATGTTGTCGCCGAGTGAAAGCCACAAATCGGACCACTCATTTCTGCGGCCACGCGGGCAAGAACGACGAGGCTATTAAGCTGTTTTACGCTCGCTATTCAGTTGCGACGCGACGTCCCACACCGGGCAACTCGATGCGAACGATCTCTCTCGCGTTTATGCGCCGATGACGCACGTCCGGTCTCAAGTGCTGGATGGCAATAACGGCTTCGATCCGAAGTTGCAGAAGTTACTCATCGACGAACTGAAACGTGCCGCCGGCTTGAGCGCACCGTGATCAGCGCGTCAGATGCAGTTTCTCACCCGGCGCGAGAGTGCGGTCATTGGCAACTCCATCATCCCAACGCGCCTGCACTTGAAGCGGCGTGCTCAAAGAGTTCACCACAACGGCCTCCGCTTGCGTGTTGGTCGAGCTGAATACGAACTCGTTCCACGAAGCATGTTCGATCCGTGCTTCATCGAGCGTGATGGTCACCGGACCGGCGGCGACGCTGAAGCCAGCGGGCGCGACCAACTGCGGCTGATTGCTCACGAGCCATAGCTGCGGATCACCCTTCGTCGGCCAGCGCCTCAATTCGTGAACCGTGGTATTCGTGCCGAGCAATTTCTTCAGCGGCTCCATGCGAGCCACAAGAACGAATGCCGGTTTGTTCTGGCGCAGCAGTTCCGCCGCGGTTGCCAGGCGGGTGCAAAACTGGAGACGGTTCTGAAAAAATTGCGCCGCGAAGTGAACATCGGTGTACGTGAGTGGAAAATACGGGCCGAGTTGCTTCAGCTCGGCGGCGACGCTCTTCATGAGCAAGGTTTCCTGCACCGCACGGCTCCGACGTTGCAGCACGTGGTGATACGTTGTGAGGCCAATCAACGTCAGCGCCGTCAGAGCGCCAGCCATCGCCAGCACACGACGCGAGGTCATTCGCGCCAGCCATTGGTCGAGTTGACGGCCAATGAGCAAGGAGATCGCAGGAACGAGCGGCCAGGCGAGGCGGCCGCGTTGGTGCGCTGCGATCGAAAACAATATGATGCTCGCCATCACCCAGCAGAAAAGAAATCGCTCGAACTGCCGCTCGTCGATGTTCGTCGCGGGCCGCTTCACGACACGCCAGAAAGCGAACGGCGCCACGATGCTCCACGGCAGAAAGTTCGTGAAGGTGTTCCACACCGGCTCCCAAAAGCCTTGCCCCAGCGTCCGTTCGCGCTCCTGAACGAGGTGTCCCACCAGTTCGCGGCCAAACATTTTGGCAATGAGCGGCTGGCCGAGTTGATTGTAGGCCAGCAAAAGCCAGCCGCCGCAGATGAGCAGGAAGATCACGATTCCGAAAAAGTGCGAACCGCGCAGAGGCACACGATTTCCAGAGCGCCTTTCCCAGAACACCGCCAGCAGTCCGCTTGCTGCGAGCACCAAGCCGAGAGGACCTTTGACCATTGTCGCCAGAGTGGCCGCGAGCCAGAACGCCGTCCAACCGCGACCAGTGGTCCAGGCGCTGTAAGCCGCCAGGGCCGCGAGCAAGACCGGAAATGAAAAGACACCATCGTAACGCGCCGTGACGACTTGTTTATCCGCCACGTAGGAAAGCAGGTACGCGAGCGCCGCGATGAATCCAGCGCGCCAGCCAAAATGTTTTCGTCCCGCGCTGAAGATCAGCAGTGTCACGCCGAGCGTCGCGAGCGCCGAGGGGAGATAAATTGAAAAGCGATTCACTTCACCGAAGCAGAGAGTCGAAAGAGAGGCGATCCAGGTCAGCATCGGCGGCTTCGATGCAATGGTGCCTGTGGCATCGCGCTGAATGATCCAGTGATGATTTTGAATCACCTCGAGCACGTAGGCGCCGACACGGCGTTCATTATCGAGCAAGTTGGGATAGCCGCTCACCGCGATTCCAAACATGGCGGCCCATAACACCACGAGCCACGCGATCAACACGCGGTGCGAAACGGGCGCGGCACCGGGAGATTGCGCGTTTGACATGGCGGCGGTTGTCCCGTCAGCAGACGGCGCTGTCAACACCGCGCTCGCCACGCGACGACTCCGCAGCGATCATCAACACGATGAATTGGCTGCAAATGGAGTCGAAGTTCAGCGCGTTTTTCAGCGCTTTGAAGCTGGATTCATTGGGGGCCATCGTGAAGCACTTCACGCGTGACGCAGCATTGAATGACGAAGTTTTCATCAAGCGCGCGTCGCTGCCAACAGCGGGCGGTGCGTTGGAAGTATTCTTCAAGCAATACCGTTACGACCCGCCGAGCTGGCGATTCTGGAAACGCGCCTCCAAGGCACGGCGCGAATTTCAAAACTATCACGTGCTCGAATCGCTCGGCGTGCCTGTCGCCCAACGCGTCGCCGCGGGAGAAGAGCGCGATGCGATCGGCCGGCTCCAGAGCGCGTTCATCATCACCGTCGCCGTGCCGGGTGCGCGAACGTTGATCGAGTTTGCGCAGGAGCGCCCTCCACGCGTGGACCGTCTTCGGCTCCTGGCGGACGTGGCACGCGCGACACGCGCCATGCACTGCGCGAAGTTCTTCCACCACGATCTCGTGTGGCGGAACCTGCTCGTGAACCAGGACAACGAACTGGTTCTCATCGATTGCCCGCGCGGCGGTATCGCGCGGTTTGGGCGCGCGCGGCAACGGCTGCGTGATCTTGCGTCGCTCGACAAGTCGGCGTGGAGGTTCTGCCGGCGCACGGAGCGGTTGCGGTTCGTCCTCACCTATCTCGATAAACAACGAATGGATGACGAGGCGCGCGCCCTGATTCGCGCCTGTCTCGATTACCGCCGAACTCGTTGGCCCGATGATTGGGGCGGCAAGTAATTACACCGCCGCCGCGATCGCATCGCCCATCTCGCGCGTGCCAACTCTCTTCGCGGACGCATCAGCCGGGTTGAAGATGTCGCCAGTGCGGAGCCCGGAGTTGATTGCCTTCGTCACGGCAGATTCGATCGCGTTCGCCGCGTCGTTCACCTTGAAGCTGTAGCGCAGCATCAGTGCGGTGGAGAGAATCTGCGCGATCGGGTTGGCCAGATTTTTTCCCGCGATGTCCGGCGCAGTGCCGCCGGCGGGCTCGTAAAATCCAAACGTCTGTTCGCCGCTCGTCGCGCCGAGACTCGCGCTGGGCAACATGCCCAGCGATCCCGCGAGCGCGGCTGCTTCGTCACTCAGGATGTCGCCGAACATGTTCTCGCAAAGCATCACGTCGAATTGCGTCGGCTTGAGCATCAACTGCATCGCGCCGTTGTCGACGAACATGTGTTCGAGCGTCACGTCGGGATAATTCTTGCCGACGCGCGTCACGACTTCGCGCCAGAGCACGCCATTTTCCAGCACGTTTGCCTTGTCGATGCTCGTGACCTTCTTGCGGCGAAGCTGCGCGGCCTTGAACGCCACGTGCGCGATGCGCTCGATCTCACTCGTCGTGTAAACCATCGTGTCGATCGCGCGCTGCTGGCCGTTGCCAAGGTCTTCGGTTTTCTTCGGCTGACCGAAATACATGCCGCCGGTCAGTTCGCGCACCACGAGGATGTCGATGCCGTTGCCCTGGCGGTCAGGCGCGAGTGGACACGAGTGGGCGAGTGCTTTCGGCAATTGCACCGGACGCAAATTAGCGAACAAGCCGAACTCCTTGCGAATGCGCAGCAGCGCGGCGCGCTCGGGACGCTCCTCTTTCGGAATAGTTGGATCGCGATCTGGCAATCCAACGGAGCCGAACAGGATTGAATCGCTTTGTTTGCAGAGCGCGAGCGTGGTGTCGGGAAGAGCTTTGCCGGCAGCATCGATTCCAGCCCAGCCCACGGGCGCTTCGGTGATTTGAAAGCTCAGCGAAAATTTCTTCTCCACGACACGCAGCACCTTGATGGCTTCGCGCATGACTTCAGGCCCAATGCCGTCTCCAGCGAGCGCGGCGATCTTCAACGTCTTCGACATGGGCGCGGAGCCTACCGGGCGTGATGCGAGAGTGAAGCAGTTATTTCTTTTCGTCGCCGCCGTCGCGTTCGATCTCTTCCATCGTTCGCTGCAGGAGGTTCCTTTGTTCATCGCGCGCGCGTTTGCGGGTGATACGCATGTCGATCAGCGCCACGAGAATCGCCGAGAAGGTGAAAACAAAGCACATCGCCCAATAGGCGAGGAAAAGGGTGTGTGACTTTTCCAGTTTCTCCCGCAGCACGGTTTGTCCCCAGATCAACATCCCGAACGCGAGCGCCAGAAAGAATAGTCCAAGCCACCTGCGCAATGCGTCGGCTGAATTTGGCATACGTCGAAATCTAAAAAATAATCACCACGACCCCAAGTCCAAATCGGCGGGAAGGCACGTGTTGTTTAATCGTCACGCCGATATTCGACCGCGCCCACATTTTCCCAGATGAACTCGATGCGCTCGGGGTTCTGAATAACGAGTCGACCGGGAACAAAGTGCGGGTTGCGAAATCCCTTCTGCGCCACCTGGCCTTCGCCCACGCCCGTGGCGAGATCGGCGCGCCAACTGATTTCGCCCGCCGGCACGTAGTCGTCTCCGGTCAATTTGGTGGCGACCAATTCAGTGCCGCTTTGCGTGAGGCGAATGACTTCGTCGTAGTGTCCGGGATAACGGCCGATCCAATCGCCGGAAAAATTTGGAAGTGAAGCACTCATGCGCCACCGAAAAGATCAACCATCCTGGGATCGTCGCGCAACTTGGGCCATGCACCAGAAACTGCAATGCGACCGCGCTCCAGAAACAAACCGTGGCTGATGCAGCGCGGCACGTCTTCGAGATGATGCGTCACGATCAGAAGCTGGGTGCCTGCTTCCGCAACACGATCGAGCGCGTCCGCAAAGTCGCGGCGCGACACGGCGTCGAGACCATCGAAGGGTTCGTCGAAGATCAGCAATTGCGGTTCATGAACGAGCGCGCGGAGCGTGAGAATTTTTCGCAGCTCGCCGAAGGAAAGTTCATCCATGCGCCGGGACGCAAGGTGCGTGACGTCAAAATTGTTTAGCAATTTACTCACACGTTTTTGTTGCGCGAGTGTGACTTCGTCCATGAGGCCGAAGCTGGAAAAGAATCCAGAAGCGACGACCTGTTCTGCCGTCAACTGCTCGCGATAATGCGTCTGCAACAGCGGTGAGACGGTCCCGATGCGCCGGCGCAAATCCCAGATCGTGTTGCGGCGAGTGAGTCCGAAACGATTCACGCGTGCGCCGACGGCGGGATACAATTCGCTGGCGACGAGTTTCAAAAACGTCGTCTTGCCCGCGCCGTTGCCGCCAAGCACGACCCAGTTTTCGCCGGAGCGCAATTGCCAGTGAACGTCGTGCAACGTCTTCTTGCGACCGAGGAAGACGTCAGCACTCGCGATGTCGATGAGCAACGTGCCGCCAGCATCTTGCGGGTGCCGCGGGCGAGAGACAGGCCAGCGAGACGCTGGCGGCACGCTGTTCCCGCGTCGTCGCATTCCTTCTGAAAGCAACTGGCCTCGATCAAGTTTCGCTACGTGCGTGATCGACGGGAGTTCCTCGTCCGCTCGGTGGGTGGTGTAAATGATCTGCGTCCCGTGTCGCGCGATGTCGTCGATGAAACCGAGCATCTCGCGACGGAACGCGGCGTCGAGACCGTCGCAAACTTCATCGAGCAACAGGATTTTCGGATGCCCGACGAGTGCGCGGGCGATGAGCACCTTGCGGAGTTCACCGTTCGAGAGTGTTTGCATGTCGCGTCCCATCAAAGGCGCGACGTGCAATCGCTCGGCGACGGATTCCGCTCGCTCCTTTTGTTCGCGCGTCAGCTTTACGTAGAGCAGATCACTTTGCGCAAAGCCGGTGTGAATCACCTCGCGCGCGGAGAGTTGCCATTCCTGACGGAGATAGCGCTCCTGCGATTCGGGCGAGACGAGCGCGATCTGTTCCTTCACGCCCACCGCGGTCGTTTGCGGAATGCCGTCGAGACGATAAACGCGCCTCCCACGGCGCGGCGCTGGAGCGATCTCGCCGCGGAGTAAACGAAGGAAAGTGCTCTTGCCCGAACCATTCGTGCCGAGAACGGACCAGTGCTCTCCGGTACGCAACGCCCAGTTCAAGTCGCGCAAAATGGTTTTGCCATTCAACGCAACATCCACGTGCTGCAATTCAATCAGAGGTTCACTCTTCACCGACTGGAGCGACGGGTCGGAAGCAAAAGGTTGAGTCGACGCCGGCTTCATGGGCCGTCACGGGAGATGAAACACTTCGCGCAGCGATCCGCACACAGGAGCATTATCGGGATGCACTTCCATGAGCGGCGCCATTGAGTCCCACCACTTGCGCACGATGGGATGCTGCGGCAGAAACGCGGCGGTGTTGGTGACAGTCAGCTTCTGAACGGCAAATAGTGTGAGCGTTGATTCATCCAGAAAGATGGAATAATCCGACACCCCAGCCTCGCGGAGCACTTGTTCCAACTCCGGCCAAAGCGCGTGGTGGCGGCGTTTGTATTCCGCAGCGCAGCCAGGCTTGAGCTTCATGGTGAAGGCGTGGCGAATCATGCTCGACTCCTTACACGACTGCGGTCCAGCACTTGCCGAACTTTTCCATCACTTGCTCTTCGAGATCCTGCGCCGCGCAGGTGTCGCTCGCGATGGCGAACGTCGTCGAGCCGCTGCCAGACATCATCGCGGCAAGCGCGCCATTCTCGCGGAGAAAATCCTGTAGCACGGCGAGCCACGGATATTTCTCCAGCGCCGGGGCTTCAAGCGAATTGTAGAACTCGCGTGAAGCGCGGCGCAGATCGCCGGCATTCAACGCCGTGATCAACTTTTCTGCGCGGCCGCGCTCGCCATTTAGAGCAGAAGAGAACCGTGCGAGTTCCTTGTACGCCCACGCCGTCGCGATTCCGAAACCGGGATGAACGAGCAGGAACGCGCAGCCTTCGAGCGCGGGAAAATTTTCGAGCGACTGAATCTTCTCGCCGCGACCGGTCGCGAGCGCCGGCTTCGATTGCAGGAAGAATGGGATGTCCGATCCAAGTGACGCTGCGATCTCGTGGAGCGATTCGATCGAGAGCGGCGAGCCGAACAATTCGTTCAGCGCGAGCAACGTTGTCGCCGCATTCCCGCTGCCGCCGCCGAGACCGGCTGCCATCGGAATTTTTTTCTCAAGGTGTATCTTCACGCCGTCACGAATGGCGGCGCGTTCGAGAAATTTTGCCGCGGCACGATGCACAAGGTTGCTGGCATCAGTCGGCAAGGAAGCTTCGCTGCATGTCAAAGTGATGCCGCCGTTCGTTCTTTCGAACGTCAACTCGTCGCAGAGGTTGATCGGCTGCATCACGGTTTCGAGTTCGTGAAAGCCGTCAGGGCGCTTGCCGAGAATGTTCAGCAGCAGATTAACCTTGCAGGGGGATTTCTTGGTCAACATTGCCAGACAAAAAAGGCGCCAACACCGAGATGTTGGCGCCGATGGAAATCTTTCGATCAGTTGTCGAACACGCGGAAGCGGCTGCCCGGAATGAACGGCGCCACATCGCCACCACTGAAGCCGAGCGACGTGTCGGTCGCGAACGTGGAATCCTCAATCAGCCCCGGCGCGTAGCTGTCGGGGTAAGTCGGGAATTCCGTCAGCACCATGCCGCCAAACGGATACGTCTTGGTGCGCACCGCGTAGTCAGGATACATGCGGTTCGTGGAGGTGAGCATCGGATCGTAGGACGGAATCGGGAACGTGACAATTTCGTAAAGCCCAATGCCGGTGCGCGTGATGCTACGATTCAAGCCGCGCAGAAAACCTGTCGTGTAGGTGGAATCAGTGTTTTCCCACAGCGCGGTTTGTTCCAGCGAGCGGCGCATTTCGCCGCCGCGGAAGAGTTCCGTGGCGTTCAACATGCCGCGGCCAAGCTTGCGCTCCGGTCCCGCACAGCCCGAGGAAAGAATCACTGCGCTTAAAAGCGCGAGGTAAGTCACGATACGCATATTCGTTCGATGTTTTCGGGGGTCAGACTACGTGTGGCTCCGGGAAACGTAAAGTGGTTTCAAGCTTTGGTGGATGAGGCTTGAAGCTTCTCGACCGCAGGAGTCCGGCGCAACAGCGAATGAATGCGGTTGAAATATTCCGGACTGAATCCCTTGGCGCGTTTCAATTGATAATCTCTTTCGAGGACGTTGCTAACCTTGTCGGCACGGCGGAAGTCCTGCCAACTGATAAACCGCTGGAGCCAGGCCCATACGCCGTACACGGGCACCGGATAATCACTCCCATGCACGAGCCGCGCTGAGATTTCCGGCGCCATACATTTGCGAATGTGCCGCCCGCGAATTGGAACATTGAAGGCGCTCGTGTCGCCGTAAAGATTCGGGTACTTCGCGAGCATGTCGCAAAAGACATGAAAGTATTCAGTATCCGTGAGCCCGCTCTTCGTCCCGCAGTGCGCGGCAATGACCGTGACACCGCATTCGAGCGGGAGCCGAAGGACGCGAGGATCGGAATAATTTTTGCAACAGACCGGCACGGTGTGTTCGCCGCCCGTGTGTGCGAGGAACGGAAGTTTTGCCTCCGCCATGCGTTCCCAGAATTTTTTGTAGCGCGTGTCGTTGCAGTCCACGTTGTGGCAGTTCGGCAGCAACTTGAGCATCACCGCACCGTCGGCGAGACAGCGATCAAGCTCGTCCAACGCATCGCGGCGCGCAGGGTGAATGGAAACGGCGGGAAGAAACTCCGGGTGTTCGCGCGCCAGCTTCAGCACGTAATCATTCGGCACGTGGAAGGAGCCGAAATCCATTTTCGTACCGTCGACGTGATGAACCTCGTCCTGTGCGAGAATGACGGCGGCGCCGAGTGACGATTCACGCACCAGTTTTACGAGGTGAGCTGCGTAGCGTTCGTCAAACTCCGGCGCGTCGGTGCTCACTCCCACGCCGATGTGACGGAGCATGAAACTCGCGAGCGGCTTATGCAGCGCGCCAATCCGCAGCCAGCAACCGCTTCCTCGCTTGCCGTTGCCAACGATATGCACGTGCATGTCGATCGGCGGCAATTGAGTCGGCGTGTTCACGCGCGCGAGTTTGCCGGAAAGTAGTCGGGTGGAAATGCTATTGTCAGCTCTTCGCGCCGACCGGCTTCAGATCAAACGTCGTTCGGCCAGGCACACACGTTGGGTAACGCCCATCTGATCCCGGCGTCACTGGCGACGTCATCCCGTCGTGACAATCTTCGGGCCGCGGCAGATACGCGAAGTCGCTCTTCATCACCTGATCCCACGTGACCTCCTTGCCGGTGTAGCACGAGAGTTGACCCATTACCGTGATCATGGTGCTGCGGGCCATGTAATCGCCGCAGTTGAGCGGTTTGCCGGAGCGAATCGCGGCGAACAATCTGTCGTGTTCGATCTGGTAGGGATCGCACTGGCCTTGCCAGCGCCAACTGTTCGCGCCCCAGATGCGACACGCCTTGATGGAAGCTTTGCCTTTGCTGCCGAGAACGATGCTCGAGTCTTCATCGTAGCAACCAGTGATCGTGCGGCACAGCGCGTAGCAACGAACGCCGTTCTCGAATTCGTAAACGACCGAGTGATGGTCGAACACGTCGCCGCTATCGAGCGTCGTCGAGCGTCCGCCGAGTCCGTGACATTTCACCGGGACTTTGTTGCCCAGCACCCAGCTCATGCGGTCGAGGTTGTGGACCAGTGATTGCACCACGTCGTCGCCGGACAACCAGCGGAATCGATATTGCGCTCCGAGCTGCCATTCGAGTTCGGTCAATCCCGCTTTGTGCTCCGAGATTCCGTACGGCGATCGCAGGAAATTTTCCTCGATCGTCACGACGTCCCCGACCGCGCCGTCCTGAATGCGTTGAATCGTTTCGACGTAACCGGCATGGAAACGACTGTGAAGGCCGGACAAAATCGAGAGCTTCTTCTCCTTCGCAAGGTCGCACGCCTTTTGCATCAGGTGAATGCCCGCCGGATCGATCCCGTGCGGCTTCTCCACGAACACATGTTTGCCCGCCTGAATCGCCGCCATCGCGTGCAGCGGATGAAACTTCGCCGCATTCGCGATCAACACCACATCACTCGATTCGATCACGCGCTTGTAGGCGTCGAGACCGGTGAAGCAGTGGTCGTCGCTCACAACAACCTGTTCGCCGCGCTGACGTTTAATTTCGTCGCGCTTGATTTTGATGCGGTCGGCGAAGATGTCACACATCGCGACAAGGCGCGTGCCGGGATCCGCCGTGAGCGCCTGGACGGCGGCGCCGGAATTGCGTCCGCCGCAGCCGATCATGCCGACCTTGATGATGTCACTTCCCGCAGCGTACGCGCTGCGGCTGAGGTCAAGCGTGCCGAGCGCCGCCGCGGACGCGACGGTGGTTGATGTTTTAAGGAAACCGCGCCGTGTCATCGATGTTTCGCGAGCATTCATAATGGTGGATTCGCCGCAAGCTTGCGGCCGGCGGCAGTTCACGGCGTTGATGGCGGTCAATTCAGGAGTTCGGAGCCCCGTGCTCCCGAAAACAGCACTGGCGCGCCCGCAGCTCGCGTGTTACAAGCACCGGCTCCGTTCGAAAGTCGGGCGGGCAGAATTCACTGAGGATCAATTTTATGTCACAGCACAGGAGCTTGCGCGCGACCGGCACCGGCGGCAAAAAAGGCAACGTCATGAAGCGTTTCGAGCGCGTGGAATTGCTCAAGAAACGCGGCCAATGGAAGGCCGGCGACCGCGTCACAGGTCTTCGCAAAACGAAACCCGAAGCGTAGTTCAATTGCGGAATGCGGATTTCGGAGTGCGGATTGTGCGCTCATCCGCAATCCGCGTTCCACGTTCCGCAATTGTATGGTTCGCCTGCAAAAACTCCTGGCGGAAGCTGCGATCGCTTCGCGGCGGGCGAGCGAACAATACATTGTCGAGGGACGCGTGGCCGTGAATGGCCGCGTCATCACGGCGCTCGGCAGCAAGGTGGATCCCGAGCACGACAAGGTCACCGTTGATGGCCGGGAGATTCGCAGCAAGCGCAAGCTCTACGTCGCGCTCAACAAACCACGCGGCTTCATCTGCAGCCGGCGCGATCCCGAGAAGCGCGACACCGTCGGTGATCTTCTTCCTGCGGAATGGAACCATCTTTTCCCGGTGGGCCGGCTCGATTTCGCGAGCGAAGGATTGATCTTCCTCACCAACGACGGCGATTTCTCGCTCAAGCTCACGCACCCGCGCTACGGCGTGAGGAAAAAATATCGTGTGCTGATTGACGGCCGCGTGGACAAGGAACTCGCGGAGAAACTCACCAAAGGTATTTCCGACGAAGGCGAAATGTTGCGGGCCGAACGCGTGCGCATCCTCTCGACAAATAACTCTTCGTCGTTGCTCGAAATCGATCTCGCCGAGGGCAAGAACCGCGAGTTGCGACGCATGTTTGAGGTGCTTGGGCGCGTCGTGACCAAATTGCAGCGCATCCAGATCGGTTCCATCAAGTTGGGCGAGTTGCGGGTGGGGCGTTGGCGAACGTTGACAGAGGCTGAGATAAAATCTCTACTTGCGCGTCTATGAAAATGTTGTTTCGGGCTGTTTCCACCGTCGCCGTGATCACGGCGCTGATCGCGCCGCGCGTATTGGCGCAGGATGCGACGCCGGCTCCCTCAACCCCGACGCCTGCCGTTCCGGCTGCGCCGACACCAGCGCCGGTCATTGTCGCGCCTGCTGAAACACCGGCACCGACGAAGACGAACGCACCCGCGAAAAAGCCAGTTGCAAAAAAAGCTGCTGCGAAACCGGCCGCCAAGAAGACCGAGCCAAAGGTCGAAGCGAAATCCGAGCCCGTGCTCAATCCCGAGCCCGGTGTCGCCAAGCAAAACAACGTCAACGTGCGCGGCCAGGCTGCGATCAACAGCGAAGTCATCGCGCACCTGAAGAAGGGCGACGCGATCACCGTGCTCGAAGAAGTCACGCTCAAGAAGCCGAAGCAGGACGAGCCGTCGCGCTGGTATCGCATCGCGTTGCCTTCGACCATCGGCGTGTGGGTGAACGCGTCGTTCATCGACACCGCTGCCAACACGGTGAAAGTGAATCGCCTGAACATGCGTGGCGGTCCCGGCGAAAATTACAGCATCCTCGGCCGCCTGGAAAAAGGCGCTGTCATCAAGCCGATTGATACGAAAGGTGGCTGGATCAAGATTGAGCCGCCGACGAATTCTTTCGCCTTTGTCGCCGCACATTTGGTTGAACGCCAGCCGGCGGCTGCAATCGCCGCAGTGCCGAAGCCCGAACCCGCGCCGGCCCCTGTTATAGTGCCACCGATTACGACCACGCCCGTACCGTCGAATCCGCCACCAACAGTGGCTGAAGTTACCCCTGTCGTTCCGCCGCCCGCTACCGTGACACCGACCCCTGCACCCGCTGAAACGGTGACGCCCATGCCGGCGACGCCGGCTCCGGCCGAGGTCGTTACGAGCGCCCCGATCGAAACTGTGCGCAAGGTGGTCAGCCGCGAAGGAATTCTGAAGGGCAGCTCCAGCATTCAGGCTCCGTCTTATTTCGAACTGCGCAGCCTCGATACTGGCAAAGCCATCGATTACGTCTTCAGCCCGAGCACGAACCTCATGCTCAAGGAATTCAAGGGCCAGCGCGTGATCGTGACGGGCGAAGAAATTCTCGACGAGCGCTGGCAGCACACGCCTGTCATCGTGGTCGACGAGCTTCAGGTCGTGCGTTAATGCCGGCCTCCAATCTCATCGACGGCCGCGCCATCGCGGAACAGATTCACGCCGAAACAGCGCAACGCGTCGAGGCCCTCAAGTCTCGCGGCATTCAACCCGGGCTCGTATTCGTTCGCGTCGGAGAAGATCCCGCGTCGAGAGTTTACGTGGGCATGAAAGGCAAGATGTCGGCGCGCCTCGGCATTTGGTCGGACACAAAAGTTCTTCCCGAAAGCACGAGCGAAGCCGAGTTGCTGAAGCTCATTCACGAACTGAATGCCGACGCGCGAGTCCACGGCATCCTTGTTCAAGCGCCTGTGCCGAAACACATTCGCCAGGAAGTCGTCTACTCCGCTGTCTCGCCGAACAAAGACGTGGATGGCTTCCATCCGATCAACGTCGGCAAGCTGCTACTGGGCGACACAACTGGCTTTCGTTCATGCACACCGGCGGGCGTTCAGGAATTGCTGATCCGCAGCGGCGTGAACACCGAAGGCGCGGAAGTCGTGATCCTCGGCCGCGGCGAAATTGTCGGCAAACCGATGGCCGCGATTCTTTGCCAGAAAGCGAAGCACGCCAACGCGACCGTCACGATCTGTCATTCGCGATCGAAGAACATCGCCGTGCATTGCCACCGCGCGGACATTCTGATCGCCGCGATGGGTGTTCCCGAATTCGTGAAGGCCAGCATGGTGAAACCGGGCGCCGTCGTCGTGGATGTCGGCGTCAATCGCATCGCTGATCCGAACGCCAAGGACGGCTCACGCCTCGTCGGCGATGTGGCGTTTGCCGAAGTCCAACCCATCGCAGGCAGGATCACTCCGAACCCCGGCGGTGTGGGTCCGATGACGATTGCCTTGCTGATGCAGAACACCGTCCGCGCAGCCGAACAGGCGGCACACTGATTACTGATTCACCGATTACTGACCCACTGAACTTATGCAAGCCAGCCGTATTCTCCCAGACCTGCAGGCGTCATTGCTCTGCGAAGAAATTCGCCAGGAAGCCACAGGCAATCTCATCCTGCTAGGTGTTCTAAACCTCATTCGCGTGCCGCAACTCCCTGTCACCGCGTTCAAGCTGTTCGTTTACAATCGATGGACCGCCGGCGTGGGCCAGTTCACCGAGACCATTCGCCTCGTTGGTCCTGATCAAACGACCGTGCTGCGCAAAGCCGACGTGAAGTTCGGGTTGCAGGAACCAAATCAAAGCACGGTGAATGTGACTGTCTTCGGACAGGTCGAGTTCACCGCGGCCGGCGTTTACTTTCTCGAAGTGCTCGTCGATGACGTGATGAAAATTCGCGCGCCCCTGCCCGTCGTCCTCGTGCAGCAACCGCAGCAGGGTCAACAGCCCGCGGGCCAGACAAGCAGCGAGTAACCGGCGTTCCTCTTAATCCTATTCGTAATCGTATTCTTAATCCCTCCGCTTCATCTGTGAGCGAGTAAGAATAAGATTACGAATAGGATTAAGAAGCGACTCACCTCCTCGGGCCGCAAGCGCGTTGCTCCCCGCGCGACTTCCTGTCATCAATCGCTCGTGTGAGTCAGGCGAAGCCCGACAAACCCATCACTCCAGTGTACGCGTGGCAACCCTTCACGCCGCGTGGCGTTGCTGCGTTCGCGCACGCGTCCGGCGCGCGGCTCATGCTCGTGCAGTGCATCGTCGCCGTTCTCGTGGCGCTTACAGGTTTTTGGTTTGTGGCGCGGCACTGGGTGCCCGTGGTGACCGACGCGATCCAGGCGTTGCCGGGCGAAAGCGTCATTCAAAATGGCCGCTGGATCACAACCGATCCCGGCCCACATCTGCTTGCCGGGAACCGTTACCTCGAAATCATTCTCGACGCTCGCGACGCCGGCGGCGTGAGCGGGGCGGCTGATCTTAGTGCGGTGGTGACCGTGCCCGGGCTTCAATTCTGCGGCGTCCTCGGTTGCGTCGATCTGCCGTATGAGCCTGGCGAAACGATCAAGGTCAGTCGCAACGAACTGGCGCCGTGGTGGGACGCGTGGCGCCAACCTGTCGAAGCGTTGCTCAGCATCACCATTTTCCTGGCCGTGCTGATTTCGTGGTGGCTCCTCGGCGCCATAGCGACTCCCATCGTGAAGCTCATCGCATTCTTCACCGATCGCCAGGTGACGTGGGGCGGCTGTTGGCGCGTGGGCAACGCGGCCCTTTTGCCCGGCGCGTTCATCGTGATCTTCGGCGTGGTGCTATACGCGTTCGGCGTGATCGATCCGTTGCGGCTCGCGCTCTTCTACGCCTTGCACATCGTGTGTGACATGGTCTTCGTTGCCACGAGTCCATTTTTCCTGCCGAAGATCGGCGCGGCGCAGCCGGGCAAGAATCCATTCGCCACTACACCACCTCCCACCGAGCCGAAAACTGATTCCGCGCCCAAGGAAACCAATCCGTTTCGATAACGTTGCGCCAAACTCCCGTTTTGTCCGTCGAGACTCTCCCCATGCCCGTCGGCGGTCGAAAGATGGAAAGCACTGTGCGCACGGCTGTCCGCCGTTCCGGTTTGCCCGCGTGGTCGCATAGCGTGTGGGTAACGTCTCGTTGCGCCGCCCTGAGCGTTCGTTTAGTTTGCGCGCCATGTCTTTTTTGCGGTGTATGCTCCTGCTGATTTGTCTCGCACTTGCGGGCTGCCATCCCGGCTCGCAAGGCGTCATGGATGAGCAGAAGGAGCCGTATTTTCTCGCGGCGAAAAAGCGCATTCAGGAAAAGGATCCGAAGGGTGCGATCGAATATTTCGAAAAGGCTCTCGACGTGAACCCGCGCTCCGCAGCGGCGCACGCTGAGTTGGGCATGCTCTATGAGAAGGAGGAAGTGCCGGACTTTGCCGCGTCGCTTTATCACTACAAGCGCGCGCTCGACATCCGGCCAGACATGACGTCGGCGGACCTCTACAAAATGCGGATGGAGGACTGCAAACGCGAACTCGCCAAGTCCGTCGTGCAACTGCCGACGATGGAATCATTGCAGCGCAAGCTGGACCTGCTCACGGCAGAGAATCAGCAATTGAAGATGCAATTGCTGGCTGCGACCCGCGGCCAGCCTTACTCGAACGCGCCCACGGTCGTCGTGCCATCCAATCCGCTGCCGCCCCGGTTGTCGAATCCGCCGGTGAACACGGTTCGCAATGAGGCCGTGCCGACGATTCGCGCCAATGCCGCATTGCCGCCGACCTCGGCCAGCCGTGCCACGCGCGTCCACGCTGTCGCCGCGGGTGAGACACTGAGTCTGATTGCACGGCGCTACAACGTGCGCTTGCCCGCGCTTCAATCCGCGAACCCGGCGGTGGACGCCCGCAGAATGCGTCCGGGCCAGACACTCGTCATTCCGTCGTCACAGTGATTCATGCGTAAACGCTTCATACTCGCCGCCGTCACGGTCTTCTGGCTGGTGATGATGGCACAGTTGTGGCGGATGGAATTCGGCAGCGGCAAACCGATGGGCGCCAACATTCCGCCGCAGCTCGTGTGGGAAAAAATTCTTACCGCGCCTGATTCTTCCACGCTGGAGATTCGCCACGGCACGAATCGAATCGGCTATTGTCGCTGGCGCGCTGACGTCGGCCAGGAATTCGCCACCGGCGCGGTGATGACGGATCCATCCGAAGCGGTGGAAGGCATGGTGCGCAACCTCTCGTCCTATACCCTCGATGTCGATGGCAACCTCTCGATTCCCAACCTGCCGCAGCGCGCGCGGTTCGTTTTCAACATCACCCTCGACACAAACCGCGTGTGGAAACATTTCCTCCTGCGCGTGACGATGCGGCCGGACATCTACGAGATCAGCGCGAACTCAACACAGAAACTGCTGCGCGTTTACGTCGACGCAGGCGCCGACCAGTTCACGCGCAACATTCCGTTTGCCGACTTGCAGGATCCGCGCAAGCTGTTGCTCGAATTCGGCGGCCCGGCATTGCCGCTGATGCTCGGCATGATGGGCCCGCCACCTGGCAGCAACACGAACGCGACGCCGTCGCTGCCGATCAAATGGGAGGCGCACAACGACGCGCTGCTGCTTGGGCGCAACAACGTCCGCGCCTACCGGCTGAAAGCCACATTGCTTGAGCGTTACAAGGCTGTTTTCTACGTCAGCCCCGTGGGAGAAATTCTGCGCGTGGATTTGCCCAATAAAGTTCACCTGGTCAACGACGTCCTCTCCGTATTGCACCACACCAATGATTGAGCTGATCCATCTCGTGAAACGATTCGGCGACGTGGTGGCGGTCAACGACCTCAGCCTCACGGTGAACCGCGGCGAGTTCTACGTCGTGCTCGGCCCGAATGCGGCCGGCAAAACAACCACGATCAAAATCCTTTGCGGGTTGCTCAAGCCATCCGCCGGCATGGCGCGCGTCGCCGGCTTCGACGTGCAGGCGCAGCCACTCGAAGTGAAGCGCCGCATGGCGTACGTGCCCGACTTCCCGTTTCTCTACGACAAGCTCACGCCGTGGGAATTTTTTCGGTTCACCGGCGAGTTGTTCCGCATGGATCTCGATCACATTCAGAAAAGCGCGCGCGAGCTGATCGATCGCTTCGGTCTTGGCGATTTTGCGAACAAGACAATCGAAGGCCTTTCTCACGGCACGCGCCAGCGCGTCGCGATTGTCTCGGCGCTGCTGCACGATCCCGAAGTGTTCGTCATTGATGAGCCGATGGTCGGCCTCGATCCGCATCATGCGCGCGTGGTGAAGGACGTTTTGAAGGAACGTTCTCTCGCCGGCATGACGGTGTTTCTCTCCACGCACCAACTGAGCGTGGCGGAAGAGATGGCGGATCGCGTCGGCATTATTCATCAAGGGAAGCTCATCGCTGTCGGCACACCCGCGGAGTTGCGGGTCCAGAGCGGCGCTGAAGGGCCGTTGGAAAAATCGTTCCTCGCCCTGACGGCGGAGAATGCGGTGCAGAAAGTTCCGGCTCCGGGTTGATTCTGAAATCCGAAGTTGAGACCACGGAATACACGGACGACACGGAAAGCGATGATGATGTGAGAGAGGTGAACTGTTACTCGCATCTCTCCCGTTCTTTCCTTCCGTGTGTTCGGTGTATTCCGTGGTCCCAACTTTGGAAATCGTAATAAACGAAGCGCTGCGACCGCGCGTCATCGCTCCTTCCACTCAAAGCTCTCAATTTCTTCCCGTGTCGCCGGCGACGGCCAGACCACGTCGAGGCCATTGATGAACCCCGGATTCGAGCCTGACTCCGGCCGGGCATCGCCGCCGTCGTCGATGCAATTGTGCCCGACCGAGTAGAGCGTGAATGGCGCGTTGGTGCCTACGCGATAGCGCAACGGCTTGCCGTCAACGGGATCGATCGGAACTTTCGCCAACAGCGCCGGCACCAATTCATCGAGTGCCTCCGGAAAACTTGCGTGCCTCAGTTTCCACCGATGCAACGCAATCGCAGTCTCCACCATCGCGCGAGTCGCTTCCGCCTCCACCGCGCGGCGCACGGTTTTGCGATGAGACGATTGAAGAAGCCGCGAGATTAGGAAACGGATGCTTCGTGTCCCCGAATCGTCGTCCTTTGTCTCCGAGTCCAGCAGCATGGGCTCGCGCGCTTTCCAGTTTGGCGCTGTCGCTTGCAGACGGCTCGCCTCAATAAGCGGCTGACAGGATTTGTAGAGGTTCAACTTGTCCTGATCCTTCCACGCGACGCGCCACACTGGAAAATAGACACCCCGAAAGAGCGCAGGTCCGATCTGTTTATCGAATTGCGAGAGCGCGTCAAAAAATTGATCCACTGACTTGGGAGTCGGCGTGGGGGGCGGTGGCGTGAACATCCAGTTCATCAGGCGATCCGGTCCGATCTCGGCAATCCGCTCAATCTCCTCACCGCCCATGATGCGCTCGACTTCACCGGCACGCGCAAGCCATGTCGCGAACTCCATGTTGCCCCACGCCGCTTGCAGGGAAGAGAGTTGCCCATCGTTCCAACCTTCGACCTGCAACGCTTCCCACGTTGCGCCGGCCGTGATCTGAACAATGGCAATGCGAACGAGTTGATCGATCAGCAGCACACCGTTCGTTTCCAATCGGGCCAGCGCGGCCATGTCTTGCAGGTGGGCCAATGCGGCGGGCAGATTGGTTTGCAATAGAGCGTGCAACGACGCCGCCCGCAGCCACTGCGCGGCTGAGCGCAGCGGCATCAAGTGCATCATCGGAGTGTTAAAACCGGCCGTGTAATCGAACGCGAAATCCAGTCCGCTCCTGTGCAAACCGTGCTTCACCGACGCGAGCGTGTTCGATGCTGTCGCCAGATCCGCATCGAGATCGGTTGCGCCGCAAACGGTAAACGGCACGCGGTTCGTGGAGGGGATTGCGCCCCTTCTGCCGCCTCCGGTGGATGCGCGAAAACCATTTGTCGTGAATTGAACCTTCGACTGCCCACCCACGAACCACTCGCGCTGCCGTGGCACAGCCACGCTTTTCCCGGGCGCGACATAGCGCATCCCGGCCGGCACCGACTGCGGGATCACCATCCCAGCGGGGAACGGCGCGATGTAAGGGGCGGCGTTGTCTTCCGGTCGTGGCGCGGCCGGAAGGACTTCAGCCAGCGTGAAGCGCTCGCCCTGGGCACGCATCTGCTTCGTCCAGCGATCGAGCATGATGCGCCCGCGAATGTGTTCCTCCACGACGAACAGTCCGGCGAGCACGACGACCGCGACCACGACGTACACCGTCCGGCGCCAGAAAGTTTTCAGTCGGCGAGGTTCCATGAGATGCGTGTGTTTCGACTGGAGTGAATCGGGAGTCAAGCTTCACGACACGGACTACGGACAGAGAATTTTTCGAGCCTCTTGCCGCTGAACATTTCCATCACTCCGTTAAGTCGAGAGCGCGCGTCACTCTAATTTCCCGCGACGGCGCGCTGAGCGATCTTCGCGCAGAGATGGGGCTCTGCGCTCCTGGCGTCAGCGCATCATCGGCATCTTGCCGCCCATGCGGCCCATCATTTTCGACATCTTGCCCATCTTCTTCATCATCTGCTGCATCTGGGCGAACTTGTTCATGAGCGTGTTCACCTCAGCGACCTTCACTCCACTACCGCCGGCGATGCGCAGTCGGCGCTTGGCGTTGAGCAGGTTCGGATTGCGCCGCTCCTGTGGCGTCATCGAGCAGATGATGCCTTCCATGCGCTTGAACTCTTTCTCCTGCTGCTGAAGCTGCTCTCCGGTGATCTGGTCGCCTCCCGGCAACATGCCGACGATCTTCTGCAACGAGCCGAGCTTCTTCATCGCGCGCATCTGGTCGAGGAAGTCTTCAAGGGTGAACTGGCCCTTGCGCATCTTCTCTTCCATCGCTTTCGCTTCGTCGATATCGACGGCTTCCGCGGCGGCCTCAACGAGTGACACAACGTCGCCCATGCCGAGGATGCGCGACGCCATGCGCTCGGGATGGAATGGCTCGAACTCATCCAGCTTTTCGCCAACGCCAACGAACTTGATTGGCTTGCCCGTGACGGTCTTCAAGCTCAGTGCCGCGCCACCGCGAGCGTCGCCGTCGAGCCTGGTGAGAATGGAGCCGGTGATGTTGAGAGCCTGATCGAAATGCGTGGCGACGTTCACCGCTTCCTGGCCGGTCGCGGCGTCGAGCACGAGCAGAATTTCCTGCGGCTTGATGAAGTCGCGCAGGCGAACGAGTTCCTGCACCAGCACCTCGTCGATTTGCAGCCGGCCCGCAGTGTCGAAAATGAGCGTGGTGCGATTGTTGGCCGCGGCGAATGCGAATGCTTCCTTCGCGATTTTCAGCACGTCGGTCTCGCCCTGTTTCACAAACACTGGCACGTCGAGCTGTTTGCCCAGCGTGGCGAGCTGATCCATCGCGGCGGGGCGATACACGTCCGCCGCCACGAGCAACGGTGCGCGTCCTTGTTTCTGAAGCAGTCGCGCGAGTTTGCCGGACGACGTCGTCTTGCCCGAACCGTGGAGACCGCACATCAGGATCGTGGCGGGATTGCCGCTCAGATTCAGCGCGGCGTTTTCGGAGCCAAGCAGCGTGACGAGTTCGTCGTAGATGATCTTGATGATCTGTTGTCCGGGCTGGACCGCTTGAATCACTTCGGCGCCGAGCGATTTCTCCTTCACCTTGTCGATGAAGTCGCGCGCGACCTTGAAGTTCACGTCCGCTTCGAGCAACGCCATGCGCACTTCGCGCAGCGAATCACCCACGTTGCTCTCGGTAATTTTGCCGAGGCCGCGCAGGTCTTTGAAAACTTTTTGCAGCTTGTTGGTCAGGCTGTCGAACATAGCCGCGGAAGCTACGCCGGAATCCAGTGAGCGCCAAGCGGCAAAGCCGCACGTGACGCCAGCGGGATTAAGAACAGGATGACGATTACGATCAGGAAGGGAAACAGCCACCCTCGTAATCGTAATCGTAATCCCATTCTTAATCATTCCCCCGAACCGCGTTCCCCGGAGCGCTTGCGCTGCTCCTCACTTCTCTGTAATCACCCAACATGAACCCGATCGAACCGCCAACCCTCTCACGTCGCCACGCCATGCGTCTCAGTGCCGGCGCGCTGTTGTCGCTGGGCATGTGGCCGGGATCACTTGGGGCGAAAGAGACGAATAGCGAAAACTTCCGCTTCATCGTCATCAACGACACCCACTACATGAGCGATGAGTGCGGCGGTTTTCTCGATCGCGTGGTGCATCAGATGCGATGGCACCCCGGCGTGGATTTTTGTTTGCTCGTCGGCGATCTCGTCGAGAAAGGCCATCGCGACCATCTCGCGGCGGTGCGCGACATCTTCGGCCAGTTGGGCATGCCGGTGTACACGGTGCCGGGCAATCACGATTACCTGAGCAACACCGATCGAATTGCCTACGACGAGCTTTTCCCGAAGCGCAGCAATTACTCGTTCGAACATCGCGGCTGGCAATTCGTCGCGCTCGACACGACGCAAGGCTCCGCCTACGAGAAAACCAAAGTGCAGCCCGCGACCTTGAGTTGGATCGGCGACAACGTGCCGAAGCTCGAACGCGCCAAACCCACGGTGGTCTTCACTCACTTCCCGCTCGGCAACAACGTGAAGTATCGCCCGCAGAATGCGGATGCGTTGCTCGACCCTTTTCGTCCGCTGAATTTACGCGCGGTGTTCAACGGACACTTCCACGGCTTCACCGAGCGCGAGTTCGCCCATGCGCCAGTCACCACGAATCGTTGCTGTGCGCTCAAACGCTTCAATCACGATAAAACAAAGGAGAAAGGTTATTTCCTCTGCACGGCGAAGGACGGCGCGGTCACGCGCGAGTTCATCGAAGTGTTGATGCGCCCGCTCCCGCAGCCGGGCCGGCGGGTGGCGGCGTGATCTGGCCAGATCGCATCTGCCCAAACGCCCGCCCAAGCGCACGGCCCCATGCTGCACCGCGCCCGGTGTAACGTTCGGCCGCGACGGCACGCAGGTTCTGGTGCAATTGTCGATACGCGCTCACACCAAAGAAAATCGAAACGGCTCCGCTGATGATCCACCAGGTCGGCAGGATCCAATCCGAGAAATCACGCACCCGGACAATCCGCCATTCATCAAGGGCGGCTACGATCGCGGTGAGGACGCCGAACAATACCCACGGCAGAATGCAGATACGGACGAGCGCGTTGACGCCGCCTTGACCGGTGCGGCGATGCGTCAGTCCCAGCCACATCGCCGTCCACGAAATGGCGATGAGGTCGAGGACGAACACGGAGATTCCCGCCGCGCAAAGCATAAACCATTCGGTGCGCGCCTGCTGCGCAAATGGCCACCCGGCGGCGAGGAAAATCAAATCCGCCACGCACACCACAAGCGCCGGCGGACCAAATTGACGCAGCAACCCGAGCCATTGTCCGCGGAGAATTTCGTGAACGGGAAGCGGCGTGCAAAGCAGCAGTTCAAGTGCGCCGCTATGACGATCACCGCCGAGCTGCCGCGAAGCTTCGAACGCTGTCCACACTTTGAAGAGCGTGTGCAGCGTCAGCGCGGTCATCACGTACATGCCTTCTTCGCGCCAGTCGCTGGGCGATTGCGTAAGGCCGATCAACCAGATCAAGCCGGCGAGCGAGAGCCAGAGCCACGGCATCGTTTGTTTGAAACGATCGCGCGAGACGAGCCAGTAATAGGGATTGATGTTGAGCAGGCGTCTACGAAACGCGGCGCGAATTTCAGGCGGCCCATAAATCCATTGCCGCCATGTCACCGCGCGTTTCTCCGTTCTCGCGGACGCAATCTTGTCCTGCCAGGAACGGGGCACCACGCGGCACGCGATGATCAGCGCGATCCAACCCATCACGTGCTGGGTGGCCACGGATTGGTAGAACAAGTTGTTTGAAAACGCCCTGAATGTTTTGTCGAAGGCCATGAACGACGCGAAGCCCGGGCTGAAACAAAACGGAAAGAACGGCGGCTTGTTCAAGTGCAGCTTCCACATGATCCAACCGCCCAGCGCCGGAAATCCCGCCGTGAGCACCAGCACGATGAGGAACGCCAGCGCGAGCGCCTTGCGTTCATCACGGCAGAGCGCGGATGCCATCATCCCAATCGAGAGGGCGAGGAAGAGATTGTTCAGGCACACGAGCATCACGCGCGCGAACTCCGATGGCGCCACACCGCCGAGCAGCAGGCACAGCCCGAGCACGGGAAAAATGGCCAGCAGCCCGTAAACGCCGCGCAGCGACGAAGCGAACAACTTGCCGAACACGACGTCGTAGCCCTTCAGGTCCGTGAGGAAAAGCAGGCCGAGTGTGCCGTCGCGCTTTTCCTCGGCGAGGCAATCGGACGTGAGCACCACGCCCGTGAGCAGGCAATGCGCGTAGGCCACCACCGCCATCCAGACGAACATGATGAAGCCGGTGTTCTTCGGCGATTCGCGCGCGAGCACCAGCAGCGCGAAGACGGCGACGGCGATGGCGCCGAGCGCCACGACCGTGCGGTTCCAATACGTGCCGCCCTTGCGCGACGCCACGCGCATCTCCCGAGTGACAATGGGAAACAGCCTCATTTGCGTGATGGCACCCAAGTTAAAGACCGGGAGGGCAATATCCTGAGGACGATGGGTTCGGCAAACCACTGAACCGCCGTTTTGTTCTGAACTCTTGGCACGGCTTGGGATCGCTTCGCTGCCCTACTGCGTCTCGCCCTTCGTCACGCGCATGAAGACTTCTTCGAGGCCGATCTCGTCTTCGCGCAGGCCGTTGAGCTTCACGCCGTTGAGGACGAGTGTTTCGGAGATGATCGAGGGATCGACCTCGTGGTTTTGCATCGTCACCTTCAGGCGTTCTTCGATTTCGTCCACTGATCGGATTTCGGCGCGGGCGCGCAGCAATTCGATGGCGCGCGAATGATGATCACGCGGCACTTTCACCCACATGGTGCGGGTGTCGGAAATCTGCTTCGTCGCACCTTGCACCGGGCCTGTGTAGATGAGACGTCCGCGCTCGATGATCGCGACGCGATTACAAAGCGTCTGGAGCTCGCTCAGGATGTGCGAGGAGATGATGATCGTCTTCCCCATGCGCTGAAGCTCCTGGAGGATGGCCATCATCTCGATGCGCGCGCGCGGGTCGAGGCCGCTGGCGGGTTCGTCGAGCAGGAGGAGTTGCGGGTCGTGGATCAACACGCGGGCGAGGCCGAGGCGTTGTTGCATGCCGCGGCTGAGCGCGCCGATGAGCGCGCCTTTTTTTTCGCTGAGCCCGACGAGTTCGAGCACGTCGGCCACGGTCTTTTCGCGTTGCGCGGCGGGGATGCGATAGCACGCGCCGAAGAAGTCGAGATACTCGGTGACTTCCATGTCCTTGTACACGCCGAAGAAGTCGGGCATGTAACCGATCACGTGGCGCACGGCATCGGCCTCGCGCACGACATCGTGTCCGAGCACAAACGCCTGGCCCGCCGACGGCGTGAGAAATGTCGCGAGGATTCGAAGCGTCGTTGTCTTGCCCGCGCCGTTCGATCCAATGAAGCCGAAGAGGTCGCCGCGATTGACTGTGAGGTCGAGCGAACTCAGCGCGGTCATGGCGCCGTAGGTGCGCGTGAGTCCCACGGTCTGCACTGCGGGAACAGGCGGCGCGGCGGTATTCGTCCCGGTGGACGGCGCAATGAGGGGCGATTCGGAAACGAGCGGTTCCATACGTTAAAGTGTTTTCACCGGCGTGATCACGCGCAGCACGGTGTTCTTACGTGACATGCGCGGATTGAATTTGTTCAGCGGCGCGGCGAACGACTGGTCCGGCAGATAGGCAATCAGCACCGCGGATTGGCGTCGCACGTCACCCATCAAATCGAAGCCACGCGGCGAAATGAATCGGCCCGCATACATGTAGGGCTGGGATTGCTCGGGCACGATGGACGCGAGGAACGATGCAGCGGCGACGCCGCCGAGCACGTCGTCCAGACGCCCGCCGTATTGACTGCCAAACTGACTCTTGCGCGCGGTCACGACGCTATTGAAATGGTTTTGCTGCTGCTGAACGAATGCGCTGAGCGGCTGCCCACCGCTGCGCGTCACAGTGAACGGCTTGCTGAATTCGCGCACGTCGTAAACGTAGTCGTCGATGATCAGCTTCGCCTGCGCGATGCGTTTGCCGCCGGGATTTTTCACTTCCACGGTGTAGCGGTTGTCGCGGCCCCGCACGACGGCGAGATCGAGCGGGGTGTTGTCCTGCCGCCACCAGTCGTTGACGTAAAGCTGGCTCGTCCACACGGGCACGGAGAGGCGCGCTTTGAAACTGTTGCCCATCAATTCCACGGTGTCGTCGCGCTCGGCGTGTTCGCCGACGCTTTGGCTGACTTCGCCGCGAAGCGTCGCGAACGGTTGATCACTCGCGATCGAGTAGTTCGCATTCACCGGAGAATACGCGGAGCCGTAAGTGCGCCCACGCAGATCGGCGCGAGCGCCGTGCGGAATGACATCGACGATTTGCAGCTCGTTCCACTCCGTCTCGCCGGACCGCAGCGTGTAGCCGATGAAATAAATCAGCCCGGAGAAAACCGCGACGTAAGCCGGGAACGTGATCCACGTGAGCATCTGCTTGTTGATCTTCTTGAGCCAATATTGGTCGAGCGGACCGATGACGATCAGGTAAACGATCAACAACAACAGCAGCCAGCCGATGGGCAGCTTGCGAATCTGGCGGCTGTCCACCATGGCGCCGAACACGCCGTCGAGCGGAGTGTTCGGGGAAGAACTGAGCGTGGCGCCGGAAAGCCAGGTGGGCGGTACGCGCGCGATCTTCGCCCACATCCAATTGCGATTGATCCACGAGCGGAAGGGTTCGAGCTCGGGACTGAAAAGGAGCACGACGAGTTCTCCGCGCCCGCGTTGCGCCGAGACGATGAGCGGCTGTGCCGCGTTGCCGGCAATGATGTAACCATCGCGCACGGATGCGGTGACGACCTGGAGCGGAGCTTCCTCGAACTTGTCGTCCACGTTCAGTTTGCTGAAGACATCCGAGACAACGGCCGAGAGGGCGGAGCCGGGGACAGTCACTCTCACGCCGCCCCGCATCACTGTTTCATCCGAATAAACATCCTGAGTGAGCCATCGCTGCAACGCATCGTGCTGGGGAACACTTTTCACGTCGCCGAGTTGGCAGGGCAGAATCGTTTGCAGCCATTCGACGGCGTTCACGTCTCCGGGTTGTTCCACGCCCACGACGAGCCGGCCGCCGGAGTGCAGCCATGCAAGCAGTGCATTGACTTGCGGCACCTTCAATTCCACCGCGCGCGACGAATGCAGATAGAGGGTGCCGATGCCGTCGAGGGCGATCGGGTTTTCCGGGAAGGAATCCACGTTCAGGTGCGTGGCCGCCGGCGTGAGCTGCGATCCGCGCTTCGTGGGCTCCGGCAACGCCGCCGCGCCGGAATGGGTGCGCGGCAAACTCGCGATCAACGGGCTGAGTGAATCGACATGGCCGTAGTTCGGGCGCGGTTCGAGGTTCAGATGCTCCGCGATGATCTTGCCCTTTTCGTTTCGCAGCCGCGCGTCGACGCTCGTCTTGAATTTTCCAGCGCAATACACGGGGACGACGAATCGTTTCTTCGTTCCGCTCGGCAATTCCAGCGGCACGACACGGCGCTGGCCGTTGCCGAATTGGCCGCCGACGATTTCCACCACGCCATTGAAGCCCGGCCCGTTGTTCTGCACTTCCACCGTGACCGGGAAGAAGCTCGCTTCAGCCACGACGCCATCGCTGGCGCCAAGGCCGTAGCCGACGAACACGTCGAAGATCACCTCGGCGCGCGCCGTGACGCAGCAGAGGAGCAAAGCGAGAAGCACAAACCTGCGGAGATTCCGACGAGCGAATGGCGAGAAAGTTCCCATTGGAGTGCCGCGCGTTTATAGAAGCTGAACTGCGGGAGGGCAACTGAATTGGCTCCGATCCTCGACGAAATTGGTGGGCGCGACAGGGGTCGAACCTGCAAGGATTACTCCACGGGATCCTAAGTCCCGCGCGTCTGCCAATTCCGCCACGCGCCCGCCGCGGAGACTTTCCGCGCTGCCGGTGACAGTGGCAACAGTGGAATGGATGCCGGCCGAATCTCTGCGTGTCATTGAACCGTTCGTCAATGAGGGAAAACTTTTCCAGAATCTTGCTGAAGCGCCGAGCGCAGACCCGGCGGCACATTCAGGCCCAGTAACGCGGCTCGACATTCGGGAACAAATTGTCGCGCGACTCGACTTCGCCGAGCCATCGCTCGTCAACCTGGGTTTGCGTGAGTTGCTCGTGCAGTGCGATGAAGCGGAGCAGATGGTCCTTCACGCGGCGCTTGGCGTATTCGGGGCTCGTGCCAGTGCGCAGGATGAACGGCCAATCGCTCGATTGCGCGAGAAGCAGTTCACGGGCGGCCTGCTTGAGAGCGCGGGCGATGGAGCCGGTCGGGTTCGGAAATTGCCGCACGAGATCAGTCATGCGCGTTTGCGCAATGTCGATGTGCGGCAGGATCCATTCGTTTTTCTCGTTGAGCCAGACTTTCCAATAGCCCTCCTCGCCCCAACTCGACGCGCCGGGTTGGGCAACCTGCTGCGTCGGATGCTGCTGCAAGTAGTCGTGTGGTGTGGTGAGGCGGAACGTCTGCTGGTCGAAGTAAGCCTTGCGGACGAAGTAGTCGAGGAACTCGGGCCCTTCGTACCACCAATGGCCGAACAGCTCGGCGTCGTACGGCGAAATGATGAGCGGCGGACGATCCATGATCCGGGCGAGGTGCGAGATTTGGGCGACGCGCGCTTCGAGAAAATGTTGCGCGTGCTGCGCGGCGGTTTCGAGCGCGACGCGGCGGTCGTAGAGTTGCTTGTCGCCCGTGGGTCCGGTGATCGCGTGATACTTGATGCCGGTGAACGTGCGGACGCTGCTGGACAAGTGCGGACGCACGTAGTCGAAGTCGAGGTCGAAGCCGATGTCGCGGTAGAAGTCGCGATAGCGCGGATCGCCGGGATAGCCTTCGTGCTTGCTCCAGACTTGTTTCGCGGAATCGAGGTCGCGACCAAACGCCGCAATGCCGTTTTCCGTGAAAATGGGCGCGAACACGCCGTAGCGCGGACGCGGCGTGGCGTGCAGCAATCCGTGCGTGTCGGTGATGAACCAGCGGATGTTCGCCTCTTGCAGCACGTGCTCGACGCCATCCACATAAGCGCACTCCGGCAGCCAAAGCCCGCGTGGCTCGCGACCAAAACATTCGCGATGGAAATCCCGCGCCGTGAGAATCTGCGCGCGGATGGATTGCGGATGGTTGCTCAGCAGTGGCAGCACCGCGTGTGTCGCTGCCGTGGTGATGATCTCAAGTTTTCCGGCGTCCTGAAATTTTCGAAACGCGCCGACGACGTTGCGTCCGTAGGCGAAGTAGGTGTTGCGAAGTTGTTCGAACCGTTCGCGGTAAAATGTCGCGAGTTCATGCGCGGGCGCATCCCAAAGCGTGCGGTGGAATTCCTTGTCCGCGAGTTCGATCAGGCTGTTGAGATGATGCGTGTAGCGGTCTTGCAGCAACGGATCGAGCAGCATCGCGCAGACGGTCGGTGAGAGGCAGATCGTGATGCGCGTGTCCATGCCGTCGCGCAGCCAGCCGTCGAAGACGTTGATCAGCGGCAGATACGTTTCGGTAATCGCCTCGAAGAGCCAGTTTTCCTCCAGAAACTTTTCGTGCTCGGGATGACGCACGAACGGCAGGTGCGCGTGAAGGATGAGGGAGAGGTAGCCTTGCATGGAGCTAATCAAATTGCTGGAGGCCCAGACTCATCTTTGGCCTCATCGGTAAACATCCTTGCGGTGCCTGACGCGCTGAACCTCGATGACACGAACTTCAGTGCAGACCTCGTAGATGACCCGATAATCCCCCACGCGAATGCGGTAAGTTCGTTCGGAGCCGGCGAGTTTTTGTGAACCATGTGGATACGGATCACTGGCGAGCGCCGTGACGGCAGCGACGATGCGGGCGACCTGGTGGTTCGGCAGGCCGCGCACGTCTTTCTTGGTTGAGTTGCGCCACTGGATGCTAAAGTTTTCCATCACGCTTCAGGTCAGCAATGAACTGGTCGTGCGGGATGAGTGGCTCATCGCGGCGCTCGGCCACAATGGCAAGGTCATTCAAGTCTTCGAGAATTTTTTCGTACTCAGCAATGGGAAGAACCACGGCCGTGCGGTCGCCTTTTTCGTCGATGAGATACTGTAAGTTTTGATTCATACGCCGAGAGTGTGATCGCGATCATGTTTACTGCGTGTCAAATGGAGAAACTCCACCGCGTCGGCGCGCTGCACGGAGGGGAACATGTCCAGGAACTCATCGAGCGTGCCTCCCATGAGTTCGGGATTGGACTGCACCGGACTGTGATCGAGCGTCAGCACAAAATGAACTTTATGGCTTCTGAGTCGAGCGTCAACGACTCGCTTCCCGCACTAAAGCGGCGACTCTGCAAGCTCGAAGCGTTCATCTTCACTCAGGCTTCTTCTTGCAACAGTCATGCTCTGCTGCCTGCTTGTTCCTAAGTGCTCTGGTGGCTTGTCCCTCTGGTTTGAGATAAAACGGGGTCGGCGCGGGATTTGCATCCCAATCAAAATCCAATCCATCGTCGTGAATCGTCGAGGTGCAGCAACCGCCCATTGCCTCGCGGCACAAGAACTCTTCGTCCGGCGTTTCGGGCTGCTTCTTCACGAATGAATAACCACCCTCGTGATTGCGATCGAAGTTGTCGGGAGCAGTTTCTCGGCAAAGATCGCAGTCCAGACACTGGTTACCGACGTAGAATTTACCCCGCACGTTCTCGGACATCCGGTTTTTGAAAGTGCCGAGTGACATGCTTCGACGGGTGCCGTCTTCACGGTTCCTACCTTACGTTCTCCGCCTGCGGAGTCTTGAGCGCCTTGTCCTGCGGATGCTTGCCGACATCGCCGCTGTATTTCGTCTCGCGACGGAATTTTAGATCGGCCTTGCGGGTCTCGACTTTGTCGGCAGAGGTGGCAGTGACGGGCAGAGGATACTCACCGTCCGGCAAAGCGAAGCGGAAGCTGAACGTGCCGTCGGGACGCAATTGAATCGGACGGCCGCCGATCGTGACCTTCGCGTCCGCCTCGGTGGCGCCGTAGATGATCAACTCGGCGTTCACGTTGAACCAGAACCCGCGGCGCTTGCCTTCGCCGCCGAACGGACTCGATACGCTGAAGATGCCGCCGAGTTCCGCCGCGCCTGCGCCGAACTGTTCGCCGCGCGCGATCGCTGCAATCGCTTGCGAAGAAATTTCCTCCGCCAGTTTTCGGCGGATGAGCTCCGTGATCTCCAACGATCCCATCCAAACGCGACGCACGGAATCGATGCTGATGACCTGCGCCAATGCCTGTTCCTGCGCTGGAGTCCACGTCGCCGACGCGATCTGCTCGGGCTTGGGCAGTTGCTTGAAACCTTCGGCGCGCAATTGTGTCAGCGCTTCGACCAACGGCACGTGCTCGGACACGGCGGTCTTGACGAGTTGCAAAAGTTTTTGGAACGGCACTTCGACCGGGATGGTTTCGAAGCGCACCGAGGTGTCGCTCGACAATGCGTCTGCCGGCGTGACTGTTGCCGGCGAAGCACTGAGAGGATTCCAGGTGCCGGCGTCGTCGAAATAGCCAAGTTGCGCGACGTAACGCGCGCCCGCGTCTGGCACATGCACGAACCAGTTGCGCGACTCGGGATGCACGTGCTGCTCCACAACCGGTTCACCGGCAATCTGATTTTTGAAAACGCGGAGTACCAGATGTCCGTCGCGCGACGCGGAGTTCACCTGCTTGAGTTGCTCGTTGGTGAAATCCCAATGCGCGTAAAGCCAGTGCGGATCGCGTGCAGTGAGCAACAGCCGTCGTGTGCCGTAAGCCTCCGGCAAATCCCCGCCGGACTCGAGTTCCTGTGGCGGAGGCGTTGCGCCGAGGGCGTATCGTTCCCCTGGCCCGCTCGGCACGCTGGCCGGCGAGCGATCTCCTTCGAGGAGAATCGAGGGGATTTTCTTCGGCGCGGCGCGCTGGATTGATTTGGCCGGCACCGGTTTTTCGGCGGCGGATTTTGTCTCGGGTTTCGACGCGCTGGGTTTTTCAACAGAGGCTCCGCTGCGCGTTGTCTTCGCCGGTGCCTTCGGACGTTTTGGCTTTTGTTCCATAGCTACCTTGTGCGAGTTGGGGGTGACGCAACCTCGTTCGCGGGCGACTTTACGAGCATTGTCCTGTGGCGCAACGGAAAATGTGTGCGGTAACTCGCTCTTTACAACAGTGATTGTCGCTCTAGCCTCGCGGCGTGCTGCCCAAGAAAGAAGTCACGCTCGCAGACATTGCTGCCAAAGCCGGCGTCAGCGTCATGACTGTCTCCCGCGCGTTGCGCAATCAGGCGAACATCTCGCCCACCACTCAGCAACGCATCCAGAAGATCGCGGACGAACTCGGCTACCGGCCGAACCCGCTCGTCTCGGCGCTCATGACGTATCGCCGCGCGGCCCGGCCGGTGAAGGCGCATTTGAATCTCGGCTTCGTCACGAATTTCCCCGCGCGCGATGGATGGAAGGCCACACGGCTGTACGAGGAATTTTACGACGGCGTCGCCGAGTCGGCGGACAGGCACGGCTACGGCATCGAGACATTTTGGATGCGCGAACCGGGGCTGACATCGGAGCGACTGACGCAAATTCTCGATACGCGCAGCATCCACGGTTTGATCGTCGCGCCGTTGCCGATGGCCCACGGGCATTTGCACCTCGATTGGAGCAAGTTTTCCGCAGTCACCTTTGGTTACTCGCTGACGCAACCGCTGCTACACCGCGCGGCGAATCATCAGTTCCGTTCGATGCGACTGGTGATGCGTGAACTGCGCCGCCTCGGATATAAACGACTCGGCTTGACGCTTCCCGCGTCCCTCAACGAGCGCGTCGATCGCCAATGGGTCGCGAGTTTCCTCGTCGAGCAGTTGCGTTATCCCGGCTCGGACGCTGTCCCAATCCACGTGGTCGATGACAGCGAATGGACGTTCGAACATTTTCGGGATTGGTGTAAGCGGCACAAGCCCGACGTCATCATCAGCCACGAGGAGATCGTCACCGATTGGCTTCGCTCGCTGAAGATTCGCGTGCCCGACGACATCGGGTTCGTGCATCTGAATTGCTACGATACGAGCGGGCGCTTCGCGGGGATTTATCAGAATGGTCCGGCGATCGGCGTCGCCGCCGCAGACATGGCGATTGCCATGATCAACCGCAACGAACGCGGAATCCCCGCGCTGCCGCAATCCGTGCTGATCGAAGGCACGTGGGTCGAGGGTCAAACGGTTCGTCCGCAGCGCGGCGGGAAAACCGCGAACGACAGCGACGAGTCACTCCGCTAACGACCGGCCTTCACCGCCCGCGATATTCTTTGCGCGCTGTTGCTGGAAAAAAGTGCGCAGCAATTCACGGCACTCCGCTTCCCGCACGCCACTCGTGATCTGGCACTGATGATTTAGCGTCGGCCACTGCAGTAGATTCATCGCGCTGCCCGCGGCACCTCCTTTAGTATCCGCCGCTCCGAAGACGACGCGGCCGAAGCGCACGTGAACGATTGCCCCCGCACACATCGGACACGGCTCCTTCGTCACGTAGAGCGTGCAATCATTCAACCGCCAATCGCCGACCGCCTGCTCCGCTTGCGTGATCGCGAGCATCTCGGCGTGGGCCGTCGCGTCCTTCAGCAATTCCACCTGATTAAACGCGCGCGCAATGATCCGTCCCTCGCACACCACCACGGCACCGACGGGAACTTCCTCCGCCTCGAATGCCTTCACCGCCTGGCGCAACGCCTCGCCCATGAAATAGTGGTCGCTTTGGAGATCGATGATCGGGTCGTCCATGTTCGGGAAAAGTAAGTCAGTAAGTCAGTAATCAGTGAATCAGTAATCAGTAAAATCGTCGTCGCGTGCCAGTCACTGATTACTGATTTACTGACTCACTGATTACTTCCCTCGACTCCTCCATCGTCCACTCCGTGCGCCCATCCGGGAACCACTTCCAGTGCGCGGCGAAAAACCCACCGCGATGTTTCCAGAAGAGCGGCCAGATGATGTCGCGATCGGTCTGCGGGATGTTGAGCGCCGGAATTTCTTCGCGCGGAAAAAAGCGGAACGTTCCTTCCGGATGCTGCGGCGGGCATTCCTTCAAGCGCTTGTTCACTTCGAACAAGAAGATCAGCCAATGCCCTTGCCCGCCGTAAGCGTGTTCGCTCACTACAGAGATGAGATGCAGGTCCGCCGGAGTGATCTTGAGGCCAATCTCCTCCTCCGCTTCGCGACATGCGCAGGCGTACGGCGACTCGCCGTCCTCCATGTGCAGCTTGCCGCCGCACGGACTCCAGAAACCGCGATTCGGTTCCTTCGCACGTTCGAGCAGCAACACTTCGTCGCGCTCGTTGAAGCAGTAAAGCAGCGTCGCGACTTTGTAAGGCAACACCATCGCGCGCCAATGAATCCCAGTGTGTTCGCAACTGCAAGGCTGACGTGATTGCACGCTGACTTTGCCATGGCACTCGGGTAAGTTCTGCGCGTGAACAACGCGGCAAACGACATCGAGCAGCAGAGGCAATGGGTGCAACTATGGAAAAACGTCACCGGTCCGGCGCTCGAACGCATTCACGACCGTGAATTGCTCGACATGTCAGAAGACCGTGCCCGTGAAATTTCCGCAATGCTGCTCGACGTGCCGGAGGATTATCCGTTGCGCCAGGAAAGCGGACTCGTCGAGCAGCAGTTCTGGTTTCAAAAGGCGTGGAAGAAATAAGACATCTCTATCCCGTCGCCCAAAAGGTGACCGAGTTTTGCCGCTCGCGCGGTTGGAAGTTTTGCTTCATCGGCGGCCTTGCGCTTCAACGCTGGGGCGAGCCACGAAAAACGGTCGATGTTGATCTCACGTTACTCACCGGCTTTGGGAACGAAGAGCCGTTCGTCGACGCACTGCTGTCCGAGTTCACGCCGCGCGATCCAAACGCGCGGGAGTTTGCCCTGAAAAGGCGTGTCGTTCTTCTCTCACTCGGAAAAGTCGGCATAGACATCGCGCTGGGCGGGCTACCGTTTGAGGAGAACGCCATTGCACGGTCTTCGGACTACCTGCTCGCGAGCGGGCTCTCGGTTCCAACCTGTAGCGCGGAGGATTTGATCGTTCATAAAGCATTCGCCAATCGTCTTCAGGATTGGGCGGACATCCAGAACGTGTTGATCAAGCAACACCTGAAGCTCGATTTTGAATTGATCCTCCACGAATTGACGCCGCTCGTTGCCTTGAAGGAAGAACCCGATATCCTGAAGCAACTTGAACAATTGCGAATGGATGCCGAGCGGCGTGTGGAAAATGCGATGAAGCGGTTCGATCTGTGACGTTCGGCAGTTTTTGGCGAGGCTACGCGCCGATGTGTTTCTTCAGCGCGCTGCTGATTTCGTTTGACCAATGTTCCAGCACTGCGCTCTCGCGGCCTTCGATTAGCAGGCGAGCTTTCGGTTCGGTGCCGGAGTAGCGGAGCAACACGCGGCCGCCGTCTGGCTTCACTGCGGACTCGGCCTGCGCGACGAGGCTCAACAACCCGTCCAGTTTCTCAAATGGAGTTTTTTCGCGGACGCGAATGTTCGTCACGAGTTGCGGAAATCGTTGCCAGCATTTCGCCAGCTCCGAACATTTCTTCCCGGTCAATTTCATGATGCGGAGAATCTGGAGCGCGGCGACCAGGCCGTCGCCTGTTGAACTGAAGTCGCGGAAGATGAGGTGACCGCTTTGCTCGCCGCCGAAGTTGTAGTCTTCACGCAGCATTTCATCGATCACGTTCTTGTCGCCGACCGAAGTGCGGACGACACGGCCGCCCACTTTTGTCAGAGCAGCGTCCACACCGGCGTTGCTCATCACCGTCGCCACCAGCGTGTTTTTGGCGAGAGTGCCGCGCTCAATCATGTCGAGCGCAGCGATCACCATGATGTCGTCGCCGTCGATCAGCGCCCCGGCTTCGTCGCAGAGCAGCACGCGATCGGCATCACCGTCGTGAGAGATGCCGATGTCGGCGCGGTGATAGCGCACTTTGTCGCAAATCTCGTCCGGATGCATCGAACCGCAGTCCTTGTTGATGTTCGTGCCGTCGGGAGTGTTGCCGTAGACGATCACTTCGGCGCCGAGTTCGCTCAGCACGCAGGGTGTGGCTTTGTACGCCGCGCCGTTGCCACAATCGACCACGATGCGCAATCCCTCGAGCGTCATGCGACGCGGGAAACTCGCCTTGGCGTATTCGATGTAACGGCCCAGCGCGTCATCGATACGGACGGCTTTGCCGATGGCGCCGGCCGTCGGACGAATCGATTCGATGTCGCCGCTGAAGACGAGATGTTCGATCTGGCTTTCGATCTTGTCGTCCAGCTTGTAGCCGTCTGCGCGGAAGAATTTGATGCCGTTGTCGTCGTAAGGATTGTGTGACGCGGTGATCACGATGCCGGCATCCGCCCGCAAGCTGCGCGTAACGTAGGCGACGCCTGGCGTGGGCAAGGGTCCGATGAACAACACATCGACGCCCATCGAAAGTACGCCCGCGCTGATCGCGTTCTCAAGCATGTAGCCAGAGAGTCGCGTGTCCTTGCCGATCACGATTTTGTGGCGCTCACGGGCGCGCGATTGCGGCGCGACGTTCTTGAAGACGTGTGCGGCGGCGCGTCCGAGTTTCAAGGCGGTTTCCGCGGTGACAGGTTCGATGTTCGCTGTGCCACGAACACCATCAGTTCCGAAGATTTTTTGTTTCATGGGTTAACGACTGAGTTGGTCGGCATCGCGGGCGTGCTCGTCTGCCGACGGTGCTGGTCCGCAAAGTGAATGGTCGTCCAGATCAGGATGGCCAGAAGCAGGGAAAACAATTTGCGCCGGAAGTTCCGGAAGATCAGGTCATGGAAGTCCATGTTGCTTTGAAGGAGTCGACTTCAATACGGCCGGACCGGGCTTGAATCGATCGGTGGCCAGCGCGCGCAAACGGTCCATCCAGTTGCGCGGCTTGCCGGGTTGCAGCAGCACGCTGCTGAGGAACGCGCGGAGATCCTCCACGGTGATGCCCCGGACGAGTTCGCCTTTGTAAGTGTAGGAAATCATTCCTGTTTCCTCGGACACGATCACCACCACGGCATCCGTCTCCTCGCTCAAGCCGATGGCGGCGCGATGGCGCGTGCCAAGCGTCTTGTTCAAATCCTGGCGGCGCGTGAGCGGGAAAATGCAGGCGGCGTAAGCAATGCGATCGCCCTTGATGATCACCCCGCCATCGTGAATCGCGTTGTTGGGGAAAAAAATCGTCTCCAGCATTTCCGGCGTTGCGATGCAGTCCACGGGGATGCCTGACTCGGCGGACTCCTGCAGTTGAATCGACTGCTCGATGGCGATCAACGCCCCGATGCGCACGTCAGCAAGGCGTTCGACCGTCTGAACGATCACCTCAATGTTTTCGCGCTGTTCGTGCGTGGTGTAGAACAGTTGGAGGTTGCCCAATTGCGCGAGCATCCGCCGGATCTCCGGCTGGAAAATTACGATGACCGACACGGCGAAGAACGGCGAGAAGATGCCCAACAACCACCGCACCACCTGAAGGTCGAGCACGATCGAAATGAGGCCAAGCGTGAGCAGTAACACCAGCGTGCCTGTGAAAATCGCCGCGCCGCGTGTGCCGCGGACAAACGACGCCACGTAGTAGATGCCCACCGCAAGGATGAGTATCTCTACTGCTGGCTTCCAAATGGCTTGAAGAATCTCCACTGCTATTTTCGTTTCGCTCGAATGGCCTCGATCATCCGCGCCGCCTGCCGCGTCGCCGCCACATCATGTGTTCGGATGATTTGCGCTCCCGCTTCAATCGCCGCGCACGCGCAGGCGAGTGATCCCGGCAAACGCTCCGCGGCGGATTCCGCACCGGTCACCTGGCCAATGAACCCCTTGCGGGACGCACCGACGAGCAGCGGACGCTGATACGTTCTAAAGTGACCCAATCCAGCCAACAATTCCAAATTGTGTTCGCAATTTTTTCCGAAACCAATGCCCGGGTCCAAAACCATCTGCTCCGGTTCGACGCCATTGTTACTCAAACACTCAAGCTTTTCTGAAAAGAATGTGTGAACTTCCGCCACCACGTTCGCGTAATTCGGATGGCTCTGCATCGTTTGCGGCGTCCCTTGCATGTGCATCAACACGTAAGCCGCGCCGCTTTCGCGCACCACGCGCCACATCGCGTCGCCCGAGCGATTCGCCGCCACGTCGTTCACGATCGATGCGCCAGCTTCAACTGCCGCAGCGGCCACCTGCGGCTTCATGGTGTCGATGGAGAGCGGAATTTTGCACACCGAACTTAATTCGCGGAGAACGGGCAGAACCCGGCGCAACTCCTCCTCCTCGGAAACTGGCGTGGCGTTCGGCCGCGTGGACTCGCCGCCGATGTCCAGAATGTCCGCGCCTTCTCCAGCAAGCTGAAGTGCGTGCTCAATCGCCCGCCTGGCATCGAAGAACTCGCCCCCGTCGGAAAAAGAATCCGGCGTGACGTTCACGATCCCCATGATGAGCGTGGGCCGCGGGAACTCGAACCGGAATTGGCGTGCGCGCAAAATCATGCGCAGTCCCGGAGCGCGAACGGTCTTGTCCGCAAGTTACCTTGGTTGTCAGCGCGGACGTGACCTTCCGCGCTCCGAGTCTCACTTCCGCGCCGCATTGATCAACCCTTTCGCTCCCTCGACGAGTCGCGCCGCAACTCCCGCCACCACATCGTCCGGCACACCTTTCTGCGGATCGGCCGATTGGCTCAGCATGTAGCACTGGTCGTTCACGTAATCGATCACGACGAACTCACCGGAGTCTGTCTGCGCAACTTCGGTGGAAAAAAATCGCATCCCCGTGAGCGCGGCAATCTGCCGCGAGATTTCCGGCAACGCCCCCAGCGAAAGCCTCTCCATCTCTTCCTCACTCACCCCACGGAAGCGATCCGTGAAGCAATTCCACCAGCAACACCACGTGGTGCCGAACGCGTTGAACACACGGAAATAAGCCGGTTCCCCGCCGATGTCGCGCGGCTTGATCCGTTGTTGCAGCAAGTAAGCCGTGTCGTTCCACGCCGCGATCGAGCGCGCCAGGTCCGCGATGCTCTGCGCGTCCAGCACCACGCCGCGTCGTCCGTATCCCATCGAGGGCTTGATGACAAACGGCAGCCCGAGCAGCGCCATCTGTGCAGCGGTGAGTTCGGGGCCGGTCACCTGCTCCCGCCTGACGATCACGGTCGGCGGCACCGGGATTCCCGCCGCCAAAAGACGCTTGTGCAATCGCGCCTTGTCAAACGCGTTCAACGCCACCTCCGGCGGATCAATCACCTGCACGCCGCGTTCCGCCATGGCGCGGACGAGCCGGTGAAAGATTTCATCCGGTTGATGATGCTCGCTGTGCATGTTCAACAGCACGCGCGCGGTGACTTCGCCGCGAATGAGCTTGTCGAAGAAGCAATCCACCCAGAGCGGCTCAATGAGGAAGAAGTTCATCCTCGTTTCAGCGCAACGGCGCTGCACGCACTGGATGAAAAAATCATCCGTGTCGAGCTTGTGGGTCATGGTGAAGTCGAACGTTCGCACCGTGGCGCTGATTGTGTAGAACGCCCGCGCCGCGTCAACGCTGCTGACCGATTCCGCGATGAAGGCCACGCCAGAAATGCACGGGGCCAATCCAATCCCTGCCGGGGAACAATTGGTTGAAATGCCACCCTTCGTCTCGCAATGTCCCGCGACATGGAACAACACGACCATCTCGACGAACTCCTGAGCTGCCGCATTGCTTCGGCGCGAAAGAAAGCCGAGCCATGCACCATCGTCATCTTTGGCGCGAGCGGCGACCTCACGGCCCGCAAATTGATCCCGGCGCTCTTCCATTTATTCGCCGAGAAACAACTGCCCGCGCCATGCCGCATCGTCGGGTTTGCGCGGCGTGAGAAGTCACACGAGAGCTGGCGCAACGAAATGTTCGAGGCGCTCAAACTGTTTTCGCGCACGAAGAATCCCGAGCCTGCGATCTGGGAAGAATTCGCCAAGCTGCTCTTCTATTGCCGCGGCGATTTCAACGACGTCACCGCCTATAAAAGCCTCGAAGAAATGCTGACCAGCTTTGGCGACGCCCGGCTCAAAACGCATTTGTTGTTTTACCTTTCCACATCGCCCAGCCAGTTCGCCGAGGTGGTCGATCATCTTCACGCCGCGAACCTGTTGCACAAACAGTCGCCAGTTGATGAGGGATGGCAGCGCATCGTCGTGGAAAAGCCTTTCGGCCATGATCTCGCGTCCGCCCTCCAGCTCAACGCCGAACTCACACGCCACGCGCACGAAAAGCAGATCTTCCGCATCGACCATTATCTCGGGAAAGAAACGGTGCAGAACATCATGGTGTTCCGCTTTGCGAACTCGATCTTCGAGCAGCTCTGGAATCGCCGCTACGTGGACAACGTCCAGATCACCGTGAGCGAAAAGCAGGGCGTCGGCACGCGCGGCGGTTACTACGAGGAAGCTGGCGCGCTGCGTGACATGGTGCAGAACCACTTGCTGCAAGTGCTCTCGCTCGTGGCGATGGAACCGCCCGTCTCGCTCAACGGTGAAGCCGTGCGCGACGAAAAGGTGAAGCTGCTCAATTCGATCCGCGAGCTGTCGCCGACGCAGGTCGCGACGAATGTGGTGCGCGCCCAATACACGCAAGGCACCGTCGATGGAAAATCATTCCCCGCCTATCGTCAGGAACCGAAGGTGAAACCCGGATCGAACGTCGAGACCTTCGTCGCCGCGCGATTCTTCATCGACAACTGGCGCTGGTCCGGCGTGCCGTTTTACCTGCGCACCGGCAAGGCACTCGAGCACAGCGCCAGCGAAGTGCGCGTGCAATTCCGTCCGACGCCGCCCGTGCTCTTTGCCGCGCAGTGCAACAACAATCTTGATCCCAACTCCATCACCTTGCGCCTCCAGCCCAACGAAGGAATCACCATGCGCATCAACGGCAAGGTTCCCGGCACAAGCCTCGAATTGCGTCCAGTGCGAATGCATTTCAGCTACGACACCGAGTTCGGTGCCTATACGCCGGAGGCGTACGAACGCTTGTTGTTGGAAGCGATCGAAGGCGACTCAACGCTTTTCATCCGCCGCGACGAAGTGGAAAACGCCTGGCGCATCGTCGATCCGATCCGCACGGCGTGGGCGGACGAGCCGTTGAGCGAAACGGAATTCTATCCGGCGGGAGGTTGGGGTCCGATTGCCGCGGAGCAACTGCTCTCGGTGCGCGGCCATGCGTGGAGAAATCCGCAGAAGGTGAAGTAAGATTCTGAACTCAGCGGAAAGCCAGACTCGGAAAACCCGTCACCGGTCGCGTGGCGCCTGCGGGGACATCGACGGGAATGGCGATCACCGGACGTCCGGCGCCGCGATCAATCAGGATGCAGACGCCGTCGAGATCGAGGTCGGAACACAATCGAAACGCTTCGATCGACGTGGCGAATGTCCGTGCGTCACCCGCCTCGTCCACCCACGAATCTACGCCCCGCAAAAACTTCCGCGTCACCCTGTGCTGAATGGAAATGTTCACGGCGCAACTATGGAACGACACCGAAATTTGTGCAGCCGGGACAAGTTCGGGAAATCGTGGCCGCAAAAACTCGGGAACACGCCGCCGTAGATTCCCGTTTCGGAATCGCGGTTGCCCCGACTCAACGGCTGCGCAAAACAAGGCAGCGACCCGTAAACCTGGGTCGCTGCCGTTGATCCAATTACTTCGCGAGCACGATGACGGGCTCACCGCTCACCGAGTTGCGCGCCATCTTTTCGTAATTGGCGTAACGACGATCGACTTCCTCCTGCGCCATCTTGTGCAGCATGGCGAAGCGTTCGGGATCGCTTTTCTCAAGCACGCTGAAGCGCGTTTCCTTGGCGAGATATTGTTCGACCGGAATCTTCGGTGCGCCGGAGTCCAGCTTGAGCATCGGTTCGCCAGTGCCCGCGCGACGCGGATCGAAGCGGAACAACGGCCAGTAGCCGGTCTCGACTGCGAGCTTTTGTTGATCGAGTCCGTTCTTCAGGTCGTAGCCATGGGCGATGCAATGCGCGTAGGCGATGATCAACGACGTGCCGTTGTACGACTGCGCTTCTTCGAGCACCTTCACGGTGTGCGAATCCTTCGCGCCCATCGAGATCGAGGCGACGTAAGCACTGCCGTAAGTCATCGCAATGAGGCCCAAATCTTTGCGGCCCATTTGTTTTCCTGCCGCGGCGAACTTGGCGACCGCACCGATCGGCGTGGCCTTCGATGCCTGGCCGCCGGTGTTGGAGTAAACCTCCGTGTTGAGCACCATGATGTTCACGTCGGCGTTCATCGCGATCACGTGATCGAGACCACCGAAGCCGATGTCGAACGCCCAGCCGTCGCCGCCGATGATCCACACGCTCTTCTTCACCAGATAATCCACGATCTGGCTCAAGTGATGTGCGATCGGCGATTGGCTGTCGGCAATTTTCTCCTTCAACGCCAACACGCGCTCGCGTTGCGCGGCGATGCCCGCTTCCGTCGATTGATCGGCCGCGAGAATCGCCGCAACGAAATCATCGCCGATTTGCGGCGCGAGTTGTTTCACGAGTTCGCGAGCGATCTCGCTGTGCTTGTCCACCGCGAAGCGTTGGCCGAAGCCATACTCCGCGTTGTCTTCGAACAGCGAGTTCGACCACGCCGGGCCGCGGCCCGCGCAGTTCGTCGTGTAAGGCGTCGTCGGCAGATTGCCGCCGTAGATCGATGAACAGCCCGTCGCATTCGCGATGAACAGCCGGTCGCCATACATCTGCGTGAGCAACTTCAGGTACGGCGTCTCGCCGCAACCCGCGCACGCGCCGGAGTATTCGATCAGCGGCTCGGCAAACTGCGTGGACTTCAAGTCCATCGTGAGCTTCGTGCGATCGGGCACCGTGAGCTTGTTGAAGAAGGCGAAGTTGTCCACCTCCGCGTCGCGCAACGGTGCCATCTCACGCATGTCGAGCGCCTTGTGTTTCGGATCGGCCTTGTCCTTCGCTGGACAAATGATCGCGCACAAGTTGCAGCCGGTGCAGTCATCTGGAGTCACCTGGATCGTGTAACTCTGGCCCTTCTCCTTCGATCGGAAGTCAACCGACTTGAACGTCCCGGGTGCGCCAGTGAGTTCCGCCTTCGGATAAAATTTTGCACGGATCGCCGCGTGCGGGCAGACGAACACACACTTGTTGCACTGAATGCAGAGGTCGGCATCCCACACCGGAATTTCCAGCGCGATGGATCGCTTCTCCCACTTCGTCGTGCCGCTCGGCCAAGTGCCGTCCACGGGGAACGCGCTCACCGGGAGCAGGTCGCCTTTGCCACCCAACATCACGGCTGTGACTCGCTGGATGAAGTCCGGTGCGTCTTCGGATACCACCGGCGGCTTGTGCCGCACGGAACGGGCCGGACTGATCTTCACTTCGAACAATGCCGCCAGCGTTTGATCGACGGCCGCATAATTTTGCTGCACCACCGCGTCACCTTTCTTCGCGTAAGTCTTCTCAATCGCTTTCTTGATCTGCTCGATCGCCTGGTCGCGCGGCAGCACACCGGAGATCGCGAAGAAACACGTCTGCATGATCGTGTTGATGCGTCCGCCCATGCCGGATTCTTTCGCGACCTTGTAAGCATCGATGACGTAGCACTTCAGCTTCTTCGCGATGATCTGTTCCTGCACTTCAGCAGAAATAAAATCCCACACGCGATCCGCCGGGAATGTGGCGTTGATCAGGAACACCGCGCCAGGCGCCGCGAGTTCGACGACGTCGAGCTTGTCGAGGAACGGCCATTGATGACACGCGATGAAATTCGCGCGCTTCACCAGATAGCTCGAGCGAATCGGCCGCGGCCCGAAGCGCAAATGCGACACTGTTACGGCACCGGACTTCTTCGAGTCGTAAACGAAATAACCCTGCGCGAAGTTGTCTGTCTCCTCGCCGATGATCTTGATCGAGTTCTTGTTCGCGCCAACGGTTCCGTCCGCGCCAAGACCAAAGAACACCGCGCGGAAAACATCGTCCGGCTCAATATCGAAATCAGCTTCAACCTTGAGCGACGTGTGCGTGACATCGTCCACGATGCCGACGGTGAAATGGTTCTTCGGTGAATGGCGTTTCAGTTCGTCGTAAACGGCCTTCACCATCGCGGGATCGAACTCCTTCGACGAGAGACCGTAGCGTCCGCCAATCACGCGCGGCTCGACGTCCCACGACGCAAAGCCCGCATCACAACCTTCACGCAATGCCGTCACCACATCCTGATAAAGCGGTTCGCCGACGGAGCCCGGCTCCTTGGTGCGATCCAGCACGGCAATGTCCGTAACGGTCGCTGGCAACGCTTCCACGAAATCCTTGATCGACCACGGGCGGAACAGGCGCACCTTCAGCACGCCGACTTTTTCGCCCTGCTTGTTCAACCACTCGACCGTTTCCTCAGCGATCTCGGCTCCCGAGCCCATGACGATGATCACACGTTCCGCCTGCGGATGGCCGACGTACTCGAACAGTTTGTATTTTCGGCCCGTGATTTCGCCGAAGCGATTCATCACGTCCTGAACGATGCTCGCCGTGCGGTTGTAGTAGCTGTTGCACGCCTCACGGCATTGGAAGAAGACGTCGGGATTCTGCGCCGTGCCGCGAATGCTCGGACGATCCGGCGTCAGCCCGTTGTGACGGAACGCAGCCAGCGCGTTGTCGTCCACCAGTTCAGCCAACTGCTCATTGCTCAACATCGCGATCTTGCCGATCTCGTGCGACGTGCGAAAGCCGTCGAAGAAGTGCATGAACGGAATGCGCGTCTCCAAAGTGGCTGCGTGCGAAATCGCCGCGAAGTCATGCGCCTCCTGCACTGATCCCGAGCACAGCATCGCGAAGCCGGTTTGCCGGCAAGCCATCACGTCTGAGTGATCACCAAAAATTGAAAGCGCGTGTGTCGCGACGGCGCGCGCTGTCACGTGCATGCAGAACGGGAGCAGTTCGCCCGCGATCTTGTACATGTTCGGGATCATCAGCAGCAGTCCCTGCGACGCGGTGAACGTGGTCGAGAGCGATCCAACTTGAAGCATGCCATGCACGGCGCCCGCCACGCCGGCTTCTGACTGCATCTCCACCAACCTTGGCACTGTGCCCCACAAGTTCTGCTTATCCTTCGCCGACCATTCGTCGCAAAACTCCGCCATCGGCGATGACGGCGTGATTGGATAGATGGCGATTGTTTCGCTCAGTCGATAAGCGACGGACGCGGCGGCTTCGTTGGCATCGAGGGTCGAGATCTTCACCCCGGACGGTTTTTCGGAAATTGGAGGTAATGGCTTCGTGTTCATCTTGGAAAAAGTCCCATCGGACATCCCCATATATCCGTCATGAGCAGAAAAGCTCCCCCACCTCAGTTGCCAAAGACTGCGCATCCATTGGCAAGCGATGAGCGGGGGCGAACTGAGTCGGCGCAGGAGAACTGACCAGATTCACGTTAACCCGAACTCCGAAGTCAAAGTGGGTGGCACGGGCGACCCGCCCGTGCCGCCGGGCCACTGGCCCGTCGGAAGGGAGGGAGGCACGGACGGCAATCGGCGGTGCGGAAAAGTTTCGTCCGCTCTTCCGTTCCGCGCAGCGAGTCGACACGCGGCACAGGCGGGTCGCCTGTGCTACCCGGCGGCATGACGGCCGCTACTTCGTTTCTGGCCGAAAATTCCTGATTTTGAAAACAGCATGGGCGGTTGAAGACGGGGGACACGCGGCGGCGGGCTGATTTTTCGCGCGGCCACGCGCCCACCGTTATCATTCTCCGGAGCGGGCGACACTGCGCCTGTCGGACTGGGCTGGCGGGGTCAGTGCGGGCGGCTTCAGGTAGCCGCTCGTGACAACAACTCCCGCCCGATCATGTGCAGGTTGTAGCTCATCACGCCATAGCCCACATAGCGCAGGTATCCTTTGATCCCCACGTCCAGGCACCGGTTCAAGCCGTGATGTTCCAGACTGTTGATCTCGCTCTCCACCGCACTGTGCTGTTTGCGCAGCGCCA
>JBBRBM010000009.1:0-60652 GCA_038205745.1 Verrucomicrobiota bacterium | reverse complement strand
GCGAATGCCTCGCGCCGAAACTTCACCCCACCGCTCTCGTAAGTGACCGTCTGCACCGCCCGCTGCAAATCCAACTCGCGCCGATAGTTCGTCACCGCGCCGTGCGCCACCTGAACGAACACGTCGCCAAACGTTTGATAGGCGCCGGTGGACTCCTCATCGCCGGTCCAAAGGCTCTCCTCGTTGAACTGAATGTGCTCCTCGGGAATTGATCCGAACAACATCGCACCGAGGCGCCCGCACCCGATGGGCAACGCCTCCTTCTGCCAGTTCTTCGCCGGCTGTTGGTACCAAAGCGTGAGGTCAGCTTCCCCTGCTGCGATGCTGACGCACGCGAGCAACAAGACCCCACACGTCGAGATTGGGCGATTCATCGCCTTGCGCATACCAAGTCGCGCCGAATCGGGCTTGCCACATCTTGCGAAAATCGTGCCTCTCACTCTTGCGCGTCGCTCATCCTGTCAGTCGCACCAGCGCCGGGCGCCAACTCCTCGATCGGACGATCGAACTCGATCTTCACCGATGGACGATTGGAATCTTCGCAGGTGCGTCATCTGCGTATCTCGCGCTCGTGACAGATGTTCTCTCCGTGCAAGAGCTGCGCGCCAGCTTCGAATCACGCGTCATCTCCTCCCACCATCGCAGCGCCAACTGGAGCGGATTCAATTTTGTGGCGCCTTTCAGGCGGGCAACTGCAAGAAACGGCAACAAGTTCGCACTATCTGGCGAGATGGCAGGTGTGACAAACAGGAAAATCGTCGTGTATGCACCCGACGCAAAAGGAATTCTCCCCGCATCCTGGAGCGTCGCAAAAGCAAACTTCTCCCTGTTACCCGAAACGCAGGACACAAATCACTCACTGGCTATGAAAAAACTTCACCGCAGAAAATTTCTGAAAAACACCCTCGCCGCCGCCACGGGCTTGGTGGTCGCTCCCACCATCATTCCCGCCTCGGCGCTCGGACTCGGCGGCGCGGTGGCGCCGAGTGAACGCATTGTGCTGGGCGGCATTGGCGTTGGCAACCGGGGCCGGGACGATCTGCGCGCCCTGCTGCCGGAGAAGGATGTGCAGTTCGTCGCGACCTGCGATCCGCAGAAGTCGCGGCGCGAGGGCGTGAAGAAATTCGTGGACGAATATTATGGCAACACCGACTGCAAGCTCTACAGCGACATTCGGGAGTTTCTCGCGGAGCGCACGGACATTGACGCGGTCTTGAGCGCGACTGGAGATCGCTGGCACGCGCTGGCGGCCATCTGGGCGATGCGGGCGGGCAAGGACATCTATTCCGAGAAGCCATCATCAATGACCATCGCGGAGGGCCGCGCGGTGGCGGATACGGCGAAGCGCTACGGCCGCGTGTATCAAACCGGCGCGCAGCGGTTGAGCGAGGCGAATCATGTTTATGCCATCGAACTGGCGCGCACAGGGCGGCTCGGCCAGGTCCACACGGCTTACGCCCACATTGCACCGTGGGATGCGGCCGAGATGCGGCACGACTGGCTGCCCGGCCAGCCCGAGCCACCCAAGGAGGAATCCGATTGGGATCTGTGGCTGGGTCCGTGTCCGTGGCGTCCCTACAATCCGGAATACACCCGCGGCGGCTGGCGTGGGCATTATGACTTCCACACGAGTTGCATCGGCGAATGGGGCGCACACACGTTTGCCCAAGCCCAGGCAGGACTGGGAATGTTGCACACGTCGCCCGTCAAATACGAATACGTCAACAACATCAGCGGCGACGGCATGGTGACCCGGTTCGCGAATGGCACGAAGCTCATCCTTTCGCGCGGCGATAAACACTGGCACGGCTCCTGTGGCGAACGCTTTGAGGGGCCGGAGGGCTGGGTCGGAGCCGCCGATGGCTATCGAAAGACCGAGGCATCCTCGCCCAGGTTGCTGGGGGATTTCGAGAAGGTGATTCGCGAATATCAGACGCGCACCCAACGGGCCCTAAGTCATACCCGCAATTTCCTCGACTGCGTGAAGTCGCGCCAGCTTCCGGTCGCCGACGCGGAGGTGATGCACCGTTCCATGAGCGCCGTTCACGCCGCCAACATCTGCATGTGGCTCAAGCGCGACCTGACCTATGACCCGGCGAAGGAGGAATTTGTCGGCGACGCCGAAGCCAACCGGCTTCGGTCCCGTGCCATGCGCGAGCCCTTCATCATTTGACCCATCAGCAACCGATCTCACACCATGAAAACTAAAAATATTCTACTGACTGCGTTGCTGTTGTGCATCACCGGCGGCGCCTACGGGCAAACCGCCACGACCGCTCCCACCCCGCTTATCACCCAATCCGCCGACAAGCTTGTTGGTGTGCTCAAGTCCAACGGCACCCGGAAGGAAAAGGCAGATGCCTGCCGCGAACTCGCGGTCATAGGCACGAGCAAGGCCGTGCCGACACTCGTCGGTTTGCTCGCTGATGATGATCTCACCCATATTGCCCGCTACGCGCTGGAGACAATCCCCGGCCCCGGCGTGGACGACGCGTTGCGCGGCGAGCTCTCCCGGCTTAAGGGCCGGACGCTCGTCGGTGTTGTCGGCACCATTGGCGTGCGCCAAGATACGAAAGCCGTAAAGCCGTTGTCGTCGCTGCTCAGCGATTCTGATCCCCAAGTCGCCCAGGCCGCCGCACGGGCGCTCGGCAAGATCGGCACCGCCGACGCCGCACAAGCCATTGAAAATGCTCTCCCAAAGACCACGTCCCCAAACCGGCTCGCGTTCTATGAGGGCTTGTTCCGTTGCGCGGAGACTCAGGCATCTGCCGGCAAAACGAAAGCCGCCATCGCTCTCTACGATCGGCTCCTCGGATTGACTGATGTTCCGCATCAAGTCAGGGCCGGTGCGCTGCGCGGAGCCATAAGTGACCGCGGCCAGGACGGCCTTGGACTGCTTAAGGAATCTCTCGCCTCAAGTGACCGTGTTGTGTTTAACGCCGCCGTGCGTTCCTCGCTCGAAATGACGGGCTCGGAAGTAACACGAGTGCTGACGGCCAGCCTGCCGCAACTCACACTCGATAATCAAATAGTCGTCTTGCAGACACTCGGCAGTCGTGGCGACGAACGGGCGGTGCCCGCGCTTTCCACCCAGGCAAAGACGGGCGCCACGCCCACCCGCCTGGCGGCCATCCGCGCCGTTGCCGCCATCGGTCATTCTTCCGCCGTGGCCGTGATGGTCGAACTGATCGAGGATTCGGAAACCGTGATCTCGCAAGCTGCCACGGATGGCTTGGCCGGAATGGCCGGTCGGGAGACTGACGCGGCCGTGCTCGATATGCTCAAGAGTCCAAAGACGAATCGCCGCATTACCGGCATTGACCTGGCTGGCCGACGCCAGATCGTCGAGGCGGTTCCCACATTGATGATCGCCGCTGCCGACTCCGACTCCAAAGTGCGATCCAGCGCACTTCAACGTCTGGGAAAACTGGGCGCTCCGGCCGAAGTGCCCGCCCTCCTGAAATTGTTGCTAGGTGCCACTGACGAGCAAGATATCAATGGCCTTGCAAGAGCGTTGAGTTCCATTTGCACGCGTGCGGGCTCTTCCGCGACGACCACCGATCAACTCATTGGAGCATTGACCGGCGCATCGCCAAAACAAAAGGCAGCTTTGCTCGGAGTCCTTGGCGCGGTGGGCGGAGAGAAATCGCTCGCCTCGGTGCGCGCCAGCTTAAGTGATCCCGATGCGATTGTTAAGGAATCCGCCGTGAGCGCGTTGGCGGAATGGCCCGATTCCTCGGCCGCGCCCGACCTGCTGCAACTCGCGCGTTCGGAGAAGAACAGCAGCCAGCGCGTTTTGGCTCTCCGCAGCTATGTCAAACTGGTCCGTGAGTCTGGGGCAACGGACACGGAGAAGCTCAAGTTGTTGAACAATGCTGCGCCTTTGGCGACCAGTCCGCAGGACAAAATGCTCGTGCTCGCCGGATTGGGAGACATCCTTTCAGTCGAGTCGCTTCGATTGGTAATTCCGCATTTATCGGATCCGGCGATCGCCGATCAAGCGGGGGCTGTGGCCGTCAAGATCGCCGAGAAACTCAAGGCCAAAGATTCCGCCGACATCGGGACGGCCTTGAACCAGGTGCTGAAGTTCGCGAAATCGCCACAGGTTCTCGACAAGGCTCGCAACCGAATGGGCCAGCTCAAATTGCCGGTTCAATAAGTCGGCGATGAGATCACCGGCAAGTGACGCCCGAGCGAAATCGCGGCGAGCCGGCGTTCAATATGTTTGTTCATGCGCCCACTGGCTCGCGCATGCACGATGTCATCGGCAACCGCTGGCATTGGTTCTGGCGGACCGGGGCAGGCTATGGCGACGCCTCCGCCGAGGACAACATCGTTTATGGCGGGCACGCCCGTTCGGAATCCGGCGGCAACGGCGCGCGACTTGCGAACATCATGATCAGCAAGCGTCCCGAAGGCGCGCGCTTCGCCCTCATCCGTGTGGGCGGCGACCGAAATCGGCTTCCGTGCCTTGGAAAATCCCGTTCACGTCCACGAGCTGAACACCACGCTGCTGCATCAATGCGGCCTCCACCACGAGAAGCTCATCTGGCGTCACGAAGGCCGCGATTTCCGGCTGACGGATGTTTTCGGCAACGTGGTGAAGGACATCCTCGCGTGATTCCATGGCGGCCACAGGCACGCGCTATTCCTGGAGCACTCGGTAGAATTGATAGGGCGATGAACTTGAAACCGGCAGGAAGCGCAAAGTGGTATTGGCAACCGGCTGGCGCGTTAGATTCGTCGTCCAATCCACCAGATTGCTGGAGGCCAGTAGGTGATACCTCCGCCCGGCCGTGGCAGCCACCGTCACTTGAAAAGGCTGCGTGCTGTAGCCGATGCACTCCGTGGTGGATGCGCCCGGCGCGAGCATGAGATTGGGGTCCGATGGTGTCGGACCGCCAAGACTCACCGTATAGTTGTTCCTGAAAGTGTTCCCGCATTGCCTGAGCAACGGATGCCCGATGGCCGAGGACAACGGATTTCCCACGCAGATGGCCGCGCCGGCGGCAATACCCGGCGGTCCAGAACAGGCGGCCTCGCCCGCAATGGCCCGGTTGCCGTCGAACGTGCAATGATCAATCTCGTTGCTCCCACCTTCCAGAAAGATCGCCCCGCCAAGTCCATGTCCACCGGAGGTGAGCGGTGGTGGAAGGCACGGCGGATCTCCCGCGCGACCGCCCTGGACCACGTTATTGGAGAAGACGCACGACGTGGCCCGCAGCGTGCCGAATTCGTCTTGATAGATCGCTCCGCCGCGAGCGCTGCCGCCGACGGGATAATTGGTGGTCCCAGGCGTGCCCTTGGCAAAATTATCCGCCAGCACGCACCGCTCCAGCGTCAAGTCACCCGAGTTACCGATGGCACCGCCGAACCCGCGGACCAGGCGCACATTTTTCAAGACCAGCCTGCCGCCGGCGGCGATGGAGATGAGCGGACGAGCATTCTCACCATCAAACGTGACCGGTGCGCCGGTGGCTTCCAGCGTCACCGTGGTGCCGGGAGAGACAGTGAGTATCTGCGGAAACACGATGGTGCCGCCGCAGGCCAAGGTGTGGACACCGCCCGTCGCCACGGCATTGCTGACCGCCAGAAAGTTGCAATCCACCGGAGCGGCGCTGGCACCGACGCCGAGGCAGCACATGGTCAAACAGAACGGAGAAGTGATTGAGCATTCATCGCATTATGCTGTTGGGGAACACGAGGAGGCTAACGCGACACCAGACGCGATGCAACTGGCCGAAGAATCGCAAGCCTTCCACGCGGGGGACCAGATCGGAACGGAACGAGGTCAGTTTCAACAATTGAACTGCGAAGATTAGGAACATCCTGTGGACACAGTGCAACCTGACGGACACGATGCCGCCATGAACCACCGCACCTTCTTCCGCACCTCGGCCACCGCCGCCGCGCCGGTGACTCCATGAAGTCGCCACCCCTGGTGTTTCGCCAGCAGGAGCTGCTCTGCGCGGACGAGGACACCTTTGATGGCCTGACGACCGGGAAGGGTCACACCTGGATTGCCCGCGTGGCGTTGGATGAGCAGCGGGTCGGCTTGAAGGATGTGAATTCGTTCTTCGGCAATCTGCGCAACGGCGGAAATTACGAGGGTCTCTGGGGCAACGTGAAGGACGACAACACCGTCTGGTCTGGAGCTCGCAACGGAATCACTTTTGGTCGCTTCGACAAAAACAATCCCCAGGCGATGGGCACCAAACTGGAGCGCGGCAAATGGCATGTGCTGGCCGGGCGCATGCCCGCAGGCGACGGCACGGTGAAGTGGGAGTTGTTCGTCGAACAGCCCGTGGCGGTGGCGACGACTGATTTCCCCGTCTCCGCCACGGCGAATCCCGGGCGCATGGCTGTCGGTCAGGAGCGCGATGCCATCGAGCATCCGGGCGCGGAATCATTCGATGGAGAAATCGCCCGCCTGCTGATTTGGGAACGGCCACTCAGCGATGCGGAACTCGCCACGGCGTTGCGGATAATGGCTCAGGAATCCAGACCGCAACCCAAGTGAAAACCATCTTGCACATGAAACACATTTTGATCGTCGCGGCGTTGCTGTGTGCCGTCGGCCAGACGCAGGCGGCTGACGGCACACCCGCACCCAGCAACGTCGGCAACGCGGAGTGACGGAAAGTCGCCGTCAAATGCACTCGCACCTCGCCACATCTCTGCCTCGCCGGTTGTTCCTCGGCTCACTCGCCGTCATGGGCTTGGCTGTTCTCGCAGCGGCGTGGCCTGAGACGGTGGCGGCGGCAGCTACTGCGCCGCTGAACTACAAATTCGACGGCAGCATTTCGCGCGAGGTGTAGGAGAATTATCTGGAAAGACAACATCCGCATGTTGCTGAACATCAAAGCCAAGTTTGTCGGACGCGCGCTCATGTGCTGGGCGCGCGAGGCGGAGCTCGAAACGCCTCTGGCTCACGCGAAGCCCTTCATCGAGCGCATCCATCAGGCTGATCCCGACGTTGCCTTCCAGGGGGCCGCGTTTGAAATCGTGAGTCAGAACGTGGAGAAGATCGCGATCCCGCCGCGAGTGTTCGAGGAATTTGGCCTGCCCGTGACCAATCGCAACTTTCAGTTTGGCGACATCATCTACACCACGGCGGCCATCAATTCGGAAACCGCGTCCCTGACATGAGCCGGCTGGAGACGCGGATGTGGTTCTATTACCTCTGCACCCGCTAAATCGACGCGGGCATCGAGGCCATTCACTTCGGCCAGATGGGATTAATGGACGAGAATGATCGGCGGGGAAAAAAGCACGCCGCCTGGCGCGACATGCTCGGTCGCGTGCGTGCTTATGCCAAGCTGCACGCACGCCGACATTTCGTGATTTGTGATGCTCACACTCCGACGGGAGGCTACGGGGAAGACGGGCAACTCCTCTTCGATGCCCACGCCTTTCCATTGCGCATCGCCGATGCGGATCTGCCGTCGACTTTCAGTGTCGAATACGTGCGCGCGTGGAAACCGGGCAGGTTAGTTCCGAGCAAAATGGAGTGAGACGCACTGGGCGGTCCCGAAACAATTTCTCCTCATGCATCCTTCCGGCTTTTCATGGACGCGTCGTGACTTCCTTAAAACGTCTGCCGCGTCGGCGTTCGGCGCGGCGCTCGCGAATGCTCCCGCAATGGCGGGGCCGTTCACGCGCGAGGATTTCGATCATCTCGTTCCTGCGGACAAGAAGCTGCGCCCGGAATGGGTGAAGTCTCTCTTCGAACGCGGCACGCCGGAAGTGTTGCGCGGCAACGATCTCAAGTACGTCGGCATGCCGATTGGCGGCATCGGCGCAGGCCAGCTTTATCTCGGCGGCGATGGACGGCTTTTGCATTGGGACATTTTCAACCAGCACATCGCGACCGGTGATCGCAATTACGCGAAGCCGTTCGTTCCCGAAGCGCGGCTCAAGCAAACCTTTGCGCTGAAGGTCGGAGGCAACGTGCATCGGTTGGCCGCGAGCGGTTTTGCGGGCGTTACCTTCCGCGGCGAGTATCCGATCGGCATTGTCGAATACGCCGATCCCACCGTGCCGCTCGCGGTGAAGCTTGAAGCATTCTCGCCGTTCATTCCGTTGAACGCCGATGACTCGAGCCTGCCGGCGACGGTGATGCAGTTCACGGTGCGCAACGCGAGCGCAGCGCCGGTGGAGACGACGCTCGTCGGCGAATTGGAGAATGGTGTCTGCCTGAATCATCGGGATCGCGATGGAATGTTGCGCAATGTCACCGTGCGCGAACCGGGACTGACCGCGATCGTTTTCTCCGCGGAGAAAAACCAGAAGTCCGATACGCAGCCGAAGCGCGCCGACATTGTTTTTGAAGATTGGAGCAAAGAGACGTTCGAGGGCTGGCAGGTTGAAGGCACTGCGTTCGGGCGCGGGCCGATCAAGAAGTCGGACATTCCTTCGTATCAAGGCGATGTCGGCGGTGACACCGTGCGCGTCGTGAACTCGCATGCGACGGCGCCGGGATCATCTGTGGGCGAGAAAGATAACGCGACGGGGAAGCTCGCAAGCCGCGAGTTCACCATCGAGCGGAACTACATCCACTTTTGGATCGGCGGCGGCAAGGCGCGTCCGGGAATGCGCTTTGGACTGACGCTGTTTGTCGGTGGTCAATCGGTTCAGACCGTCGCCGGCAAAGACAACAACCAGATGACGCAGCAGGTCATCGACGTGCGCGCTCACGCCGGGAAGGCCGCGCGGATCGAGATTCTTGACGATGCGAAGGGAAGCTGGGGCAACGTGGGCGTCGGCAAAATCGTGTTCACCGATCAGCCGGCGAACACCGCGCCGTTCGAGGAACTCGCCGACTTCGGGACGATGACTCTCGCGCTGCTCGGTGATGCGGCGGATGAATTGAGCGCCGATCGCACGGCCTCGTTCAGCGAAAGGATTTCGGGCTCGCTAACTCGCAAACTCAAACTCGCGGCAGGCGAATCGAAAGTCGTGACGTTTGTTGTCGCGTGGCATTTCCCGAATCTCTCGCTTGGCGGTCGGCTGCAAAAGGCCGGACGCTATTACGCGACAAAGTTTTCGTCGGCGCACGCCGTTGTGCGCTACGTCGCGGCAAACTTCGACCGACTCGCCCGCGAAACGCGGTTGTGGCGCGACAACTGGTATGACTCGACGCTGCCGCATTGGTTCCTCGACCGGACGATGCTCAACACGTCCATCCTCGCGACCTCGACCAGCTTCCGCCTCGCCAACGGGCGTTTCTACGGCTGGGAAGGCGTGGGCTGCTGTGCGGGCACTTGCGGACACGTTTACCAATACGCGCACGCGGCCGGGCGATTGTTTCCTGAGATCGAGCGCGACATTCGTGAGCGCGTGGACTTCGACGTGGCGCTTCAGCCGAATGGAGCAATTCACTTCCGCGCTGAGTTCAACAACATCCCAGCGATCGATGCACAGGCTGGAACGATTCTCCGTGCACTGCGCGAGCATCAGACGGCCGTGAACAGCGAGTTCCTGAAACGCAATTGGCCGAAGATCAAACTCGCGACGCAATGGCTCATCGGCAAAGACGCGAACGGCGACGGCATCATCGAAAGCAATCAACACAACACGCTCGACACGGATTGGTTCGGACCCGTGGCGTGGCTGAGTGGCTTGTATCTCGCGGCGCTCGCAGCGGCGGCGGAGATGGCAGACGACATGGGGGACGCCAGCTTTGCGCGCGAGTGCCGCGGGATTTTGGAAACGGGCCGGCGCAAGATCGTCGCCGATTTGTTCGACGGCGAATACTTCATCAACCGTGTGGACCAAAAGCATCTCGACGCGATCAACTCCGGGACTGGTTGCGAGATCGATCAGGTGTTCGGCCAGAGCTGGGCGTTTCAAGTCGGACTGCCGCGCGTGTTGCCGGAGAAGGAAACCGTCGCCGCGCTGAAATCACTTTGGCGCTACAACTTCTCACCCGATGTCGGGCCGTATCGCCAGGCTTACAAGCCGGGACGCTGGTATGCGCTTGCGGGAGAGGCGGGGCTCCTCATGTGCAGCTTTCCGCGCAAGGATTGGGACTACGCGCAGGCGAAGGGCAAAGGCCCGGAATGGGCGGCGGGCTATTTCAACGAGTGCATGAACGGCTTCGAATATCAGGTCGCCGGCCACATGCTTTGGGAAGGAATGGCGCTCGAAGGATTGGCGATCACGCGCGCGGTGCATGACCGCTATCACGCGTCACGCCGCAATCCGTGGAACGAAATCGAGTGCGGCGATCATTACGCGCGCAGTATGGCGAGCTACGGCGTTTATCTCGCCGCGTGCGGCTTCGAGTATTACGGGCCGAAGCAGCACATCGGCTTCGCGCCGAAGCTGTCGCCGGAGAATTTCAAGTGCGCGTTCACGAGCGCTGAGGCGTGGGGTGGTTACGCGCAGAAGATCGAAGGCGGAAAATTAAGTGCGGAACTCACTGTGCGCTCGGGAACATTGAAATTGAAAACCATCGCGCTCGCGACACGTGGCGCGGCTTCAGTGGAGGCGTCGCTTAACGGAAAAGTTTTGCCGGCGAAATTCGCGGTCACGGGCCCAAGAGTCCTCGTCACGCTCGATCAAACCGTCGAGATCAGCCGCGACAACACGCTGAAGATCTCTATCGTCTGAACTCAAACGAATCTATGAAAACAAAACTCATCGCTGTTCTGACGCTGTTCGCGCTGATCACGACGTCGATTGCTGCGGAAGCCTGGAAGACAAAGCTGCGTTCTGAACTGCCGCTGCTCGGACATCGCAATTGGATTGTTGTCGCTGACTCTGCGTATCCGCTCCAAACCGCGCCGGGCATCGAGACGATTTACGTCGATGCCGAACAACTCGACGTCGTGAAAGGCGTCCTCGCGGAACTCGCGAAGGCGAAACACGTGAAGCCGGCCATATACACGGACTCGGAGTTGAAGTTCGTGCCGGAGGACAAGGTGGCTGGCATCGCCGCGTATCGCGACGGGTTGAGCAAGGTGCTCGCAGGCCAACCTGCGCGCGTGCTGCCGCACGAAGAGATCATTGCCAAGCTCGACGAGGCGGGCAGGACGTTCAAAGTGCTGCTGATCAAGACGAAGCTGACCAAGCCTTACACGTCGGTGTTCTTCCAGTTGGAGTGTGGTTATTGGAACGAAGAATCGGAACGCGAACTGCGCCACACCATGAGCCTCGGAAAGTAGAGAGCTTCTTCACCCCCCCGAATTCACCCACGAAAATCCCCAACACTCGGATCTTTCTCTTCGTCACGAAACCACGCCACGGCAAGCTGGAGAAATTTCAGGGCATGCTCACGCGTGCCTTGCGCAAATACAAACACAGCCCGGCCTAGTCCCCGGACTTTTCCTTGCCCAAGTATTTCTTTCCCGCGGTGTCGACGCGGATAATGTCGCCGTTGGCGACAAAGAGCGGCACCATGACTTCGAGACCTGTTTCGAGCTTCGCCTCCTTCCATGACGAGCTCAACCCGCCGCGGGCGGGCGGAGCGGTGTCCACGACTTTGAGCGGGATTTGCGGCGGCAAGACCAGGTCGAGCAGCCTGCCATCGAGGCGCAGGGCTTTATATTCCTCGTTCTCCTTGAGAAACCAGCGGCGCTCGCCGAGTTGTTCGTTGCTGAACTCCAATTCGTCGAAAGTCTCCACATCGCTGAAGACCTGCATATCGGCCTTTGCGTAGCTGTAAGTCACGCGGCGGGTTTCCAGTGGGGCCACGGGCACGCGCTCGCTTTCAGCGAAAACGCGGTCAAAAAGGCGGCCTGTCGTGAGATGGCGCAAACGGGTGTGGAGTTTGTGCCGGGTCTGGGCGGTGCCGCTGGTGTGCAAATCCTCAATGACATGAGGGCCGCCATCCAGCATTAGAATCATCTGGCGTTTGAACTCAGATGGCAGAATTGTTTGCATAGTATTGTTCCCGCGCAAATGGCCAGAACCTGTGGCTGCTACGAAGGCTGCTGTGGTGGTAACGTCAACCATGCGTGGCGTCAATTATTCCAGTTCTTCATTCGTCGAATTGAACATCAAGGCAGCATCAGCAGCGGTGCCGTAACGCAATACTTCCCCCAATACGGTTTTACCGCGTTAATTTTACTTCGCCGCCCGCCGTGACTGGATAACCTCTCGTTGCCAATGAAATTCGAAACCAAGTGGCCGGCCCAAGGGCTCGCCTCGACCGCGCTCTTTGTTCTTCTGTTTTCGCTTCGCCTGGAGGCCACGGATCTTTTCGTGGCCAAGGATGGCAGCGACCAGAACCCCGGCACTCGCGCCCAGCCGTTCGCCTCGCTCGAACGCGCCCGCGAGGAAATCCGCAAACTGAAAACTGCCGGCCCGCTCCGAGAACCCGTGACCGTCCAAGTCCGCAGCGGCATTTACGCGCAAGCGCAAACCCTGAAGTTCGACGCGCAGGACGGTGGCTCCGCCACAGCGCCCGTCACCTACCGCGCTTACGAGAATGAAAAACCCATCATCGTCGGTGGGCGCGCAATCACCGGCTTCGGGCCGTGGAAAGGCTCCATTCTCAAGGCCGATGTCGGCGCGCAGGGTTTGAATGGTGTCTATTTCCGCCAGCTTATCTTCGACGGTCGGCGCCAGCATCTCGCGCGCTATCCGAACTACGATCCGCAGAATCCCTACGGTGGCGGCTGGGCTTACGCAGACGGCAAACTTGTGCCGATGTATGCCGACATCCCTGGTGAGAACAACCACTCGTTCACCTTCAAGGAGCAGGACGCCCGCAACTGGGCGAGGCCCGAGGAAGTCGAGGTGCTCGTCTTCGCCCGCTACAATTGGTGGAACAACATCTGCCGCATCAAGTCAGTGGACAGCGCCACGCGCCACGTCACGCTTGCTCAGGATGCCTCGTATCCCATCCGCCCCGCCGACCGTTACTATTTTCGCAACGCCCTCGAAGAACTCGACGCCCCCGGCGAGTGGTATCTCGACAAGACGAACGCCACGCTCTACTTCTGGCCGCCCACACCGCTCGCAGGGAAGACGGTCGTCGCGCCGACCACGCGCACCATCCTCGAACTCGGCAAAGGCACCGCGCACCTTACGTTCCGCGGGTTCACCATCGAATGTGCCGAAGGCACCGCCGTCACCCTCAAGGACACCACCAATTGTCTCATCGCCGCCTGCACCGTCCGCAACGTCGGCGACTATAACGGCTCCGGCGTCTCCGTCAGCGGCGGCTTCAAGAACGGCGTGGTGGGTTGCGATATTTTCGAGATCGGCAGCCACGGCGTCACCCTCAGCGGCGGCGACCGCAAGACGCTCACTCCGGCGGAGAATTACGCTGACAACAACTACATCCACCACGTCGGCGTCTTCTATGGACAAGGCGTGGGCGTCTCCATGAATGGCGTCGGCAACCGCGCCTCGCACAACCTCATCCACGACGGCCCGCGCATGGGCATCATGTTCAGCGGAAACAACCTCGTCCTCGAATACAATCACATCCGCCACATGAACCTGGAGACCGAGGACACCGGCGCGGTTTACACGGGCGGGCGCGACTGGATCAGCTCCCGCGGCTCGGTCATCCGCTACAACTATTTCCACGACATGCTGGGCTACGGCCACGACGAAAAGGGCCGCTGGTTCTCGCCGCACTTTGCGTGGGGCGTTTATCTCGACGACAACACCGGCGGCGTGGATGTCATCGGCAACATCATCGCCCGCTGCTCGCGCGCCGGCCTGCACTTGCACAACGGGCGCGACAACCACATCGAGAACAACATCCTCGTCGAGAACGCCCAGCAGCAGTTCGAATACAGCGGTTGGACCATGACGAGCCGCATGTGGCTGGACCATCTCCCCACCATGATCAAAGGCTACGACATGGTTTCTGCCGATCCCGCCTGGAAGAACATGCGCAACATGAGCCTCCATCCCACCAACGCCCCGCTCCCCGACGGCAAGATCATGACCGGGAATACATTCATCCGGAACATCGTCGCGTTCAGCGATCCCAAGGCCCGTTACTTCCGCTCCGGCAACGTCCCCTTCGATCGCAACGTCATGGACTCCAACGTCGTCTGGCACGCGGGCCTGCCCATCCTCACCGGCGAGACGCGCGTGGGCCGCGACCTCTCCGCCAATCTCCTCGTCAACCCCGGCTTCGAGGACGGTGTGGCGAACAAGCTCCCTCAAGGCTGGTGGTGGCAATCTCATCCCGGCGACTCGCTGGCCGTCATCACCTCCGAAACCGCGGCCTCCGGTCAGCGCTCCTTCCGCATCGACGGCGCGGTGAAGAAAGACGCGAAGGGCAACGAACAAAAACCTTCCCTCGGTGGCTCTCGCGTGCCCGCGAAAGCCGGATCGTTCCATCGCCTGACGGCCAAAATGAAATCCACCACGCCCGGCGCCAAGGTCACGCTCGCCGGCCAGTCGCACATTTCCGGCGTCTATTATTGGGCCAAGGACAAATCATTCACTCTCACCACCGACTGGAAGGACTACGAAGTCACCTTCAAGCTCCCGGCCCCCGGCGAGTCGGGCTGGAACGCCCGCATGACCAACGTGGAAGTCGCGGTCCATTTCCGCGAATCCGACGGCGCGGTGTTCGTGGACGACCTCTCCCTAAAGCTCGCCGAAGGCATGGACGAGTGGGCCTCGTGGCAATCGCTCGGCCTGGACAAACACTCCGTCATCGCCGATCCGCTTTTCGTGAATGCGGCGAAGGACGACTATCGTCTTCAGCCCAACTCCCCCGCCTTCAAGCTCGGGTTTCAACCGATCCCCGTGGACAAGATTGGCCCCTACCGCGACGAACTCCGCGCGAGTTGGCCCATCGTCGAAGCCGAAGGCGCGCGGGAGAAACCGCTGGTGAGCGACGGGAAGTGACGTTCACCTCCGTCCACGCCTACGCATGATTCGTGAAAAGGATTTGAACTGATCAGGGGCGAGTCCCCACCTTTGGCACAGGCCTAAACTCCCCATCACCATGTTCCTCGGATCAGCGCGGGACGTTGATTGTAGTTGGTGAGCCAGCGGGACATTCTGCTGTTACTCTCTGGCCCGATAAAAAATGGTTCCATTGGTCGCTCCAATATCAAACCGATGTATCTGGTTTGTGGCCGTCTCCTGTCCGATCAGCGTCCAAGCCGGACTACTCAAGTTGGTTTTCGATTCGATGATGTAGTTTTTGCCGGGTGTCCCGTAGAGAACGAAGGTGCGGTGTAAGTTTGTCTCCAGGGATGCTTCGAGCAATGCCGCCGCTCCCACAATCACGATCCTTCCGTCGTGCGGCATGATATTGGTAGCTGCGCTACCGCTGGGCCGCAGCGCAGTGAGGTTCGAGACGCTGAGCGGAATGAATGCGGAATTCTGATTGGACAAAGCCACAAACCCCAACTGTGCCAGCGAACCTGATTTCGGAAGAACCTGTCCGGAAGAAACTCCGATTTTCAGGAGGTACGAGTTTCCGCCTGCTGGAGTCATCGAAACAAAACCAACTTGTGGACTGGCTGCTGTCAGCGCGAGGTTCGTCAGCTTGCCGGAGGAGATTCCGAGAGCGAACGAAAGATTTGTCACGGCCAAATCACTCGCGATTCTTACTGGCACGCTGCCGGTTTGGCCAGGGGCTACGATGGCGGAGTCGATGAACAGGTCGAGATAGTTGCTGACGACTACCGTAAACGTCTTCACATCGCTCAAGGGCGGGTTGCCGTTGTCAGTCACCACAATTGTGATCTGATTGGTGGTGCCGGCCTGGGCTCGCGATGGACGCCAGCGGAAAATTCCATTGGTCGAATCGAGCAGCGCGCCGGCAGGCGCTCCTGAACCAAGCGTGAAGACGAGCAGGTTCGTTGGTCGATCTGCATCGGTCGCCTTGTTGGTGAATGATAACGTGGCGCCTATGGAGAAGCCGCGATTCGAAATCGTGTTCAGGACTGGTGGCTCGTTCACCTCTCCAATGCTCACCGTGAACGATCTGCTGCTGCTCAAATTGGGCAGGCCATTGTCGGTCACTCGCACAGTGATCGGCAAAATTGTGGGACCCTGCTGCTCGTTGGGAACCCAGGTGAAGAGGCCGGTGTTGGGTTCTATCGCGGCACCCGCCGGCGCGCCGGGATCGAGGCTGAACGTCAGCACATTCGTCGGATTGTCCCCATCTGTTGCAACCGCAGTGAACGTGAGCGAATCGCGCTCTTGTATCGACGCATTGGGAATGAACGCGAGCTGTGGCGCGCTGTTGGTGCCCAGCCTCAGCCACTGGTTGGAAAGAATACCCACACCGGCGTTTCCAGCGCGGTCCTCGATGCCCGCGGCGTTGATGGTCAGCAGATAGTTGCCGGGAGTCCCGGTCAAATTTGTGAGACCCGTGATGCGGTAAAGATTGCTGGAGACCACCTGAATCGACACCGAATTCGTAATGAGGTTGGTTCCACCGTCGCGCGAAAGAACCAAGTCCGCCAGGCCAAGTGTGTTCGTGTTGAGCGCCTCTGACGTAACGATGTCGATTGAAGCAACGGCGTTCGTCCGCGGCGATGGTGCAACGGGTGTTGTTACAAGAACGGGCGGCTGCAAATCGACGAACAGATCAAAGAACGCATTTGCAGAAACGTTCGCCGCCGGGTCCGTCGCATAAGTGCGGATGCGATGCGTTCCGGCACCAACGAGATTCAGGGGGATGCTGAACGTCTTGCCCGCCACAGCCGCTTCACCGAAATCCGCGCCGGTTGTCGTGTCCACGATGCGCACAGTCAAATTGCTTTCACCCAGGTTCCCGCTCAGCGTTGACGCGTTCGTGTTGCTCAGCCCGTCGGTCGCGGAAATGCCACGGTCTGGATTGATCACCATGTTTGTCGGTGCCGCGGGCACGGTGGTGTCCATGATCCATGTTTCAGCCGCAGTGCCAGTTCCGGAATTCCCAGCGAGATCGGTTACGGCAGCGGCGTTCACCGTCAGCACGTAAGTTCCTTCATTTCCAACCACGGCCGTGAATTCGCTGATGCGAAAAGTCACGGCACTGAAAGGCGTCAAATGCACCGCACTCGTGATCAGATTGGGTCCGCCGTTTCGAGTCAGTGTAATATCGCGGTAATCGAATGTGGCCGGATCAATCTGCTCCGAGAATGTCACATCGAGCGTTTGCACCACGATGTTGCGCGGGTTTGTCGCGAGGTGCTCAAGCGCGACGATCGTGGGACCATTCGCGTCCATCACCCATTGCTCAGAACGAAGTCCCGCGCCGATGCTGCCATCCATTCCCATCACGCCCGCTGCCTGGACCGCCAAGGAATACGTGCCCGATATAGCCGTAACGCCAGCAAGCCCGCTGATCCGGAAAATCGTGTCTGACACTGCAGTGACGGCGAGCCCACCACTGAGGTTCGGTCCGCCATTCCGCGTCAGGATGATGTCCGTCGAATCAAATGTCGCCGGATCGATCGCACGTGAGAAAATGACATCGAGAGTTGAGACGAGTGTGTTTCGCGGATCTGGTGAAACAGCTTCCAGAGAAACGATGGCGGGTCCATCCGCTGCCCTGGCCCAACTCGTTGAAGCGGAGTTGGTGACTGCGTTGCCTCCGAAATCAGAAATCCCGCCGCCAAGAACAACCAGCTCGTAGTTGCCATCCACACCAGTCAGGCTGGCAAGGCCATCAATCCGGTAGGTGCTGTTCGAGAGCAAAGTCACGCTGATCGAATTGTCGATGAGGTTGGCGCCGCCATTCAGTGAGAGCGTGATGTCTTGAAAATCAAACGCGCTCAGATCAATCGGCTCCGAGAACACGACATCGACAAACGCGACTGCGTTGCTCTGCGGAGTTGGGACGTCAACGATGTCGAGAAGAGATGGATTCGTGCTGTCGTCAAACCGGAAATAGAGCGTGTACGAACCGGTGCTGTTGAAATCGAGCAGATGGAGCAAGTGCTCGCGCAGCACTCCGGTTTGAGATGCTGGAAAACTTCGATCGGTGGTCCACACATTGTCGCCAAGACGCAATTCAACGCCGTCCGAGCGAACGACTCGATAGAGTTGAAACGCGGCTCCCGGATCGTGCAGCCGGAAATAATTCCAACCGGTTGTCATCGTGGCTGTGAGTTGCACCTGCAGACCACTAAAGGTGGCCGGCGCATCGATTGATGCTGAGCCCGCGCTCGACTCGAGGAGCAGCCCGGTATCACCAAATGCTTTCGCTGTGATAGCCACAACTCGCGCACCGTTCACAAGATTGTCATCCGGCACATTGATGTTGAACGAAGCCGAAGCCTGGTTCGCTGGAATCGTAACGCGCGACGGCAGTGACAACTGACCGTTCGGCGTCGCGCTGAGAATCACGGCAAGGTCGCGACTGTTCACGGGCGTGCGCGTGATGATGCCGAAGGTCGCCGGACTGCCGCTGCCTTCAATGACGTTTGTGTGCGCGACCGAGCGCCGACCACGCGGCCGCATTCGTCGTCGCGCCCGTCACGCTTCCGGACGCGAGGAACAAAGTGCTGCCGGGAACCGATTGCAGCGCCGCATTCGTTTGAAAATTGATTCCCTGCAAATCCAACGTGCCCGAGGCGATGCTGATGAGGTTCGGGTTATTGAAAGGCAAATTGAAATCCGTTGTCGTTCCCGCGCCACTCTTGTTGAACGTGCCCGCATTGTTGAATGCTGTGACCGGTGCTCACGTAGGTCGCGAAATCACCTTCTCCCGTCACGTTGAACACACCGCCGACAAGATTGTTAAACGTGCCGACGACCTGCGTCGGATAACCAAACAGCAGCCCATTGCCGCTGTAGTTGACCGTGCCCGCGTTGTCGAAAATGCGAGCCAGACCTTTCGTGCCGGTGCCGGTGAAATTACCCCCCGCACCGCTCGCAAGTAGGATGTGTCCCGGGCCACCCATGTTGCCAGCCGACCAGTTCAACGTGCCCGCAATTGTCACATCTCCACTGCCCATCAGGGTGCCATTCGCAATTGCGAAGATCACATTGGATCTGATCGCGCTGGATGCCGCGACCGTGAACGTTCCTCCGCTGAGAAGGAACGTCTGAGTTACGCTGCCGCCTCCCACCGTCAAGCCGCCGACTGCTGCATTGGCGTTGATGGTGACCGTGTAACTCCCATTGTTCGTGATGAACACATTGTCGCTGCCACTCGGAATCTGGTTCGGCGACCAATTGGCCGCCACGCCCCAACTCCCGCTGACGGTGTTCGTCCAAACTAGGTCCGCCGCTTGTGATTGAAACAGCGTTTGGAGGCCAAAGGAGAACATTAAGAACCCACGACAAAACCTCTTGTTCATACGATTACGTTGTTCTGGGTGATGACTCGCGAACTGCGAGATCGCGAAAGGTCAGTGAGGGACTCTTTCCAAAGTCAACGAACCTTCGTCCAAGTAGCCAAGAGCAGATGCATCAAAACGCAAGACGGCGTTGCAGATAGTTGTAATTCCAGGAGGCATTGAGCTGTTTGCACCGCGCGACTCATCCGGGTCGAAAAATCACTCCCGACCCTCCTTGGAATCTGTTTCATTGCCAACCAATCACCGCGCCCTCGCGTTGGTTGTGTTGAGGCAGAAAAGTCCGCGCGGCGGCACCGGGATTCCAATCAGGAGCTTCGCTCTCTGCTTGTTGGCAGACGAAAGATTGAACCGCAGCGCGGTGGTGTATTCATGCGCCCATGAAAATCACTTCGTCCGCGTGTTGGCATCAACAAAGGCAACACTTCCGTAAGTTCAACGTGGCAGTGGGCGGCAAATCGTGGTTCGCTGGCGTCAATAGTCTCGATGAAACGCATTGGCCTCGCACTTGCCGCCGTCCTCGTTTTGATTGCCGTACTGGTCATTGCCTTTTCACCATCAACGTCGCCTGCGGTCGTGTCGATGCAGCATTGCCTTCGTCCGTGGCTACCGCACTTCAAGTGGCTCGACTATCCTGAGCCGTTTGTAATGCAAACGAACTTTGCGGCGAGCCTCGCATCGCCATGACCGACGAATGCGAATGTTCATCGAACGCAAATGGAAATTGATCGCGCTCCTCGCGGCGCTCGTCCTCATCGCGATTGGCGTTGCCGGATCGCGTCGCCCGCACGAGCCGGAAGTGACGCTGCACTATTTGGGCAGAGACGCCTCGCACACGGCCATCTTCGTCGTGACGAATCATGCGGGCCGTCAGTTCAATTGTGCAGGCTTGAGCATCCAAGGTTGGTTCCCGATGCCTTCCGTCCAACGCCTGCCGCCGCATGGCTCGGTTCAATTCCAATACGACGGGCACTTCACTCCGGGTTCTGATGTGTCCGTGTTCTGCACCCCGGACCCCGGCATCACATTGAAAGTCAGGGCATGGTTGCGACGTGCTGGCATACCCGTGCGTGCGGATGCTCGGGCCCTGAGGGTTGGACTGACAAGCACGACAGAAGACGTGGCGCGGCGATGGCAGTGATGCGTCGGTGGGGCCAGAGTTGAACTTGTTGGCGGCCCCATAGGGCGGCACCGGCGGTCAATTCAGTCGGAACGTCAGGCGGTAAAAATTTCCGAGCGTCCAGTTGATTGTCTATGCAGAGTTCCTGGAAGTTGCCGCCCAATGAAATGAGCGGAAGGGACACGGGCGCGTCGCTAAACGGTCCTGTCACGTCATCGCTTTGCTGGATTCCAAACCGCACCTGGCTTGAAAGTGCGTCAGGCCACTGGAAGATCAGCCGCCATTGGCTCCCGTTGGGAACGAGTTGTACGATCGGGCGTTGGAGCGAATGCGGCTGTCCACCCGGCGTCACAAGAGCATCGTCAGGGGCCGTGCCGGCAAACATTTCCTGCAGGTTGGAATATCCATCTCCATCGAAATCAGCGAAGGCGTCATTGCCGGGTTTGCCGAAGAAAAGTTCTTCCCACGAGTCGGCGAGGAGATTGCCGTCCCTGTCTTCGGAGGAGGGCATGGGAACTCCGTTGAGGTCGAGTGCGATGACTTCGATGGCGAGGGTTCATGGCAACGCGGACACGTCGGCGAAACCCGTCACGCCAATCTGTGCGCCGGGCAGAAGTTCCAAGTTAGGAGGAAACGCACAGGGCTGGCCGTCGAAGCGCCACAACGTGACCGGGATGCTGGTCTGCGCATGGCGAAGCATGGGAGGTTGGCCGGGAAGACTGCTGGCAACGATCACCGTGAAGTTGGTTCTCGTGCGCTGAGGTATGAGCGAGAACAAATTCGACGCCTGCGTTCGCGCCGCCGCCAGATTTGTCGCGATACTTGGGAACGCAAGGAAGGCGGGTGTGAGCGCTTCTCTTGCGAGCACCCGGCGCAGTTCATCAAACGGCAACGGGCAACCCAATGTCCTCGTATCCGACACCGAGCGAGTGCGGCTCGCTCCCATTTCAGGCTGGAAAAGCGCTTGTGAAATCTCGAATGACAACTGCTCGTCCGCTCACGAGCATCGTGAAGACGGGGGCGCCATCTGCTCGGACACCGATAGGAACGGTCGCGACAACAACCGGGAGATGGCCGACTTGTTGCCTTGCTAATCCCGTCGCAAATATCTCCAGAATCAACGGATGGCCGTTTTGGATTCACGGCTCGTAACCTCGATGTTGGTTTTCAGCATTCCTGACCAGGGTGTCGAAGTTGGAGGTCCGCCGCTCTGTATCTGCTTCGGATTACGAGCGCGGGCAAGCAATGGCGCGCCTGCTTCGATCTGGACAGGACCAGTGTAAGCCACAGCATTGCTTGCAATCTCACCTTGAGGGCGACGTGGGTCCGTGCCATCCAATGTATAATAAACCGTTACATTGGTTGGTGCTGCGAGGGTAAGCATCGCTTTGCTGCCGGTGAGAGTGCCGGGTAAAGCCAGCTTGGGCGACGCCACCAGTTGGCCGTCGATAAAGTCGATGCGATTTGATAGCCATTGCTTCATCAAAGTAACTTCACTCTGATAGGTGCCTCCTCGTGGCTGAAATCCCCATTTCTGATACTGCCGTGGCTGCGCCTCCTTCAACTCGGCAGTCAGGCGGTCAATCGACGCGTTGAGGTGGTCGAACGAGAATTCCTTTTCGCGCAGTTCCTGCCAACGATCCACCCAGCGTTGCCAGAGATCGGGATCGCTCAAGAGTCGCGGCCACCAGGTGCCAGTGAAAAAGGGACCGGTATTCCATTGCCGCGGATTATCATCGCGACCATCAGTGGAGCCCAGCGCGCGGTCGAAATCCCAATGAGGGCCGCAGATGATTTTGCCGTTACGCGGTTTGTAAAAGAACGTGCTGAGGACCATGGAATCCACATTGCCGCTCAACACTTCGAGCACGTGAAAGTCGATGGCTGCCTCTACGTCCAGAAACGCCCGGTAACCCTCTGCTTCATCCTTCCACTTGGGACTGTTGAGCGCCGCGTTGAATTCCTCGAAGAAACCGGTGAGATACTGTTTCTGGGGCTCACGCTGGGGTAAATTGATGACTTGCTCCTTGGGTTCAACAAAAACCATGGCAAGGCCCCCGGCCGAAAACCCCGCTTCTCCCGGCCCGAGGCGGTCGAACTTCAAAAGGTAACCACCTGTGAGATTCGGTCGATTCAGATCCTCCGCCCCGAGACGATTGATATTTATGCGGTGCTTTCCGATTTTGATCTTCTCTTCCAGGACGTAGAGGCCGTTGTAATGTTGGGAGCCAACCTGCCCTGCGCTTCTGACCACGAACACTTCCACGAAGCGAGTTTTGGGAGAATATCGTCCCATGTCGCGGCTGAGCTGATATATGAAAGGATTGTGAATCAGCACGGGATCGTAAGTGGTCGGTGCATACAAGACCCAATCCGAATCCGCCGGTAATCCCAATGGTGACAGGTCTCGCTCCTGATCGAATTCATCCAGAAACTCGATGGCGAACGCCTGCTGCGGCATTCCTCCGGAAGTCGAACCACGCGTGTGAAACCCGCCGCGACTGGTGAGAGTGGGAGTGTTCGTGAGGGAAGCTTTGCCATTCACCGGTTCATACCATGAAAAATGTGCCGAAGCGCTGCGCGATGAAATTCGAATGTCTTGCCCAAACGTGTTGATGACGAGGACGGGCAGTGTGGAAGTGAAGTCGACGGCGTTGGTGGATATTTTCAAATACGCTTCGGAACGGGGCGGACCAGGAAGCACTCCATCCTGATACACTCGTGCCCGGATGTTGGCAGTGTTGCTGATCACCATCGGCGCGGAGTAACCCGGAGAGTTGCTGCTCGGCAGACTGCCATCCAACGTGTAGCGGATCATCGCATTCGTGGAGGAACAGGAAAGCGCCACCGCGAGTGATTCGACAAAAGTGCAACTGGTCCCTGAGAATTCCACTCCGCCGGCGAAGCCTGTCCCAGCGGTCGCATTCGCCCGCCCAGGCGTCGGTTGCACCATGAACCCGCGCAGACCCGGTTCGCCACGCATCAAACCAAATGAGACGTCTGTTCGTTGCTTAGGATATGAAAAGTTGGAAACGACGTTGGTCGTGGGGTTCACCAGGACCGTCGAACCACCATTGGCGTTCAATCTGAAATTCGTGTGAAGATGCGCCAGGTCGTTCGTCCGGCCATTCTCCGATGCAAAGATGACGATGTATTTGTCCGGCAGGAGCACCACGCCTGGGAAACGCCACTTCGTTAAGTTGGTGATGCCGTCCGTGAGAAACCAGCCGTTCAAATTGATTGCTGTCGTCGAACCGTTGTGAAGTTCGATCCAACCCGTGCGTTCGCCGATCTCATCCTTCAACCCGTGTCCATTGATGGCCAAACACTCTGAGATATAGGCCGACGTGAAGGTTTCGACTGCATGGATCGTCCTGCCGTGGAAGCACAGCAGCACCAGGAGCCACAAAGGACAAACCAGCTTATTCAACCCGCCGCGATCAGACTCTCATGCGTCGAACGTGGCAAGTCAGAGTACGTGTCGATCTGGCTGGCTGGGTAAAATCCTCGGGCCGCCATTATCGTAAGCGGCGGCACATGCCGGACGTTTTGATGACGACAACCGTCTCGGAGCAGCCTCCACGTGCTCCGGTGCCCATTCCGCAGTTTTCACGGCACGCGCCACCAACTGAGCTCGATCGATGACACGATCTCTCAGCGACGGCCCTTTACACCCTTGCTGCATTATCCGAGGCCGCAGCCGCGGTTAAGTTCCGTGCGCTCCCATTTCTGTCATGACGCAGCTTTTGAACGTCCAACAATAAGAAGCAGTGTATCAAGACAAGATTGACTAGAGCGCAACCGCGAGAGCGTAATACGGCCGTGCCATTGATTGCCCGATCTACAGCGCAGTATCTGTTCCGAATGGACCGGGGGGTTGGAGCTCCAGCTTTGGGCAGGAACTCGGCTGGGTCGGTACGGGCGGAGGACACAACAATGTTCGAGTCATCTTTCTCGGGAGATGACGTTTTTGATCCCAATGCGGCGCGAAATGACAGTTCGTATAACATAATCAAAATAAAAAAAACATGAAACGTAGATCCTTCCTGAAAGTCGTGGGCGGCGTCGCCGGCAGCGTGGCGGCAGGCGTGGCCCCCGTGTTCGTCAGCGAGGCGGAGGCCGCCGCGGGCGCCGCCGCCGGAGTGATGCCCAAACGCACGCTCGGCCGCACCGGGATCGAGGTGTCCGTGGTCGCGTTCGCCGGCCTGGCCCTCACGCATTACGCGCAGGAGGAAGCCACGCGGGGCGTCCACCGGGCCTTCGAGCGCGGACTGAATTATTTTGATGTGGCCCCCGCCTATGGAAAGGACGGCGATTGTGAGATCAAGCTGGGCGTGGCCCTGCAAGGTCTTCCCCGCGACCGCTATGTCCTGGCCTGCAAAACGAAGATGCGCGACAAGGATGGTTGCCGCCTGGAACTGGAACGTTCGTTGCAGCGGCTCAAGACGGATCACTTCGACCTTTACCAGATGCACCATCTGGTCAAGCCGGAGGACGTGAAGAAGGCGCTTGGCCCCGGTGGCGCGTTGGAGACCATCCTCAAGGCGAAGGAGGAAGGGAAGGTTCGCGCCATTGGTTTCTCAGCGCACACGACGAAGGCGGCGCTGGAGGCGCTGCGCGGGTTCAACTACGACACGGTGATGTTCCCCATCAGTTTCGCGGAGTATTACGCACGCGGCTTCGGCAAGGAGGTGCTGGCGCTGGCAAAGGAAAAAGGCACCGCGGTGATCTCGATCAAGACGATGCACGCCGGCGCGTGGCCGCCGAATGTTGAGCGCACACGCAAATGGTGGTATCGCCCGCTGGAAGAGCAGGAGGACATCAACCTGGCGTATCGCTGGACGCTGTCGCTGCCCGGCGTGGTGAGCGGGATTCCAGTGTCGTTTCTGGATTTGCAGGACAAGGCCATTACCGCCGGCCTTGCGTATCGCCCCGCCACAGAAGCGGACGGGAAGAAGTTGGAAGAGATGGCCAAAGGCACCGGCTCGATCTTTAAGAAGGAAGAGGATTCCGTGGCCTTCCGCTCGCCGTATCCGCACGCGCCGCACGAGTGCTGCGAAGGCGAGTGGTCGTAGATCCGGATCGGTTTCCAAGCTGCAAACTTTGCGTTCATGCCAGGTTCAGGACGTGAATTTCTCGCGACGGCGTCCCTTGGTTCCGCTTGAATGCCTGCAAAGATGAAAAAATTCCTCCTCGCCCTCGCGTGTGCCGCGGCGGTTTCGGCGCAGGCGCAGTTGCCGGCCCTCACTTTCCCTCCCCTCGGAGGTTCCGCTCTCGACAAGGCGTCTTTCACGCAATGGGCGGGCGGACAGGAAACACCCATCGCGGAGAGCGCGGCCAAGGGCGGGCCGGGCGCGGTGGTGTGGACGGCGAAGTCGAAGCCGGACTGGCAGGGCGTGAAGTTCGGAGAGGGCCGGGCCGCGGGCGTGCGACATCTGCGGATTGGTTTCACGGAGAGCATCACGGTCGGCAGCGTGCTGGTGCGCGGAGGCGGCGTGTTAAGCGTGTTGAAGCCGGACGCGGCGTATCCGGGAAACATGGCGGATGACTCGCATTGGCTGGCGGCGGAGCGGTTGGTGGAGGGCGCGGTGTCGCGCAAGGCAGTGGACAACGAAGGCTATGCGCTGTGGGTGCTGCCGCCGGGCACGAAGACGCGGGCGTTGCGCTTCAGTCACGCTCCCGCACCCGGCGACCGCGAGATGGCCGGCTGGCTGGGCGGCGTGTGGCTCTTGGAACAGCGGTTCGGCAATGTCGCTCCGCAGGCGCTGGCGCAGTCGGTGGCGCGCGATGATGTGAGCGCGAAGCTCGTCGATGAATCGAACAACCGCCAGTGGGGGACGTGGGACAACGGCGAGAAAGGCGCGGCCCTGCCGATCTCGTCCGAGCATCCTGAGTTCGTCACGCTGACTTGGCCGAAGGCGGTGACGCTCAACGGCATCTGCCTGCTCTGGACTGGCTTCTCAGCGGTCGAAGTCGAAGCTTTCACCGGCAACGAGAACGAGAATGTGCGCGAAGCTGCGGACTCAAACTGGCAACGCGTCGCAAGCAAGAACGACCTGGACGCGCTCTACCCGATGCCGCTCGGATCGCATTGGCTCGCGTTTGAAAAGACGACCAGCACGCGCGCGCTGCGGTTGCGAATCATCAACGGTGCGAAGTCCGGACATTCGCATCTGGCCGACAAGGTAAAGGAAGGCCGACGCGTGTGGCTGGGCGAAGTCATGGCGCTCTCACCGCTCGGCAACGAGGTCGCCCTTGCGTCACTGGTGTTGACCAAGGCCTCCGAGGAGCCGCCACCCATTCCGATCAAGTTCACGCTGCGTGAAGCCGGTCTCGTCACGCTCGTCATCGAAGACCAGCAGAACCGGCGCGTGCGCAATCTCGTGAGCGAGACGCTCTTTCCCGCCGGAGAAAACGTCGCGTGGTGGGACGGGAGCGATGATTTGCTGCGCGATCCCGAAGCGGCGCGACACGGTGTTTACAACATTCCCACGCGACCGGTCGCGCCGGGCACCTACAAGGTGCGCGGCTTGTGGCATCGGCCCCTTGAACTGCATTACGAGTTCAGCATCTACAACGCCGGCCGACCCGCTTGGGAAACTGCGGACAAGACGGGCTGCTGGCTGACCACTCACACGCCGCCCACAAGCATGGCGTTCGTGCCGGGATCGCGCACCGCTGACGGACAGCCGCTGATCTTCATGGGGGCATTCGTGGCGGAAGGCGGGCATGGCCTGCAATGGTTGCGCGAAGACGGCACGAAGCTCGGCGGTCAGGGCTGGATCGGTGGCAACTGGACGGGCGCACCGACGCTCGCAGTCGATCTCGGACGAAACGCTGTCACGGATCATCTCTGCTATGTCGGCTCCATCTGGGAAGGCGAACTGCGGTTGACGGCGAAGACACGGAAGCTCACCGACCAGCCGGTCCTCAAGCAGAAGCTGATTGCGGAAGCTGGCAAGAAAGGAACGAACGCGCCGCCTGCGCTGGAAGGGTTTGATGGTGGCGACAAGATCAATGTCCTTGGCGGCATCGCGGCGCGTGATGGCCTGCTGATTTGCTCGCTCGTGCGACAGGACGAACTGCTGGTCGTGGAGATCCTGAGCGGGAAGATCACTTCGCGCATCGCGCTGCCGAATCCGCGTGGACTTGGCTTCGATGCGCAGGGACGCCTGCTCGCTCTCAGCGGCAAACAACTCGTCCGCTTCGCAACGCTCACGTCCAAGCCGGAAGCCATTGTCGCCAAGGGACTCGACGATCCGCGTCACGTCGCAATTGATGCGAGCGGCAACTTGTTCATCACCGATCGCGGCACGACGCATCAGGTGAAGGTGTTTTCCCCGGCGGGCAAATTAATGAGCACCATCGGCAAGCCGGGCGTGCCGTCGGTGGGCGCGTATGAGCCGCTGCATCTCAACAATCCCAACGGCCTCGCGGTCGATTCGCAGGAACGCGTGTGGGTGACCGAGGCGGACAACTATCCGCGCCGCGTCTCCGTATGGTCGGCGAAGGGGAAACTCGAACGTGCCTTTTATGGCCCCACGGAATACGGCGGCGGGGGCGTGCTCGATCCACAGGACAACACGCGGTTCTATTACAAAGGGATGGAATTCAAACTGGATTGGAAGACCGGCACGGACGCACTGGCCCGCGTCTTCGCGCGGCCCGAGTCGTTGCCGCACGGACACTACGGTCCTTACTCGCCCGACACGCCACTGTATCCGGCTGGGCCGAAAGGACGCCGCTACTTCACGAGCTGCTACACGCACACTCCGACGGGCGGCGATGATGTTGCCTTCGTCTGGCTGGATGACGAGAAGCAGGCGCAGCTCGTGGCAGCGCTGGGCAACGCGCAATCTTGGCCGGTTTTGCGCGAGACTGAATTTCACAAAGTGTGGCCGGAAGGCACGAAGCCCGAAGACGAGAAGTCGAAGTCACCAGTGAGCTTCGCGTGGAGCGACGCGAATCGCGACGGGCGACCTCAGCCCGCCGAGGTGCGTTTCGTCAAAGGCCGTACGCAGGGCGTCACGGTGATGAATGATCTCTCGTTCGTGGTTTCCCGCTTCGGTGAGCAGAGCGCGCGTTTCGCTGCCGCTCTCAATGCCAATGCTTCACCTCGCTACGATCTCACGAAGCCGGGGAACCTCGGACCGGCGGGCGGTTCCCCCCCGTCGAGCGGCGGCAATCAATCACTCGCCGAATCCGGCGGCTGGACGATTCATGCCAATGCGCCCGCGCCGTTTTCGCCGTACAGTTTGGGCGGTGCGTTCGAGGGCAAGGCACGTTGGAGTTATCCCAGCCCGTGGCCCGGACTGCACGCCAGTCACGAGGCAGCGGTGCCGGATCGTCCCGGCATGGTGGTGGGTCACACGCGATTGCTCGGCGGTTTTATTCAGGGCAGGGCCGGCCCGATGTTCTGCATCAATGGCAACATGGGGAACATGTATCTCCTCACCGCCGACGGCTTGTTCGTGAGCACGCTGTTCCACGACATCCGCCTGCGATCGAATTGGGCCGCGCCCGTGGCCACGCGCAACATGGACGTGACCGACGTTTCGCTTCACGACGAGAATTTCTGGCCGAGCATCACGCAGACCGCCGATGGCAAAGTTTTCCTCGTGGATGGCGGTCGCACCAGTCTCGTGCGGGTGGACGGACTCGAAACGCTCACACGCCTGCCCGAGCAAACCGTCACGATCACCACTAACGATCTTCAGCACGCGCGCGATTGGTTTGCCAAAGCCGAAGCCCGGCGCCAACAACAGCGCGGCAGCGGCACGCTCAAAGTCGCGATGCGCAAGACCGCACCGCAAGTCGATGGCAAGCTCGATGACTGGCCGGCCACCACCGACTGGGCCTTCATTGATCGCCGCGGTATCAAGGCCAACTTCAACAGCGACTCCCGCCCGTATGAAGTGAGCGCCGCCGTGGCTTTGACTGACACACATCTTTTTGCCGCCTGGCGCACCACCGAGAAAGATCTGCTCAACAACAGCGGTGAAACAGCGAACGCGCTGTTCAAGCACGGCGGTTGCCTCGACCTCATGCTGGGCACGGACTCCGTCGCCGCAACGGATCGCAACGCACCCACACTTGGCGATCAGCGACTGCTCATCACTCAAGTCAAAGGCCAAACCCGCGCCCTGCTCTACCGCGCGAAAGTTCCCGGGACGAAAGAGCCCATCGGATTCAGCAGCCCGTGGCGCACGATCAACCTGGATGTCGTCGAAGACGTCAGCCAACAGGTGACGCTCGCGACGGACAAGAGCGGCAACTACGAGATCAGCATCCCGCTCAGCGCACTGCACTGGCAGCCGAAGTCCGGCGAAACCTACCGCGCCGATCTCGGCGTCCTGCGCGGCCACAACGGCCAGACGACGCAGCGCGTCTATTGGAGCAACAAGGCCACCGCCATCACCGCCGATGTCCCGAGCGAAGCCGAACTCACGCCGAAGCTCTGGGGCAAATGGAAGATTGTCGCGGAGTGACGGGACTCATTCAGGCCGAGTGGAGCGTTAAGCAGCGTCAACGCTCAGTCGGACCTGCCGGTAATTCGAAAGACCCTCGGGCCACGGCGGCGTGCGTCGCGACGGGAAGCAGATCACTTGAAACTCGTCGTGACGCTTTTCGCCGGCAACGGCGTGACGCGATAAAACGTCACACTCGTTTCGTTCCAGCGCGCGGCGAAAGTTTTTGTTCCTGAACGAGCGAGCAATCCATAAAGCGGTGTGCCGGCAACAAACGCTGTCGCTCCTTCGACGGACTGAACGCGCGAGAGAAACATTTCGGTGACCCGTGCTGACGAGCCATCGACATCAAGCGCGTCTCCGAGCCGGAGTGCGCCGACCTGCTGCGAAGTCAGCGGACGTTCAGTGCGAAATGACGTCAGCAACAACCACTCGTCACCGCTTCGCTCCGAACCTTGGACCAGCAAATCCTCGCTGCCGTTATCGTCAGTCAATACGTACTCGTGCCGCAGAAAGCGTTTGCCGACGCGCGCGATCTCCACCACAGCGCGACCCGTGATGCGATAGCGTGTCGCCAGCAGCTCGCCGGATTTGCCGACGATGAGTTGCGTCTTCGGCAGCTTCGGTGGCGTGGAAGATTTCGTGCGCGAAGAGTTGAAGAACCAAAGCCCTGCGACGGCAATCAGCACGGCGACGACCCCCGCGATCATTTTCCCGCTGATCCCGGCGCGATTCGCTGAGTTCATCGGTGGACGCAACGCGAACGTGCCCCCGGCATCTTGCCGGGTTCCAGCGTTGTCAAAAACCGAGGCACCGCTTGTTTGCATCGGAGTCCCGACCCGGCAAGATGCCGGGGGCACGCCGAATGCGCCGGTCACCGCCTGAGCCGGCAACGTGACGCCGCGATAGAATTCCACTTCGTCGCCGGTCCAGCTCACGACGATCATTTCGTTTCCGGACTCGGCGTTGAAGTAGTGCGCTACGTCCCCGAGGTCCACGCCCTCGGGCGCTTCACCCTCGATGTGTAGAACGCGTGATTCATCCACGCAGTTGATCCGCATCGACTTGCCACTGATGTCGATGGATTCGCCGACGCGACGCGACGCGGCTTCGGCGGCAGTCAGCGAATGCATTGGCTCGATGAGCGTGAACATCCGCCACTCGACACCATTCTCAGTGACTTCGTGAACCAGTGTCGTGCTGCTGCCGTCGTCGGCCACGAGATGAAACTCATTCCACGTGTAAGTCTCGCCTCCCTCGTCCATGCCCATGACCAATCGACCGGCAATGCGATAGCGTTTCCCGAGGAACTCGCCCGTCATGCCGAGTTCAAGCGGCGTTGTGTTTGCGTATTTCATTCAGCGGAAAAGGTGCGGCACGAAGCGACTCAGGTTTCCGGTGATGCGCCTCGTGTCTTCGCGAATGCCCAGGCCCGCCGCTTCGTGATCGACGACCCAGACTCCGAAGATCGGCCGATGTCCATCAAAGTCCGGAATCGGCGCGAGCGCTTGAAACACGTGACCTTCCTCACCGTAATCACCGCCCGTTTCCTCCACGACCACGCCGCCCTCGATCCACGTCACGTTGCTTCCCTCGCGGCTCAGTCGCGGCTTGCGCACGTACGAGTGACGGAGCGGCGCTGCGTCGTCGTAAGCAGGCAACAGATTCGGATGATCGGGAAACAGTTCCCAAAGCACGGGGAGCAAACCTTTGTTGCTCAACAGCATCTTCCACGTCGGCTCGATGAACTGCGTGCCGTCGAGCGCGAGCAACGGCGCGAACTCCTCGTGCCACATCCATTCCCACGGATACAGCTTGAAGCAACGCTTGATCGCTTCCATATCGAGATCCACGAAGCTGCGCTGCTTCTCGTCCCAGCCGATGTCCTCCACGAACACAGGCCGCGTGCGCACGCCGGCTTGCTCGCACGTGTCGCGCAAGTAGAGAACCGTCTGCTCGTCCTCGGGATGCTCCTTGATGCTGCTGAAGTGAATCGTCGATCCGGCCCAGCGTCGCCACGCTTCGATCAATCGCTCGTGAATGGAATTGAATTGGTCGGCATCATGGTGGCGTTCCTGCAACCAGAACCATTGCGCGACGGAGGCCTCGACAAGTGCAGTCGGCGTATCGGCGTTGTATTCGAGGAGCTTCGGTTCTTCGCCAGGTTGAAACGCGAGGTCGAACCGTCCGTACAAACTGAAATCATCGCGCTCCCACGAGCCGAGAATTCCTGACACCGCGCTTTCCGGAATTCCCAAACGCGACCACCAGTTATTTTCGATCACGGCTTCCGCTGCGCGCAGGCAAAGTTTGTGCAGTTCGTTGCCAGCGCGCTCGATCGTCTCCACTTCAGCGCGTGTGATCTCGTAGTACGCCGACTCATCCCAATACGGCCCGTCCTCGTGCGAATGATAGGTGAGGCCCACCGACGCGACGCGTTCGCGCCAATCAGGTCGAGGCTGGCAAACGTGTCGTTGCATCACGAACCAATCGAATGGCTGCGCGAGCTGTTTCCGAAACCGCTCCGGCGCACCGGGTTTTGCTGCGCCACTTGCCGGGCGGCTTCAGCAGTTGGAGATGAAATATTCACGACGCTCTGGTGCGGCGATGGAGCCCATTGCCCACCTTGAAAGTAGCGCGAGGTCTGCGCGTCGTAATGATTGTACGGCAGCGGATACCAGGCGCGAAACGGCGCGTGATAATAGCCCACGCCGGGCATGTGATAATTGTTCGTGAAGGCGTCGTCCGTCGTCACGGACGTTGGAGACGGCCCGCAACTCGTGAGCGCTCCTGCGGAAATTCCGCCGATCAGCACCAACCGAATGCTTCTGCTTCGTTTCACCGGCTCAACCGATCATCGCCGCGGCCACGATGATGCAAATGCCGAGCACGATCGCGCCGGCAATGATCGCTGCCGCCACGTTCTGCTTCTCCACGATCTCCTTGTGCAGGTCGCCGGGCGTGAACTTGTCGAACACCTTGTAGCCAATGATGGCCACCGCAATTCCGATGGCGGCGAACAGCACCATGTACAACAACGCGTGGCCAAGCGTCTGCGGGTGCCACGTCTCAACAGCGGCGGACTCGGCGGCAAACAGCGAGGTGGCGGCAAACAAAGTGAGGATCAGTGTGAGAAAAGATTTTTTCATGGGCCGATGCGTTGCGGCGAAACTAGCGAGCTCCGGGCGCAGGTCACAGAAGAAAATCCGCGTGGCATTTCCAATCCGCAGCGTCACGCGGCGGTGATCAGTAAAACAAAAACGGCCACCAGTTCTTCATCGGCTCACCGTCGTCGTCCTTCTGCAAGTTGTCGAGACCCGGAAAGTTCTTCCGCCAGCAAACGACCATCCACTCATGCACCGGCACGGAACTTCCGAGCGCGGGATTTGACGTTGTCTCTCGCGCCCTTACCATCGGCGCATGAAGCTGCGGTTGCGAAGTCCTTCGTTGCGTTTGCGCCTGACGCAAAGCGATGTCGCGGCATTGGCCAGAAGCGGTTTTTTGGAAGAGACGATTCAGATCGGCCCACGCGCGGAAGATCGAATGGGGTATCGCATTGAGTTGTCCAAGGACACCGGGAACATGATCGCGCTGATCGAAGGGAATACGATTACCGTACGGGTGCCGTCCGTGATGGGGATGCGCTGGGCGGACTCTGATGAAGTGGGGATTTACGCACAAACGGATTGGGGATTGAAGCTGGCGATCGAGAAGGATTTCAAATGTCTGCAGCCGCGCGCGGAGGAAGATGATAGCGACGCCTTCGAGCATCCAACGGGAGCGGCGGGTGCGGATTGCGGATCAGGTGAAAGGTAACAACGTTTCAGGCGACCTTTATGATAAATATGAGGCACATCTTTTTGTTGGTCCTGGCCAGTCTATTGCCGGCGTGGGCCGAGCCGACGAATTCGGCAGGCGCGATCAAACCGGCCGGCACGGAGATCATCACGCTGGGCGCGGGCTGTTTCTGGTGTACGGAGGCAGTGTTCGAGCAAATCACCGGCGTGGTGTCGGTGACTTCGGGTTACATGGGCGGCACGGTGAAAAAACCGAGCTACGAACAGGTTTGCACCGGGCAGACCGGACATGCCGAGGTGACGCAAATTGTTTACGATCCCAAGAAGGTGACGTTGGAGAAAATCCTGGCCCTGTTCTGGAAAACCCACGACCCGACCACGCTGAATCGTCAGGGCGCTGACGTGGGAACACAGTATCGCTCGGGGATCTTCTTCGAGACGGATGCGCAAAAATTGGTGGCGGAGAAATCACGAAGCGACGCGGCAAAGGAATTCTTGAGACCAATCGTCACGGAGATCACGAAGGCGGCGGAGTTTTTTCCGGCGGAGAATTATCATCAGGATTACTATCGCCTCAACAAGCGGATGCCCTATTGCCAAAGGGTCATCGCGCCCAAGTTGCGCAAGGCTGGCTTGCAGGAGTGAGGGATGGGGCGGAGGGGCGTGTGTCCGTCGCCGCATTTACGGTTCTTCAAATTCGTTCTCGAAGCGAGGACGCTTGATCCAATGAAACCCTTTTCGCGGACATTGATTCCAAGCCTCCTTTCGGCGTTCGCGTTCGCGTTTCGCGCGGCATCGGCCGAGGATGTTTTGATCGCGGACTTTGAAGCCCGGGACTATGGAGCGTGGAAAGCCGATGGGAGTGCGTTTCTTCGTGGACCTGCTCGCGATGCGCAACTGAAGGAATTGGAAATCGAGAATGCTCGTGGCCATGGCGTGGCGAGCAGCGATGTCGAAGGTGACAGCCCGGTTGGTTCGCTCACTTCGCCGGAATTCAAAATCGAGCGACCGTATATTTCCTTTCTCATCGCCGGCGGCGGATATGAACACCACGCGTGTCTCAATCTGCTGGTGGCGGGCAAGATTGTTAAAAGTGCCACGGGCTGGAACAGCGATCGTTTGGTGCCGGCCAGTTGGGACGTTCGCCCGTTTGTTGGGCAGGCAGCGCGAATTCAGATCGTGGATGACGCCAGGGGAACCTGGGGCCACATCAATATAGACCACATCGTTCAGACCGAGCGGCCCGAGCGACTGCCTGCGGTCACTCAGCCGCTGTATCAGGAGACCCACCGTCCGCAATTTCATTTCACTGCGCGACAATGGACCATGGATCGGCTGAACCCCGGGATGCGGCAGGAGGGATGGCTCAATGATCTCAACGGGCTGATTTATTACGAGGGCGAGTATCATCTATTCGCGCAGCGGTGGAACAAGTGCTGGATTCACGCTGTCAGCAAAAACCTGGTGCATTGGACCGAGTTGGAGCCGGCTTTCTGGGAGGAGCAACTGGACAGAGGTGTGCAGTCGGGCACCTGTGTGGTGGACTACGCGAACACGTCTGGTTTGAGCGTGGACACGAACCATCCGCCGCTCGTGGCATTTTGGTCACGCAATGACAATCGCACCCACTGCATTTCCTAAAGTCTGAATCGTGGACGTTCATGGCAGCACTACAGCAACAACCCGTTGCTGGTTCACCCGGAGCGTGATCCCAAAGTTTTTTTGCATGCCCCGACCGCGCGTTGGGTGATGCTTCTCTACGGCGAGCAGAACAAGGAACGCCTCTATCACATCTTCACGTCCACCAATCTCCTTTCATGGCACGACGAGAAGCATCCCATCCGCAACAGCTATGAATGCCCGGACTTTTTCCAACTGCCGCTCGATGGCGATGCGGAAAAGATGAAATGGATTCTCATTCGAGGTAACGGGAAGTATTCGATCGGCGAGTTCAATGGCGTCGAATTCAAGGAAGAGACAGCGCAGTTTGATTCGGACGCGGGCCCGAATTTTTATGCGACGCAATCGTGGGAGAACGCTCCAGACCGTCGCCGGGTCCAGGCCGCGTGGATGAGCGGTGGCGTGTATCCAGACATGCCCTTCAACCAACAGGTTACATTTCCGCGCGAACTCACACTGCGCACCACGGTGAAGGGGTCGCGGCTGTTCCGCAGACCGGTTCGTGAAATTGAGGGCTTATACGACAGCGAAGTCACCTGGACGAATCACACCTTGAACGCCGGCCAATCATTGCCACTCGCGCCGTCGGGAGATTTGTTTCGCATTCAAGCTGACGTGACGATCGAAGAAGGTGCCACGCTCACATTGAACGTGCGCGGCACCCGGCTGGCAATGGCGCGCCACAGCATGGCGTTCGGAACAAAGTCTGTGACTGTCTCGACTGACCTAACGAGCTTTGACGTGCTGGTGGATCGCACCTCGGTGGAGGCATTTGCCAACGACGGTGAAGAGTCGATGTCGAAGTGTTTTCTGGCCACCGAGAGCGGGCTTTCGCTCAAGGCCACCGGGGGACGAGTGACGATGAAGCGGCTCAAGCTCATTCATCTGAAATCCGCCTGGAACTGAATGGCCGGAAGCCGCGTTCGTTACCGCACGGCTATCACAACTTGCTCACCCGGGCGGACGGCGCATTGGTGCGCGGGCGGACTTCCAGATTCGCAAGAGTCTGCTCGATTTTGAGGTTCTCTTCCTTGTTGGCGCGCAATCGCTTGGGATGAAAAGCGGGCAGCAATTTGTCCCACACGACGTTGATCTCGGCCTGCATGTCGCGCGTGTCGGCGGTGATGGCGACAACCGCGTCCTGCTCCGGCATCACGATGCAGAATTGTCCGTTCGCGCCGTCGCCACGATAAGCGCCGTTGCGGCAACGCCAGAATTGGAAGCCGTAACCCTGATCCCAATCTTTCGTCGGATCGCTGCCATTGGAGACTTGTTTCGCAGTCGCTTGCTCGACCCATGATGCAGGCACGAGTTGCGTGCCGTTCCACTTGCCCTTCTGCAAATAGAGTTGGCCGAACTTCGCGATGTCTTCCGTGCGAATCTTCAGTCCCCAACCGCCATAGGTGTTGCCCTGCGGACTGCCCGGCCAGTCGGGGTTCTCGATGCCGAGCGGTTCGAAGAGGCGCGACTTGAGATAGTCGAGCACGGATTCGCCAGTCACCTTGCGCACGATGGCCGAGAGCATGTGCGTGCCGGGAGTGTTGTATTGGAAATGCGTGCCGGGCTTGAAGGGCACGGGATGCGCGAGGAAGGACTGCACCCACGGCGTGTTGGTGTTGAACTTCACTTCGATTTCATGGCCGCTGGTCATCGTGAGCAAATCGCGCACGCGCATGGCTTTGAGCTTGTCTGAAGGATTAGGCGGCGCGTCCTCGGGAAAGAATTTCAGCACCGGATCGTCCACGCTCAACTTGCCATCAGCGACCGCGAGTCCCACCGCGGTGGAAGTGAAACTCTTGCTCAGCGAGTGCAGCACGTGCGGTTTGTCCGCGGCTTCCGGCTTCCACCAGCACTCCACGACGACATGTCCATGCCGCACGAGCATGAAGCTGTGCATCTCACGGATCTGTTGATCGGCGGCTTCCACGAAGGCCCGAACTTCAGCGGAAGAAACGCCCTGCGCTTCCGGCGTGCTGCGTGGCAGGCGGACGGTGGCGGCGAGAGACGAAATGTTTGTCGCCAGCAATATAGTAGCGAAGAGGGTGCAAAGGTTGAGCTTGGAATTCATGGCTGTGATGGAGACCAGTTTACAGCTCACTGCCGATCGAACAAGTCCCGCCGCGTCTCATTGCATCGCCTTCAGCAGCTTGTCGAGCGAAACGGTCGCGAAGCTCGTGGCCGAGTCACTCATCGCATAAGGAATCACGAGTTCACCGCCGTGCAGCAGGGCGCCGCAGGTGTAAACGACATTCGGCACGTAACCTTCGCGCTCGGATTCATTTGGCGAGAGCAAGGGTTCGCGCAGCCGGCCGATGACACGCGTGGGATCCTTCAAGTCGAGCAGGAACGCCCCGATGCAATACTTGCGCATGGCGCCGACGCCGTGGCTGAGCACCAGCCAGCCCGCTTCAGTTTCAATCGGTGAGCCGCAGTTGCCCATCTTGATGAATTCCCACGGTTGCTCGGGCGAGAGCAGCAGCTTCGGCTCGGCCCAGAAATGAATGTTGTCCGAGAACATGATGAGAATGTTCTCGTCGTCCTGGCGCGAGATCATGGCGTAATGGCCGTCAATCTTCCGCGGAAAGAGGGCCATGCCTTTGTTCTGCACGGCCGGGCCGTTCAGGGTAATGAATTTGAAATTCACGAAGTCCGGCGTCTCCAAAAGCTGGGGCAGGATGATCTTCCCATCGTAAGCCGTGTAGGTCGCGTAATAGGTAAAGCTGCCGTCGTCATTGGCGAACCGGACGAAGCGGGCGTCCTCGATGCCGTTGCTCTGGCTGGGCGTGGACGGAAAGATGACGCGCTGCGAAACCGGTTGGGATTCGTCGAAGTGTACTTCGTAATTCGACTCGGCCAGCAGGAGGATACCGCGCGCAGCTCGGTCGGCCGCGGCATCGGATGGCTCTGCGTGTTTGCGTTCCGCCGGCAACACCTGACGCAACTCCTTCATGGTGAACGAATCATTGAGTTGCTCCAGCACGCTGCGACAAAACTTATTCTGCACGCCCAACTCCTGAAGCTTGCGGGCAAACAACGGCTTGTCGTACGACACATTGGGCGCGCGCTCCGGCTCAGTCGCAAATTCCACCGGCGGCGTAAGCATAATGCGATGCGTTGCATTGATGACGCCGTCGCGAAACGTGATGGACGAAATGTGTCCCTCCCCCGTGGCGCGCAAACTCAGGATGAAACGCAGCGCGCCCCGTGGCACACCGGTCTGGTCGGGGTGCGGCACGATCGATGGATTAAACAGCGCTGCGGATTCGGGAGAATACTCGTGGGTGAAGTATGCGCCGATCAGCGTCCGGCGTTTCGGTGAAGGCCTTTTCGATCCTGAGATAAGATGGCTTACCTGCGTGAACCGATTGTGAAAAAACCTCTCCACCGCGTGATGCCGGTCTCCGAATTCCGCCATCACGCCTTTCAGCACTCGCGCCACCTCCGCCTCTGGCAACGCCATGACCTGCGCCACGATTCGTCGCGCGATGTCTTCAGTGGTCGGACGGAAGGGGCGCATCAACACGCGCGAGCGGTCGGGCACGAGAGTCGGGCCAATGCGATTGGCGTGGACGATAGAACGCGGGACGGTTTTCATTCCTTGGATCGAATGTAGTTCCACGTTTCGAAATGTCTTTTTAATTCACTGCAAAGGCGAATGAGAGTTCGACTCCGCATCCGGATCAATGCTTTAGGCAATGCCGACGCACACGAGGAATAAGGGGACTTTGAGATTGTGCCGATGAATGGGTTGAACTAACTGTTACATCGTGAAGCGACTGCACCAAATCGTCGGGCTCGTTCTTCTGGTGCTGTGGGTGCCCGTTACCTCCCACTGCATGTTGGAGGACGTTCGTGGTTTGGAGTTTCTGAAATGCGCTCCGGTAACTCCGGAGGGCGATAACCATTGCGATGCAGACGCGTGTTCCCAGTTGGAATCCCCGTCCTACCGAATCTCCCAGGCCGATGTGGATGTCGCCCCGCCGATTTTTGCGGTGGTCTCCGTCATTCTGACTGCGGAACGTCCCGTGGACGAAGGGGCCATCGCTCTCATCAAGAATCCGCCCGAGTTTCTTTCCACCTGGCAATTCTCTTTCCGCACTGCGCTTCCGCCGCGCGCTCCTTCCTTCGTTTCGTAAGCCGTCCTCGCGCTGAGGATATCCCCATTGATGGCGTGTTCGCACGCCTGTGTTGTTCCGTCGTGTTCCTTGTTCTCTGTTCGCTTATGAAACGAAATATTTGTCTGAAATTTTTGCTGAGTGGTTCCTTGTTAACTTCGACCGCGCTGTTCGCAGCCGACGCTGCCATCTCGACCAATGCGCCTCCGGGCACCAACGCCGCGACGCTGGAGTCGCTCGTGCTGGAAGTGCTGGAGCACAATCCCGAACTGAACTTCTATCGCGCGGAGATCGCGGCGACGAAGGGCGGGCGACGCCAGGCCGGCACGTATCCCAACCCCGAGTTGAGCGGCAGCGGGGGACAGAAGCGCGTGAACGGCGGTGGGCTGTCTGGCGAGGGAATGGCATGGTCGGTGTCGGTCGTGCAGCCGTTCGAGTGGCCGGGGCGCATCGGGTTGCGCAAGGCCATCGCCAATCGCGAAGTCGAACTGGCCGAGGTGGGCTACGAACGCTTCCGCGTGGCGCTCGCGACGCGCGTGAGCCTGCTGGCTTACAACATTTTTGCGGCGCAGGAAAAATCCGCGGTGGCGCGCGAGGTCGCGGATCGTTTCAATGCGTTGCGCGAAGTGCTCGTGCAGCGCGACCCCGCCGGCCTTACGCCTTTGCTGGAAACGCGCATCATCGAGGCGACGGAACTCACCATGCAACGCAAAGCCACCGAGGGCGCGCTGGCCATTCAACTGGCTTTGCTGGAGTTGAACCAACTCCGCGGCCAGCCCGCCGACACGCAGTTCACAGTGCAGCCCGCAGAGTTTGCGTTTCGTCCGCCGGAGGATTTAGGGACGGTGTTGGCGCTGGCGCGCACGAACAATTTCGAACTGCGGCTGCGCGCGGTGGAACTGGCCCAGCAAGGTTTTCGCGTGGCGCTGGCGAAGAACGAGCGGTATCCCGCGCTGTCCATTGGCCCCAGCTTCTCGCAGGAAAAAGTCGGCGCGGAAACCGAGCGTGTCATCGGCGTCGGCATTTCGTTTCCGCTGCCGCTGTGGAACCGCAACCAGGGCAACATCGACACAGCGCGCGCGCGACAGCTCCAGGCCGAAGCGTCCTACGCGGTGGTGCAGCGCGACGTCGAGCGTCAAGTCGTGTCGGCGGCCTCGACCTACCAGGTGAAGCTGCGCGAGATGAGCCGCTGGCGCGCGGACTCGGTGCAGCATTTCCGCGAAGCGGCGGAAGTTTCCGATCGCCACTACCGGCTCGGAGCGGTGCCGATCGCGACTTACGTTGAGTTGCAGGAAAAATATTTGGAAGCGGTCGAAGGTTTGCTCGACACCAAGCGGGAGGCGCTCGAAGCGGCGCAGAACATTCAATTGCTCACCGGATTGGCCGAGCCGCTGGCCACCACCACCCGGGCCGGAGAGAAGCCCCAGGCCGAGGAGAAGAAGTGAGGCCGTTTCGCGCATTCGCTCTGGCCCTGGCTCTTGTGGCTGCACTCGTTGCCGGTTGTGGAAAGAACAAAGACGGCGATCACGGGGCCGAAAAGGGTGAAGGAAAAGATGACGGACACGGCCACGAGGAAGCTCCGGCCGGCGCGTCATTCAAAGCGGGCAAGGGCGTCATGTTTACTCCCGAGACGCGCAAGATTCTTGGTGTCGAAGTGGTGGATGTCACGGAACAGAAGCTGCCGTTCCAACTTCGTTTTAGCGTGCAGGTGTTCGGCCAGAAGCATCATCACAAATTGAATGAGTTGGATCACTCCGGCTGCGACGTGCATGGCTCGGGGTTCGTTTCGACGAATTCCATCGCGGCGATCAAGCCGGGCCAGCCCGTGCAAATCCTGAAAGGGACGAATACGACGCTGGCCGGAGTGGTGGCGAGTGTGCAAAGGGCGACCGCGTTCGGCGAAGCCGAGATTGTCGTCGGCGTGTCGAACGCCGCAACGGTCCTCAAGCCAGGTGAATTTGTTCCAGCCCTCATCACCCTGCCACGCGAAGAAGCTGTGACTGCGGTTCCCAAATCGGCCGTGCTCCGCACGTCGGAAGGCACGTTCGTTTATGGTGTCAATGGCGACGCGTTCCTCCGAACCGCCGTAAAGACCGGCGTCGAATCGGGTGAGTTCGTTGAAATCACGGATGGGTTATTGGCGGGAGATCAAGTCGTCACGGAACCCGTCCAGGCGCTCTGGCTCATCGAACTGCGCGCGACCAAAGGCGGCGGACACAGTCACTAGGAAGGCTTACCTCATGAAAAAAATCGAAGCCATCATCAAACCCTTCAAGTTGGAGGAAGTGAAGGATGCGCTCGCCGCCATTGGCGTCGAGGGCATGACCATCACTTTATGTTGAACCGCCTTCTTGAATTTTCTGTTCGCCAGCGTGTGTTCGTGCTGCTGGCCACGGTGGTGCTGATCGGCATCGGCGTGTGGTCCGCCCTGCGCCTGCCCATCGACGCGGTGCCGGACATCACGAACGTGCAGGTGCAGATGAACACCGCCGTGGCTTCCCTCGCGCCGGAGGAAATCGAAAAGCTCGTCACCTTTCCCATCGAGAAGGAGATGGCGGGCATACCCGGCCTCATCGAGTTGCGCTCGCTCTCGAAATTCGGGCTGTCCCAAGTCAACCTCATCTTTGAGGAGGGCACGGACATCTATCGCTCGCGCCAGTTGGTCAGCGAACGGTTGCAGACGGTCCTGGATGAATTGCCCGCGGGCCTCACGCCCAAGCTTGCTCCCATCAGCACCGGCCTGGGCGAGATTTATTACTACGTGGTCGAATACACCAAAGACGCCACGAACAAACCGCCGACGCGCGAGGCGCAGTTGATGGAGTTGAAGCTCATCCACGATTACGTCATCAAGCCGCGCTTGCGGACGACGCCGGGCGTGGCGGAAGTGAATGCGCAGGGCGGCTACGAAAAGCAAATCGTCATTTCGCCCAATCCCGACAAGCTCAAGAGCGTCGGCATGTCGTTCAGCGAAATCGCCGAGGCCGTGGGCGAGAATGTCGAGAACGTCGGCGGCAGCGTGATTCAACTCGGCGGCGAGCAAATCGCCGTGCGTGCGGCGGGCCGCGTGCAAACCATCGCCGACATCGAACAGCTTCCGCTCAAGTTCGGCTCGCGCGCCACCGCGATGCGGGTGAAAGATGTGGCCGACGTGGGCATCGGCAAAGCCGTGCGCACTGGCTCGGCCACTTACAACGGCGACGAGTGCGTGCTGGGGGTCGCCCTCATGCTTTCGGGCGAAAACAGCCGCCTGGTTTCCAAGGCCGTGGCCGCGAAGCTCAAGGAGATTCAGCCCAACCTCCCCGCAGGCGTGCAAGTCATCCCCGTCTATGACCGCACGGTGTTGGTGGACCGCACCATTCGCACGGTGAAAACCAGTTTGTTCGAGGGCGCGATTCTCGTCGTGGTCGTCTTGCTCGCCCTGCTCGGCAACTGGCGCGGGGCGCTTATCGTGGCGCTGGCGATTCCTCTTTCGCTGCTCATGGCGATGACCGGCATGGTGCAAGGCCGCGTCTCCGGCAACTTGATGAGTCTCGGCGCAATTGACTTCGGTCTCATCATCGACGGTGCGGTCGTGATGGTGGAAAATATCATCCGGCATCTCGGCGAGAAGCAACACAAGCTCGGACGCAAACTCACGGCGACCGAACGCGCGCATGAAGTGCTCGTTTCGGCGAAGGAAGTCGCCACACCGATGTTCTTCGGCGTGCTCATCATCACGGTGGTTTATTTCCCGATTCTCGCGCTCACCGGCATCGAAGGAAAAATGTTCAAGCCGATGGCGATGACAGTCATCTTCGCACTCGTCGGCGCGCTGGCGCTGGCGCTCACACTCATGCCCGCACTGTGCTCGTGGTTTCTGGGTGGCGCGGGCGACCCGCCCGCCCCGCGCGACGACTCGCCGCGCGGAACGGGAGCGACGCCCGATTTAATCCCCGGCACGCCATCGCAAACCACGCGCTCTCCCGTTGCGTCCGGCGGGTCGCCGGACGCCACAGGCGGGTCGCCTGTGCTACCCACCCACGACGACACGTTGGTCGTCCGCCTGGCGAAGCGCGCCTACTCGCCCTTGCTGAATCTTTCGCTGCGTTTCCGCTGGCGTTTCACTGGCGCGGCCATGGTGTTGCTCGCGCTGGCCGCGCTGGTGTTCACCCGGCTCGGCGCGGAATTCGTGCCGCAACTGGACGAAGGCTCGTTCGCCACGCACATGATCCGCACCACGAGCATCGGGTTGGATGCCAGCATTGACATGCAGAAGCGTGGCGAAAAGGTGTTGGTGGGAAAATTTCCCGAAGTCCTCTACACGTTCAGCCGCATCGGCACGGCGGAAGTTGCCACCGACCCGATGGGCGTGAACGTGGCCGACACCTACATCATGCTCAAACCGCCGGGCGAATGGCGGAAGGTCAACGGCCAGACCGTCTCGAAGGACGAACTCGCGAACTTGATGACCGAGGAACTTGCCAAACACGTCCCCGGCGAGGCGCACCTGTTCAGCCAGCCCATCGAAATGCGCTTCAACGAAATCCTCGAAGGCACACGCGCCGACATCGCCGTGAAAGTCTTCGGCGAGGATTTCAAGGTCATCGAAAAAATTGCCAGCGAGGCGCGCGAGGTGCTGGAGAAAGTCCCCGGCGCGGCGGACGTGGAATTTGACGCGCTCGGCAAATCCCCGCTGCTCGAAATCGTTCCCAAGCGTGAAGCGATGGGCAAATACAACCTGCACGCCTCCGAGTTGAACCGCGTCGTCGGCACGGCGCTCGCCGGGCAGGAAGTCGGCAAACTCATCGAGGGCAACCGCCGGTTCGACATCGTGGTGCGGTTGAATGAGGAGTTGCGCGAGAAGATTGACGAACTGAAACGGTTGCCCGTGCGCGTGGACGACGGCGGTTTGCTCACCCTCGGCCAGGTCGCTGACTTCCGCATGGTGGAACAGGTCGCGGCCATCTCCCGCGAGTTCAGCCAGCGGCGCGCCGCCATCATGATCAACCTGCGCGGGCGCGACGTGGAGAGTTTCGTTCTCGAAGCGCAAAAGAAAATCGCCGAGCAAATCAAACTGCCGGAAGGCTACACCTTGGAGTTCGGCGGGCAGTTCAAAAACCTTCAGGAAGCGCGGGCGCGGCTGGCCGTCGTTGTGCCGGTCGCCTTGGCGCTCATTTTCATCCTGGTATTCATGGCGCTGGGCAGCCTTCGCCAAACGCTGCTCGTCTATACCGGCATTCCCCTAGCGGTCACCGGCGGCATCTTCGCGCTCTGGCTGCGCGGCCTGCCCTTCAGCATCTCGGCGGGCGTGGGCTTCATCGCGTTGAGTGGCGTTGCGGTGTTGAACGGGCTGATGATGATTTCCTATTTCAACCTGTTGCGCGAAAAAGGCCGCGACGTTCAGAGCTGTGTTAGCGAAGGCGCAATGACAAGGCTGCGCCCCGTGCTGATGACCGCGCTGGTCGCTGCGCTCGGTTTCGTGCCGATGGCCATCGCCAGCGGCGCGGGAGCGGAAGTTCAAAAGCCGCTCGCAACCGTCGTCATCGGCGGCATCCTCAGTTCGACTTTCCTCACGTTGGTTTTGCTTCCGACGCTCTACGAGTGGATGGAAGGACGACAAGAAAGAAAAGAAAAGCGCGATGCGGAACGGAAAGCGCGCCCTGCGAGTGCAGGTGACGTGCCGCCCGTCGCCGCAGAGCCAATCCATTGAACATGAAAACATCATTCCTCACACTGGCCGGCGTTCTTTGCGCCGGGTTACTCACCGTTGGTGCGGCTGACGCCCACAAACATCTCGCCACGCCCAAAGGCGGCAAGCTCCTCGATAAAACCGAGCCGCACGCCGAGTTCGTCGTTGAGAAGGACCGCACCGTCACCATCAACTTCTACAATGAAGCGATGAAACCTGTGGCGGCGACGACGCAGACCGTTACGGCCATTGCCGACACGAAGGACGGCAAAACCAAATTGGAGTTCGAGAAGAAAGGCGACTCGCTCGTGAGCAAGACGAAGTTGCCCGAAGGCGACGGCTACAACGTCGTGGTGCAGTTCAGGCAAACCGCCGAAGCCAAGCCGCAAAACCTCCGCTTCAAGCTGGACATGCATACTTGCGGCGGTTGCAAGCGCGCGGAGTACGGATGCACCTGCGACCATTGAGCGATGATGACGCCCGCCGCGCGACAGCCATTCACCGCGCGGCGGGCAATGCCAGAGCCGCGCGCCAAAACCGAAAGCAAGTGTAGGCCGGTGGAAGATGGGTCGTGATTGCAACCTGAGGCTGTTGAAATCGAGATGAACGCCGTTGCGGTGAAACACAATTCTTCGACGCCTGCCCCGTCGCGCGGCGAATCTCCCGCATTGCTGCGGGCCTGGCTGTTTGGTATTCCTTTCTCCGTGCAGCGTATCAAGGCAACGGTCGCGTTGATGCTGGCGCTCGTTTGGTTGCCAGCGGTTTCGTGCTGCCTGATTGATGCGTCGGGCCTGCTCGGCAAACGGGATTGTTGCTCGAAGGAACATTCTCCTTCCGTTCCCAGCCCTGGCAACTGCGACCAGCCGTGCGGCGTGCTGGCGTCCGCCACTTTTCTCCCGCAACAACACCAACTCCTCATCATCGCGCCGGTGGGTGTGGCGCTATTCGACTGCGCAGAGTTTTTGTTGGAGGTTCAGCGGTCCGCTGGAATCGGCCGCGAGCTTCCCGCCACCGCGCCGCCCGAACTGGCCGGGCATTGGCAATTTTCCTTCCGCACAGCGTCGCCGCCACGCGCTCCTTCCTTCGCTTCGTAATCAGTCCTGCTTGGGACTGCCCCTTCTGGCGTGGTGCGCGAACGCACCGCGATTTGTTTCTCCCTTTCGGTTTGTGTCGGTGAAGCCATTTTTTGTTTATGAAACGAAATGCATTTTATGTTTGGAGTCTGTTGTTGGCGGCGCTCGCGCTGACGAGTTGCCAGCCGAAGCCGGACGAGTCGGCGGCAGGCGAAGCAGCGGTTGAGATTGGTCCGAAATACACCGCTAAAAATGGATTGTTCGTGCCGGACGACACGCGCCAATCGCTCGGCGTGAAAATTGTCGAGGTCACGGAACAGAAAGTCCCGGCCACGCTCGCCGTGCAATTGCGCGTCTATCAGACGGGCAAGGATTCCATCCTCGCCAGCGCCACGGTCACGCCGGAAGAAGCGAAGGGGTTGAAGCGTGGGCAGACGGTTCGCGCTCGGTCGAGCGGCGCGAGTCTCACCGGGAAGGTGTCGCGCGTGAACGATGAATTGCAGAAGGCCACGGGCATGGCCGAAGTGCTCGTCGAGTTCACTGACTTGCCCGATGTGTCCGGCCTCAGTGCGTTTCTTTCGGCGAGCGTGGACCTTGATACCGGGGCCACAGTCGTCGCCATTCCGCGCGCGGCGTTGATCGAATGCAGTGACGGACATTCCGTTTACACCGTGAGCGGCACGTATCTGGTCCGCGCGCCGGTCAAGGTGGGCGCGATGAGCGGCGACCTCGTGGAAATCAAGGACGGCCTTTACGCGGGCGACCAGGTCGTGTTGCAACCGGTGATGTCGCTGTGGATGACGGAACTCGCGGCAGTGAAGGGCGGGCAGGCGTGCTGCGTCATGCCGGCCAAGGGGAAATAGCGCATGGTTCTCAAAATCATTGAACTGTCGCTCCGTCAGCGGGCGCTCGTGCTGCTGGCGACGCTCGTGCTCATCGGCGTGGGCGTTTGGTCCGCGCTACAGTTGCCGATTGACGCCGTGCCGGACATCACCAATCCGCAGGTGCTCGTCAACACCGCCGTGCCCGCGCTCGCGCCGGAGGAAATCGAGAAGCTCGTCACGCTGCCGCTCGAAAGCCAGATGGCCGGATTGCCCGGCATGATTGAACTGCGCTCGCTCTCGAAGTTCGGCCTGTCGCAAATCCGCATGACCTTCGAGGACGGCGTTGACCTCTACCGCACGCGCCAACTGGTGAGCGAAAGGTTGCTCGTCGCGGCGGAGAAGTTGCCCGGCGGTTTGCAGCCGCGACTCGCGCCCATCAGCACGGCGTTAGGCGAAATCTTTTATTACACGGTGGAGTTCAGTTCCACTGCTCCTGTAGCAGCCGACGTGAGGAGGCTCACTTCAAATTCCGAAATCCGAAATCCGAAATCCGAAATTGATCAGAGCCTCGTTACCTCGGCTGCTACGAGTTCAAGACGCGAACAACTGATGACGCTCAAGCAGATTCAGGAATACGTCATCAGCCCTCTGCTTCGCGCCACGCCCGGAGTCGCGGAAGTGAACACAAGCGGCGGTTATGAAAAGCAAATCGTCGTCATGCCCGATCCGGCGCGACTGGCCAGCGTGGGCCTGAGCCTGGATGAATTGGCGCACAAGATTTCCGAGAACACGGAGAACGTCGGCGGCGGGCTGGTCGAAATTGGCGGCGAACAAATCGTCATCCGCGCCAACAGTCGCGTCAGCACGGTGGACGAGATTGCCAACATCTCACTCAAATTCGCGGGGTCGGCGAAGACGTTGCTCGTGCGGGATGTGGCAGAGGTGGGCATCGGGTCGAGCTTCCGCACCGGCGCGGCCACGGTGAACGGCGCGGAAGGAGTCGTGGGCGGCGCATTGATGCTCGCGGGCGGCAACAGCCGCATCGTGGCGCGCGACGTGGCCGCCAAGCTTGCGCACATTCAGGAGAAACTCCCGCCGGGCGTCGAAGTGCGCCCGCTCTACAACCGCTCGGATTTGGTGAACCGCACGCTGGGCACGGTCGAGACGAGTTTGTTCGAGGGCGCTTTGCTCGTGGTGGTCGTGCTGTTCGCGCTGCTGGGGAATCTGCGCGCCGCCTTCATCGTGGCGCTGGCCATTCCGCTCTCCATGCTGTTTGCCCTCACCGGCATGGTCGAAAGCCGCGTCTCTGGCAACCTGATGAGTCTCGGTGCGATTGATTTTGGCCTCATCATTGATGGCGCAGTCGTGATGGTGGAAAACATCATCCGCCATCTCGCGCACAAGCAGAAGGAACTTGGCCGCGAACTCACCGCCAGCGAGCGGATGCGCGAAGTCAGCTACTCGGCGAAGGAAGTCGCCAACCCGATGTTTTTCGGCGTGCTCATCATCACGGTGGTCTATGTGCCGATTCTCGCGCTCACCGGGATCGAGGGGAAAATGTTTCGTCCGATGGCGCTCACGGTCATCTTTGCGCTGGTGGGTTCGCTCGTGCTGGCGCTCACGCTCATGCCGGTGCTGTGCTCGTATTTTCTGAGCGGCAAAATCCGCGAGCACGACAACTGGCTGGTGCGTTTCTTCAAGGCACTTTACACGCCGCTGCTCGCGTGGGCGCTCCGATTCAAGCTGGTCGTCGTGGCCGCAGCCGTGGTGTTGTTCGGCTCATCGTTATTCGTCTTCACCCGCCTGGGCGCGGAGTTCATCCCCCAACTCGATGAAGGCACGATGCTCCTGCAATTCATCCGCAGCAGCAGCGCCGGGCTGGATGCTTCCACCGACCTGCAGCAAAAATCCGAGAAGCTCCTGCTGGAAAAATTTCCTGAGATCGACCGCATGTTCGGTTTGATTGGCACGGCGGAAATCGCCGTTGACCCAATGGGCGCGAACCTCTGCGACACCTACGTCGAACTCAAACCGCGCAAGCAGTGGCGCAAGATCAACGGGCGTCCCGCGACGAAAGGCCAGTTGATCGAGTTGATGCGCCGCGAACTTGCGGTCCACGCGCCCGGCCAGACTTATTTGTTCACGCAGCCCATTCAGATGCGCTTCAACGAAATGATGGCCGGTGTGCGCGCGGACCTGGCGGTGAAGATTTACGGCGACGACTTCAAGGAACTGGAGCGGCTGTCCACCGAGATTCGCGACTTGCTGCGGCAAATCCCCGGCAGCGGCGACGTGGAGTTCGACGCCTTCGGACGTTCGCCGCTGCTGGAAATCAAACCAGACCGGGACGCGTTGCGCCGTTACAACATGCAGGCCGCTGACCTCAACCAAGCCATCGCCACCGCGCTTGCAGGCGAGGAAGTCGGCACGGTCATCGAAGGCAACCGCCGCTTTCCCATCGTCGTGCGCCTCGCTGAAGACGCGCGCCGCAGCGTGGACACGATGAAGCGTCTGCCCGTGCGAACGGACGAAGGCGGTCTGCTCACGCTCGGTCACGTCGCAAAGTTTGAGATGACCGAAGCCGTCGGCGCTGTCACCCGCGACTCCGGCCAACGGCGCGGCGCGATTCTGGTGAACCTGCGCGGGCGCGACGTGGAGGGATTCGTGAAGGAGGCGCTGGCCCGGATCAAAGCCGAAGTAAAGTTCCCGCCCGGCTATTACTACGAGTTCGGCGGACAGTTCGAGAACTTGCAGCAGGCGCGGGCGCGGCTCGCACTCATTGTGCCGATGGCGATGGTGTTTATCTTCCTCCTGATTTTTATGAGCTTCGGCAGTTTCCGCCAGGCCGCGCTCATCTTCGCCTGCGTGCCGCTGGCCGTGACTGGCGGCGTGTTCGCGCTGTGGGTGCGGGACATGCCGTTCACCATCAGCGCGGGCGTCGGCTTTATCGCGCTCAGTGGCATCGCCGTCCTGAACGGCATCATGCTCATCAGCTTCATCAACCAGTTGCGCCGCGAAGGACGCACCGTCCGCGAAGCCGTCGTCGAAGGCACGTTGACGCGCCTTCGCCCCAAACTGATGACCGCGCTCGTCGCCAGCTTCGGTTTCGTCCCGATGGCGATTGCGACCGGCGCAGGCGCGGAAGTGCAACGCCCGCTGGCGACCGTGGTGATCGGCGGAATCATCACCTCGACTTTCCTCACGCTTGTATTGCTGCCCGTGCTTTACGAAGGGTTGGAACGAAAGCGCGGCACCGTGAGTGGCGCACCATCCGAAGCAACCAAACAGGAGTTGGAATCAAACACATGAAAATAACATTGCTCACATTGGCGGGACTGCTCTGCGCCGCGATGTTCACGCTGAACGCTGCCGACAAGAAACATCTCGGTGGCCCCAAAGGCGGACGCTTCATCGAGAAGACCGAACCCAAAGCTGAATTCCTCGTCGAGAAGGATCATGGCGTCACAATCAATTTCTACGACGCAGCGTTGAAGCCTGTTCCCGTCGCCAGCCACGACTTCAGCCTGCCTTTCAACTGAACACCCGCCGCGAGCGCGTGCATCGTAGCCGGGTATGAATGATCTGATTTTCATCGGCATCGTCGCCGCGTTCTTCGTCGCGAGCGGCTTCGATGTTCAATTCTGCGCGGAGCGGTAGGGAGCTATGGAAACCATTGTTGTCGGCATCATCGCCCTGTTGCTCTTCGCCTACCTGTTCGTGGCGATGATTCATCCGGAAGAATTTTAAAGACTCATCATGCAAGCTTCTGGCTGGATTCAACGGACTCTCTTCGTCGCGGCGCTGGCGCTGATCACGAAGCCCATGGGGCTTTACCTGATGCGCGTGCTGGATGTGAACGGCAAGACGTGGCTCGACCCGGTGCTGCGTCCGATGGAGCGCATCACGTATCGCGTCATGGGCGTGGACTCGTCGCGCGAGCACGACTGGAAGCAATACACCTTCGCGATGCTGCTGTTCAGCCTTGTGAGTTGTCTCTTCACCTACGCCATATTGCGGCTGCAACATTTGCTGCCGTTGAACCCGCAGGGCTTCGGTGCGATGAGTCCGCACCTGGCCTTCAACACGGCCGTCAGCTTCACCACGAACACGAACTGGCAGAGCTACGGCGGCGAGTCGACGCTCGGTTACTTCGCGCAGATGGTCGGCCTGACACTGCACAACTTCGTTTCCGCCGCCGTGGGCATCGGGCTCGCCGCGGCGCTCGTGCGTGGCATCTCGCGGCATTCAACGAAGACGCTCGGCAACTTCTGGGTCGATCTGGTGCGCCAGGCGGCACGTTCATCATTTTGTTGCTCGGCACGGTGTTGCTCATCGGCGCGCTGAATTTTTTGCCCGTGCTCGCGCTCAGCCCCATCGTTGAGCACTTCCTCACCTTGCAAGGGAAACTCTTTTAACCCGACCGATTTGCCGCCCAGGATAAATATGAACTCACTCGCTTTCAGAACCAGGTGGCTCGATGAACCGTCGCGACAGCTCCTGAGCGCCATGAACGATCCGCTCCGCGTAAAGCACAGCTTCGTTGTTACGATAGAAAACCAGATGCTTCTGAAACGGCCTTTCGGCGGGCCAGCACCGAAGGCCGCGAAGTTCGGAGGCGGGAAAGAAGGTTGGATGTCCGATACTGGGCATCTCGGGCAATCGGGCCAGAGTCGCCACGACTGACCGCAAAAAACGTTCCGAGACTTCCCAACCCGCCTCATGATCGTACCACGCAGCGTAGTGCTCCAGATCACCGATGAACCAGTCGGAACGCTGAATGCGCAGACTCATTTGCCCCGGCGTTCTTGCACACGACGGGCAATGTCCTCCAAATCCTTTGGAGTCCAGTCGGCGTGCGGCCCGCGAACGGCATCGAGAAGCATGTTCTCTAACGTCTGCATGTCTCCGCCGAACTCACGAGGCTCGACGCGTTCGAGTTTCGCGACTTGGCCGCCCCGCACGAGGAGCACGGGAGAGCCGGATTGCGCGTCGTCGAAGATTTCGTCGATACGCGCGTGAGCTTCAGTCAGAGGCACTGTTTTCACGGCGAGAGCATTTCATGCAAACAAGATTGATTCAAGCAACGGCATTCAATTCTCGAACTCACACGCATTTATTCCATGACTCAGAAAGCTCCCAGCCTATTTGATTCGAAAATCGTCGGCCCAGCGATTCACGACTCGTTCGTGAAGCTCGACCCGCGGCTGATGGTGAAGAACCCCGTCATGTTCGTGACCATGGTCGGCGCAGTGTTGACGACCGTCCGGATTTTCACCGCCGCGGGCGAACGTGGGTTCATCGCTCAACTCGCCGTGTGGCTTTGGTTCACCGTCCTGTTTGCGAATTTCGCCGAGGCTGTCGCGGAGGGACGCGGCAAGGCCCAGGCGGACAGTTTGCGCAAGGCACGCAAGGACACGGTCGCGCGCCGGTTGCGCAATGGTCAGGAGGAACGTGTGCCTGCGCCTGAACTTCAGAAGGGCGACGACGTCGTGTGCGAAGCAGGCGATGTAATTCCTGCTGACGGCGAAGTCATCGAAGGCATCGCGACTGTCGATGAGGCTGCCATCACCGGTGAATCCGCGCCCGTCATTCGCGAGAGCGGCGGCGATCGGAGCGCGGTGACTGGCGGCACGCGCGTCATCAGCGACCGTATCGTGATTCGTGTCACGATGGAAAAGGGCGGCGGCTTTCTCGATCGCATGATCGCGATGGTGGAAGGCGCCACACGCCAGAAAACGCCCAACGAAATTGCGCTGACGATTCTGCTCGCTGCGTTGACGCTGATCTTCCTGCTCGTCTGCGCGACGTTGAAGCCGTTCGGGATTTATTCGAGCGCCGTGTTTTCAGTGCCCGTGTTCATCGCGTTGCTGGTGTGCCTGATTCCCACGACCATCGGCGGATTGTTGAGCGCCATTGGCATCAGCGGAATTGACCGCCTCATTCGCCGGAACGTGATGGCGACGAACGGTCGCGCGGTCGAAGCCGCGGGCGACGTTGATGTGCTGATGCTCGACAAGACCGGAACGATCACGCTGGGCAATCGCATGGCGACGGCGTTTCTGCCCGCGCCGAACATCACGCCCGAACGCCTGGCCGATGCGGCGCAACTCGCATCGCTGGCTGATGAAACTCCTGAAGGCCGCAGCATCGTTGTTCTCGCAAAAGAGAAGTTCAATTTGCGTGGCCGTGAAGTTGCCGAACCGCACGCGACGTTTGTCCGATTCACTGCGCAGACGCGGATGAGCGGCGTGGATTTTCCGGCGCGTAACGGGCAACCCGCGCGCAGCATTCGCAAAGGCGCGGCGGACTCGATCCGCGTTTACGTGGACAAGCTGGGTGGGGAACTTTTCCGGAGGCCGTCATCAAGAGCGTTGACGAAATTTCACGCTCGGGCGGCACGCCGCTCGTTGTCGCCGAAGGACGCGATGTGCTCGGCGTCGTTCATCTCAAGGACGTGGTGAAAGGCGGGATCAAGGAACGCTTCGCGCAACTCCGCAAGATGGGCATTCGCACCGTGATGATCACGGGCGACAATGCGCTCACCGCCGCCGCGATTGCTGCCGAAGCCGGCGTGGATGATTTCATGGCCCAAGCGACGCCCGAAGCGAAGCTGAAGCGCATCCGCGATGAACAGGCGGCCGGCCACCTCGTCGCGATGACCGGCGACGGAACCAACGACGCACCCGCACTTGCGCAAGCTGATGTCGGTGTGGCGATGAACACCGGCACGCAAGCCGCGCGAGAACCCGGCAACATGGTCGATCTCGACAGCAACCCCACGAAGCTCATCGACATCGACGAGAACGGAAAGCAGATGCTCATCACGCGCGGATCGCTCACGACGTTCAGCATCGCGAACGACGTCGCGAAATATTTCGCCATCATTCCCGCGATGCTCATGGCGACGTTCCCGGCCATCGCGCCGCTGAACATCATGGGTCTGCACAGTTCGGCGAGCGCTATCCTGAGCGCGCTCATCATCATCGCGCTCATCATCATCGCGCTCATCATCATCGCGCTCATCATCATCGCGCTCATCATCATCGCGCTGATTCCACTGGCGTTGCGCGGTGTGGCTTACAGACCGCTGGGGGCGTTGGCGATTCTCCAGCGCAACCTGCTCCTCTACGGCTTGGGCGGCGTCATTATTCCGTTCGTCGGCATCAAGGCCATCGATGTGATCGTCACGGCACTTCGACTCGTATGATTCAATCGTATCTCCAATTTGTCCGGCGCCAGACACTCATTAGCACCCGGCTTCAGCCGGGTGTCCCGGTGACGATGGTGTCGCCAAACCGTTTCAACGGTTTTTGTGAAAAGGAGGAAACCGCTGAAGCGGTTTCAAATCGCGAACCCGCCTCTTACACCCGGCTGAAGCCGGGTGCTAATGAGAGCACGCTTCGACCAGCCCAAGTCCTTGTGGCTTCTGCCACCTAAATTTTATGAAAACATTCTTCTCTGAAATTCGCGGAGCAGTGGCGGCGACCCTTGTGTTGGCTGCCGTCTGCTGCGGACTCTATCCGCTCGTTGTGTTCGGCATTGGCCAGGCGTTGTTTCATCACAAGGCGAATGGAAGCCTGATTGTCGATGCGAGCGGATCCGTGCGCGGCTCGGAGTGGCTCGGACAAAATTTTTCCGGCGAAAAATATTTTCACACGCGTCCATCTGCTGCGGGCAATGGCTACGATGCCGCGAACTCCAGCGGCATTAATCTCGGCCCAACTTCGCAGAAGCTGAGCGACGCGATCAAGGAACGCGTTGCAGCGTATCGGAAAGAAAACGGCTTGAGTGAGACTGAACCATTGCCGGCCGATGCCGTCACCGCCTCTGGCAGTGGACTCGACCCACACATCAGTTTGCGCAACGCCGAGCTTCAAGTGGCGCGCGTGGCCAAGGCCCGGAACATCGACGCCGAGAGAGTGCGTGCCCTCGTGCGGGCGAACACCGATTCGCCCGATCTCGGCGTGCTCGGCGATCCCGGTGTGAACGTGTTGAAACTCAATCTCGCGTTGGACAAACAATGAGAACACTGCGCGGAGCTAAACCTCCGTTGTTCGCTTCTGCAATTGGTGTCGAGCCCAATGTAGGAACCGTGCATTTGCGGTCGAGCAAACGCATTACCTGCGCGTTTACATGGCGCACCTGCGGGAAAAGCTGGAGGCAAATCCCGCGCAGCCAGAGTTGTTCATCACCGAGTCGGGAATGGGTTACAGGTTGACTGAACGGTGAGGCGCGCGCTGACGCACAGGTCCGCACGCAGCGGGCGCGCTATTTTCCATTCGGCTCCTTGAAACTGGTGAGTGTGTTCTGAAGCGCCTGCATCTCCGTCAGCGCGAGCAGGAACGCGAGCGTGGACTCGGCACCCTGGTTCTGGCTCAACCGGTCCACGTGCAATCCATCGCGACAACCGCCAGTCGTGGCATCGTAAAGTGCGAGGCCCAGATCATTGCGGCCGAGAAACCATTCGAAGGCGCGCCGCGCCTCGGCGATCCAGATCGCATCATTCGTCGCCTGATATGCTTCGATGCACGCCGACACGGTGGCCTGCGCTTCGATTGGTTGTTGATCCCAGAGCGCGCGTTCCTTGCCGCGGGGATAAAATCCATTTGAGCCAATCGGCCGGAAGGAGCCTGCGTCCGAAGTCTGCATTTTCACGAGCCAGCGCAGCGTCTTGAGGCCGAGTTCCATCATCGCGCTGTTGTTCATGCTGCGCCCGCTGAGAATCATCGCGTGCGGCAGCTTGGCGTTGGCGTAAGAGACGACTTCCTCGAACCAATGCCATTCGTCGGTGGCGGCATCGTTGTAACGCTGCACGAGCTTGGCCGTAAGCAATTCGCGGAACTGCGTCACGCGCCGGTCGCCGCTCAGGCGCCGCAGGTAATCATCAATGCCGATCAGCGCAATCGCCCAGGCGCGCGGTGAGGTAAACTCGGCCACCGCGGGCAGCGCTTGTTCAAACAGTTGCGCGGCCAGCATCTGAAAACTGCCCTGGCCTGCCTGCGCGACACACAGCCCGAGCGCCCACAGCGCGTGGCCGTGACAATCCTCCGAGCCCACGTCGTCGAGCCAACGGCGATCGAAGCTCATGAAGTTGTGAAACCGTTTTTTCTCGAGATCAAACGCGTGGTTCAGAAACGCGGCATAGGTGACCGCACGCGTCCCAATACGATGTGAACCTTGGCCCAGTCGTTTCAGCAGCAGCGCCAACGCCAGCGCCCGCGCATTGTCGTCCGTGCAATAGCCTTCGGCGAAATTCGGCACGGTGAAACTGGCGTGCTGAAAGATTCCCGTCGAGTCGCTCATCCGGAACAGGTGATCGAGTTTCAACACCGGCAACTGGCCGGGCTGCTCATCGAGCGTCTTGATGGGAGAGGACTTGGTGCCAACGAAGCTGTGGTCGTGGCGCGCCTGCTCGAATGACTTCACGTAGAGCTGCGCCACCCGGCTCCAAACCATGTCGCGCCCCAGTTTGTAGGCATTCTTGCGCATCGAATGACGCAGCGTGTCGTCGCGCAGCAATTCGACGACCGCCGATGCGATGGCTTTGCTGTCGCGAAACGGAACCAGTTTGCCGCGCTCCTCCGTCAACAATTCCGCCGCGTGCCAGTAAGGCGTGGACACCACGGCGTTCCCGGTGCCGAAGGCGTACGCCAGCGTGCCCGAGGTGATCTGCGTCTCGGTCAGGTAGGGCGTGAGATAAATGTCCGCCGCGCCGATGAAACGCATCAACTCCTCCAACTCGACGAAGCGGTTGAAGAACACCACGTGCTTCTGCACGCCGAGATCCTTCGCGAGAAGATCCAGGCTCAAGCGATACGCTTCGCCCTCATCGCGCAAGAGGTTCGGATGGGTCTGCCCGAGCACGATGTAAACGACGTTGGGAAATTCACGGATGATGTCGGGCAACGACCGCAGCGCGAACTCGATGCCTTTGTTGGGCGAGAGCAAACCGAACGTGAGCAACACCTGTTTGCCCGCGACGGCGAACTCGTCTTTGAAATAATTCGGATCAGCAAACGGCATGTCGGGAATGCCATGCGGGATGAGGTCGATCTTGTTCTCCGGCGCCTGATAGACATCGCGCAAAAAATCCCGTCCGCGCTCGCTCATCACCACGAGCCGCGTCGAAAGACGAATCAAATCGCGCATCACGCGGCGTTGCTCCCCGTTCGGCTCGCGCAGGACGGTGTGCAGCGTGGTGACGATCGGCATCCGCAGTTCGCGCAGGAGAGCCAGCACATGACTGCCCGCCGCGCCGCCGAAAATGCCGAACTCGTGTTCGAGGCAAACCACGTCCACGTCGCTGATGTTCAGGAAATCCGCCGCGCGCAGATACGACGGCAAATCCTGCTCCGCAATTTCAAAGCGCACCTCGGGCGGGTAATCATAGCCCTCCTCAATGTCATTCACCGGCACGACCTGGCATTGAATGTTGGGAAACTGGGCGGCGACCGCGCAGCGCAGATCAGTCGTGAACGTAGCAATGCCGCATTTCCTTGGCAGGTAATCGCCGAGAAATACCACTTTGCGGATGCTGGATGCTTTTTCCATTTGGATGCTGCTTCACTATTGGACGGGATTGTCGCGATTACCAGCGCTCACCGCCGTGTCGATCGGACACGTTTGACGTTCAGATTCAGGAAGACCAATTGGCTCTTCGATCGTTCGCTCACGATAAAAGCCATTTCGCAGGTCGCTATGGGGTCTTCTCCCCATTGAACACGAAGGAGACTCCTGCCGGGTTCACATTTCCCGTAAGTCAACACGATGAACTAAAATTGTTTAGTGCCAGCGGATTCGACTTCATCGTCATTTACTTTGAGTACGACACCACCCCGGATCAGGCGGTGCTCGACTGGGCCGATGCCCTGCTCAAGGCCAATCCCGGTCGCCGTGGCATCGTGGTGACCCATTACTTGCTGGAAACCACCGCCGCCTGGGGCGTGCAGGGGCAGGCCATCTACAACGCGCTGCGGGACAATCCCAACCTTTTCCTCATGCTTTGCGGGCACAACTCCGGCGAAGCCCGGCGCACCGATGTTTACGCGGGTAATTCCGTTCACACCCTGCTCGCAGACTTCCAAGATTATGCGAACGGCGGGAATGGCAATCTCCGGCTGCTGAGATTTTCGCCGAACAACAATCAAATCTACGTCCAAACCTACTCGCCCTGGCTGAACCAGTACGAAACGAATGCCTACAGCCAGTTCGCGCTCAGCCACCCGATGCAGTCGGGTACGTCGTTCGAGTTGGTGCAGGAAAACACGGGCGTCCCTTCAGGAACGCCCACGAGTGCCATCTGGGCCGGACTACAGCCGGGGATAGAATATGAATGGTATGTGACCGCCACCGACGGCACGGAATCCAAGGCCAGCGAAGCGCGGCAATTTACGACCTCGGCCAATACGCCACCGACGGTGGCCATCACCAACCCGGTGAGTGGCTCGGTCTTCAGCCTCAGCGAAGGCCAGGGAACCGCGCTCGTCGCCATCACCGCAAGCGCGGCCGACAACGACGGCCAGGTGAGCAAGGTCGAGTTCTTTGCCGGAACGTCAAAGCTGGGCGAGGACACCGAGACGCCCTACGAGTTGGCCTTCAACCTCCCCATGGGCAAATACTTCCTGTCCGCCGTGGCCACCGACAACGGTGGCCTGCAGACGGTGTCCCAGCCCTTCACCATCACGATCGGTGGAGTGCCCGCGGCACCGGCCAACCCGGTCGCCCGAGCGCAATTCACCACCGAGATATTGCTCGCTTGGTCCGACGTTTCAGCAAACGAAACCGGCTTCGAGATTTATCAATCGCTGGATGGCCAGAGTTACACCCCCATCGGCACGACGGGTCCGGATGTGACCAGCACCCTCGTCACCCAACTGCAACCCTCCACGACCTATTACTATTACGTGAGCGCCTTCAACGGCGCAGGTCATGGAGATTCCGGAGTGGCAAATGCGACGACCTCGCTCCTCCGCCGATGCCTGCCGCTCCCTCCGGCATGGCGGCGATGCCGATGTCGGGCACGGAAATCGGCCTGGTCTGGTCGGATAACTCGACGGACGAATCCGGGTTCCAGATTGAGCGATCCGCCGATGGCAGCAGTTGGGTGCCGCTGGCTGCCGTTGCAGCCAACGCGACCGTGTTCGTGGACGCAGGATTGACGACCGGCACGACTTATTACTACCGCGTCCGAGCCTGCAACGGCGCGGGCTGCTCGGCTCCCGGCGCCACGGCCGCGGCGGCACCGTTCCTCTACGCGTATGCCACCAGCGAGACCACGGTCGCCGGCACACTCACGGGCACCCGGGCCAATACCTACGCCGACGACGGCGTGTATGAGCAATTGACCGAGAAGCTTGCCGGTGGCAAGCCAGTCACACGCTACAGCGCCCTCGAGCATAAATGGGTGTTCACCGTGACTCCCGGCCAGAGCGTGACCTTCTTCCTTCAAGCCTTTCAGCCGGTCAACGCCGAGGGAGATCGCTTCGTGTTCAGCTACTCGACCGACGACATCACCTACCAGGACATGACGTCCATCGTCCTGCCGACGAGCGACGATGGCAGCTATCAGGTCTTCGCGCTGCCGGGGACATTGCAGGGCACGGTGTATGTGCGCGTGCAAGACACCGATCATACGATTGGCAGGAACGCACTGGACAACCTCTTTGTGGATCAAATCCTTATTCGCACCGATGTCAGCCCGATGACGGCGCCGCCGGCCGCCCCGGTGCTGCAGCAGGCTATTGCAGGCAACCAGACGGTGACACTGACGTGGACCGCCAGCACAGGCGCGACCAGCTACACGATCTTGCGCAGGCTAGTTGGAGGCGGTTACACCGAGGTCGCGACCGATCTCACTGCAACCACCTACACCGACATCAGCTTGATCAACGGTACGACCTACGAATACGTCGTCACCGCCCACAACACCTTTGGGTCGGGCGCCTGGTCATCGCCCGTGAGCGCCACGCCGCAGGCACCGATTGCCACCGAACCTCCGACCAACCTGACTGCGACCGGAGCCAAACGAAAGATCAGCCTGAACTGGACGCAGTCTTCCACGCCGGGAATTGTACAGAACAAGATCTACCGTTCGACCACCAGCAACGACACCTACACGTTGCTGGCAACCATCGGCACAGCAACATCGTATTCAGATACCGTCCCCACCGGAACGACGTATTATTACACCGTGACTGCCGTCAGCAGCAGCGGCGAGAGCGCCGTCTCAAACAGCGCGGGCGCGGCGGCAAAATAGATTAGATCCGATTTCGACGATGGCGTGTGAGCCGCGAAACAGAGTACGGATTTCCCGGTGACGCCCTTGGGCGGTGTCGGCGGCTCGGGCTTCAATTCCAAGACCGGCCCATTGGGGCTGCGGGAAGGACGCGACCGCCTCAGAACGGTGTCGCCCATTAGCCGATCTTTCGCAACTCGACTGGCTTTCTGACTTTTTTCAGGGGGGTATGGCGTGAATCGCCCCATTTTCCGCAGGTTCTGCTTCCCAAAACGCCTTGGGGCAGACCCGACCCATTCCCACGCCCGGCGCCAGCTTGATAATCTGGGCGCCGCATGTATCTCAAGTGCCACACGCGCCGCAAAGACGGCAAGGAGCACCGCTATTGGTCGCTCATGGAAAAACGCCGCGTCGCCGACGGGCGCATCCTCGACCGCCCGCTGCTCTA